>CAZNXE010000074.1:14080-20704 GCA_964576465.1 uncultured Planctomycetaceae bacterium
CTCCCACGACAAGCTGCTGTTTCACATCGGCAAGGTCGATCAACTGGTTGGTGATATCTTCTTGCTGTTGATCGAGTTGATAATCCTTGGCCGTCAGCTCCGCTTCTCCCACGACAAGCCGCTGTTTTACATCAGCAAGGTCGATCAACTGGTTGGTGATGTCTTCTTGCTGTCGTGAGAGCTTTTCAGCATCCGCGTCAAGCCTTGCTCGCTGTTGTTGCTCATACGTTTGCCGCTCGGCTTCCCATGTGTTCTGCCGCGACTGCAACTGCCCCAACTTCTGTTCGTATTGTTGCTGTCTCTGGGCAAGCTGCTGTTGCCCCTGACGCAGGTGTTCCTCGATTCGTGCCTGACGGGCATCGATCTCACGATCTCGGGTTGCGAGCCGCTGGGTTTCGGTCGCCAGTTGACTTTGGATCTGCCGTGCTTTTTGACTTTCTTCGTGTAGCTCGCTTATTTCCTGCTCGTCTTGCAGGTGTTGCAGTTCCATCTCATTCAGTCGCCCACGAGCATCTCGCAGCGTGGCCACGATGCGACGCGTGCGACTGCGTTGATGACGCTCTCTCTCACGTAACCCCTCGACAAGTTGATCGGCGGTGCGAATTTGGACTTCGCCACGCTCCGAGGGCATCTCAGTCGGTTGTCGATCGGGGCGATGTGACGCATCGTTAGGCAATTCGTTGACCGTGAACGGTTCGTTGAGATCGACAACCTCCAGCGTGACCGGACCGATGCTCAGTCGATCGCCTTGGTTGAGCACGGTCGCTTCAAGGGGCTTTCCATTGATCTCGACAGTGCCGTGCCAGCTTCGCGCGATCGTGCGTGACGCCCCGCGGAGTATCAGGCAACCAACTGGACTGATGCCAGCGGCGACGAGTCGCACGGTACATTGTGAGTCGGTGCCGAACGTACACTTCGCCCCGTTCAAGCGGATCAATTCACCGCGTTGAGGGCCGTCGACGATGCGGAAGCAAAGCGAACCAAGGGACGTTCCTAACAACTGACTTTCAGGCTTCGAAGCCAAGAGGACCATAGTGAGCACTTGGGGTAGGCGGGTGGGTTCAGTACGGAGAGATTCGGTCAAATCCCAGCACAACCGTCCTGTAGCCAAATGCCGGACGGGTACGAACATGATGGAATCTGTCTCAGGCATATAGGTTGCGGCACCGGCACAGTCAAAGCACCGACCTGTGAAATCAATCTGACCGGCATATCCCGCAATAATCGGCCCTGCGAGCAGCGAACAGATCGGCGAAACTGCCCCGCGGAGGTGTTCGAGCGACAGCGCTTGCAGTAAGTCTCCCGAAACGTTCTGCTGGACGTTGTGCATGGTTTCCCGCAGGCGCCCCACATGTCCGTCTTCTTCTGTCAGCGAACGGTTCTATGGTGAACGTGAGTGACATCGTCGTTTCGGCGATCGAGCGGCGGCGGTTAAGCCGTTCGGCATCTGCCGATGATGAACCGTTCGAGGTCGATTGTTCATGCGGCACGTCGCTCAGTGGCTTCCGCCGCCCCCGGTTCGCGGAACTGCAATGCCCGAATTGTGGCGCGACGGTTTATATTCAGCCGCGTAATCCGCGTCGGGCTCCCAAGCCTCGCCGGCGACAGAGCGACGAGAATTGGCCTCCGACCAACAAACCGCCCGGGCAGGCTGGCGAATCGCGCCGCCGGGTGATGATCGATACTCCGCCGGAGCAGCCACAGCCCTCTCACGCGGATGTCGTCGCACGCCTGCGTCATCATCTGTTCTTACGCTGTCGCGCGGCGTGGCAAGCGTTTGTCGCTAAGCTTGGCGCGTGGCGCCGACCGCGAGTCACGCGACTTCAGTTGATCTTAACCGCCGTTACGATGATGGTCCTTGCCACTGCGGCGTGGCAATGGGATCGCTATCGCCAGAAGCAGTTTGCGAAAGACATCGTGACGTACACCGCTTCGGGAATCGAGTCGCTGGGCAATGGCGAATTCGTGTTGGCGCGCGACCAGCTACGCAGGGCCGATCGCGCCGCACGCGGGTTGCGTGGAGAAAGCCCCCGACAACGGGCGGCCCAGCAACTTTTTCGAGAGTCGATCATTTGGTCATCGCTTGCCGTGGGTTCTATTCACCGGCTGACGACAGAGTCGTTCGATGGTACTCCGGTCGATCCTGAACAATGGCCCCAACAGTTCCAAGAACGGTTCATGGGACGATGTCTGATCTTCGACGCCCGGGCGTCTCGCGTTTTGTCGCATGCCAACGAACTTGAAGAGGACCATGAGCAAGTCGAACCTGGCGAGATTGAACGACCTGAGAAAACGGGCCCTCGGACCATGTTGCGATTCGAATGGGCAGCCATGGCCCCTGAGGCAAGAATTGAGGTTCGTCTACCCGACGTCGAGGCATTCTCGGCGATTGTGCCTGGAGAGCCGCCGCGACAATTGTTGTTCGGGGCGCGTCTTGTCGGCCTCGAGCCCTCGCCAACCGAGGCTGGACTGTGGCTGTTAACACTCGCGCCCGAGAGTTGCACGCTGCTGACCTTGGCCTCACCGCTAGAACACATGGGCTGGCCCGATGGCAACAACCTACGAACGCTAACCACCCGACAAGCCAGCGATGCGGGAGTGGAGCACAAGTGATGGACCTCGTTTTCCGAATCGTCGTTGTGTGCGTGTGCTGTCTGCTCGTCGCGCGCGCCGATGCCGTACAACCCAACGATCGCATGGAGGTTCACCAACTGGAAGCCAACGCGGAGGATTGGCTCTCGCAGCAGATCCGCGTCACGGGCCGTTTTGCATCGGCCTCGTCCAATCGCGTGCGGTTGGTCAATTCCAACATCGACTTTCATCTAGAGCGTGCCAGCCGCAGAATTCATGCTGGCACCAAACGGCTGGAAATGGTCGGCACCCTGAGCCGCGACGGGAAGCAACTCATATGCAAGGTCGTTTCTGTCCGGGAGTTACCCTCGGAGGCGAAACAGTTCAAGAACCAACGCAAGCGAATTGTCACCGGGGATCACGCCGAACTATACGCCTTGGGACAATGGGCCCGTGAGCGTGGCCAGTGGTACAATGATCGGTTGCTGAGGAGGCTCGCTCAGAAGGCAGACCACGAGGCGTTCGACTGGGAAGTCGACGAAGCCGCCCGACGAGAGGATGTCGAGCAGTTGCTTGCACTGGCCGAGCGTGCCGGGCAGATCGAACGTCCACAGGCCGATGTACTACGAATTCGACATCGCGCCATGTGGGTCGCGCGAAGGAGGTTGCCCGAGAAGGACGTTCGAGCGGTCGAGGAATTGGCGGTTCGGGCAGGCCAGCTCTTGCCCGATACCCAGACCGAGATGACCGTCGAACAACTGGCCGATTTTGACGAGTATTTTGAATCGCCCATGGCGACCTATGCTGCCGCCAGCGATGAACAACTTACGTTGTTCCATCGGGCGTTGTGGGTCGATCTCATGGCCCAGGCGATGGAGTTATCCGCCGCCGCGGGTGCCGATCCCGGAGAACTGGCCACTCGGGTTCGGCGGCTATTGCCCGAGCGCCCTGAGTTGTGGCGTCGTTTTCGGCTCGCTGAGCTGAACCGTCAGGCGGAAGAGCCCGGCACACTGACACGTGGCAAGCTTCTCGCGGTTCGCGATGGCTATCGCGAGTTGGAGCTTCCTATGGAGGCCGAAACGGTCGTCAGTCGCTGGCTTGCCGCAGCGCGCACGGCGCTCGTCGGGGACGATGCCGAAGGCCACTTGCAATTGGCGGCCGATTTTCGTTCGTTGGCCGCCGAAGACACGACGGCAGCCGAACTCTATCAGCAGGCCCTGGCCATCGACGCCAATTTGCTAGAAGCCCGCGAGGGATTGCGAGAGCTGGAATATGATTACATCAATGGACGATGGCAGCGTATCGACGAAATAGACGCCGGCGCGATGCGCGACGAGCGAAAGCAGCGGCGCGGCGAGTTGAGCGTGGGCGATAGCGAAGCAGAAGTGCTGCGCAGGCTCCCCTCCCCCGATCGGGTCACCCGAACTCTCAGCGGTACATCGATCGTCGAACAGTGGATCTACGATGGCCCACCTGCCTTTTACATCTATCTGCGCCGCGATCTAACGTCTCCCACAGCCAGGGTCATCGCCACGCACCGCGCCCCATCGCCGCCATAGCCCGGACTTTCCAGGCTAGCCAAGGTCGATGAGATCGGGGAAGAAACCTGCTTTTTCCCTCCGTTGGGGGAACCTTTCGCCAACTGCCAGCGTCGTAAGATGCGGCGAGATCGGCAATCTCTGCCGGTATTCAGAAAAACGGCTGCACATCTTTGCCGGTTTTGTCGATTATCCGTTAGCGGTCGGAACACGGGGTTCGCAAAGGTGATCTGCCTGAACCACTCGCTGCGATCTCAAAAGTGTCCCATGCCTTCTCCAGGAGGCCACGTGAGAGTTTTGGCCATCGAGAACAGCAACAGGAGGTGGCCTAAGCTGTGAAACAAAGGGCATTTACGGATTGTGAAACCATTCACAGGACAAACCGGCAATTCGGCGTCAATTTCGTGACCCGTCTGGCTTGATCTGCGTACTATATTTTGGTTACCGCACATGCGACCGGCGGAACGGGTCGACCGATGCGGTCGGTGACCAACAACCGTGGAACAGGCAACGGGTTCTAGAGAAGGGAGTTCGCTCAACGGCTTAACTGAGGGGGGGAGATCGCCTTCGGTGCGGCCGGGAATCGAACGATAAAGGAACAGCATCAATGGCGCGCAATGAAACCATTCTGAACATGCAACAGACGCTTATTCGTCGGCGCGACGCGCTGCGTAAGGCGCTTGCCGGCGACTTGAGCATGCTGAAAGAACTCCGCGAACAGAGCAGTGGCGATGTCGTGGACTTCGCTCTGGATTCGGCACAAGACGAAATCTCTTCGCAATTGGCCGAAGTCGAAAGCCGCGAATTGGCCTCGATTGAAAAGGCGCTGGAACGCATGCGTTCGGGCGACTACGGACTGTGCGAGGGGTGCCTTTCCAAAATCCCGATGGCTCGCTTGACTGCCCTGCCCTATGCAACCATGTGCATCGAGTGTCAGCGCGAATACGAACGAACTGGGGGTGCCAGCGGTGCGGAAGCCGACTGGGGACGTGTTCTCGACAGTGGATCGAACGATAACGATCTGACGATCAACGATATCGAGATGGACGTTTCGTAGCGCACCGCGCTGGCTTTCCTTGCTCGCAAACCGCACGTCCTCAGGGGTTCGTGGTGCAGCGAAACGGGAAAGCCCCTGTTTCAGGTGAAACTTCAGTCAAACGAAATCTGTCGCGAACCTGATTAGTTGATCGGTCTTCGCTGCAAGGCCCCATCGACTTGTCTTGGGGATCGGCAGTCGCACGGGGGGCACTTCTCTCCGAAGCTAGATTCAATTCGCCACGCCATCGTCATGGAGGACGTTGATGGGCCGCTTACGTTCCACAGCATGGAGCGCCTTCTTGGTGGTGATTGGCATTGCCCTCGGGGCAACCGCCGCGCAATTTGGCCTACGAACGGTCAATGCCCAGGTTCAGCCAGGCATTGTCTCGTACACGCCCGAAGAACGCCAACAGGCGTTCGAGGCATTGGGACGTGAGGCGACCCACCTCGAGGAGCAAGGCTTCATTCTAAAGCGAATTGCCAAGTTCGTGGCCCCCACCGTGGTGCATATCGAAGCCAAGAAAGACGAACGATTCAGTCAGCGGTTTGGCAGCCGCATTGTCGAAGAGGCCGGCTCCGGGGTGGTGATTGAATACAAAGATAAGTTCTATGTACTCACTAACCGGCACGTGATCAAGGATGCCGAGAACGACCGGATTGATGTCAACTTGAACGACCGCCGCAGCATTCATCCCGTGCGAGTCTGGTCCGACGCGGGAACCGATGTAGCGGTGATGGAGATCGAAGCCGAATCGCTCACTCCCGCGCGCATTGGAGACAGCACCGGCTTGGAAATTGGCGACTTCGTGTTGGCTGTTGGCAGCCCTTTCGGCCTGAGCCATTCGGTCACCTTCGGCATTGTCAGTGCCAAAGGGCGCCGTTCGCTGAAGCTGGGCGATGACGGCGTCGAACTTCAGGACTTTATCCAGACCGACGCCGCGATCAACCCGGGCAACAGCGGAGGTCCGCTGATCAATCTGCGTGGCGAGGTCGTGGGAATCAACACCGCGATTGCCAGCAACTCCGGTGGCAACGAGGGAATCGGGTTCAGCATTCCCATCAACATGGTCATGGTCGTTGCCAAACAGCTCGTCGATCGGGGCGAGCTACGTCGGGCGTTCTTGGGCGTGAAGCTTGATGCACAGTTCGATGCGGCCGCGGCGGCCAGGCTCGGGCTGCCACGTCTGCAGGGTGCCCGAATCACGAAGATCACCGAAGGTTCTCCCGCGGAAGATGCCGGCCTCCGGGTCGATGACATTGTCTTGCGTTTCAACAATGTGCCCGTCGAAGACATCGACCACCTGATCAACTTGGTCAATCTTACCGAAGTTGATCGCGAAGTGCCCGTGATGATCTTCCGCGAAGGCAAGGTTCAAACCTTGTCGGTCACGGTTGGCGATCGCGAGGAATACTTACCAAAACAAAGCGCGCTGCCTCGCCGCTCGGTCGACGAGCAGTGGGATTCGCTGATCCGAGA
>CAZNXE010000075.1:0-20693 GCA_964576465.1 uncultured Planctomycetaceae bacterium
GGCCAAGTCGATCCGTAGATCGGTCGAATCAGGGATCAACTTCAGCGCCAACTGCAACTGCTCTTCGGCGGCGGCGAACCGTTGTTCAATTTTTAGCAAGGTGGCCAATAATTGATGTGAAGTGGCCAATAGACTTCGCACGTCCGGATACTCTGGATCACGTTCGTAGACCGCCGTCAGCAGGGCAATCACCTTGTCAACGACTTCCCGGTCCGGGGCAACCCCTTTCTCGGCCATTTGCTTGATCATCGCTTGGGCGATCCCAAAATTGGCCTTGATCAAGCCGGGTCGTATCCGCCGGGCTTCGACGAATTGATCGATGGCCTCGCCCGTGCGATCTTGTTCGATGAGTACGAAGCCAAGCGTGATTCGTGCCAGATAGTAGTGTGGATCGCTTTGAACTGCATGGACCAACAGAGCGGTGGCTTCTTGCAGGCGATCCTGGTCTTGATAGGCCATCCCCAACGCGTTTAGGGCAGGCGCGGCGTTGCGATTGATGGCAACGGCCTGTTGCAAGAAGGGGACTGCCTTATTGACGTCACCCTGCTCGCGCAACAAGAGCCCCATTCCAATCAGCGATTCAGCGTGGCGAGGAAATATCTCCAGTGCGGCCTGGAAGTCTTGTTTCGCTTCGACGAACTTTCCTTCGACAATACATTGATTCCCGAGGTTCGCGTACGCCATGAAGCTGCGGGGATTGACGTCAAGCGTATGCTTGAACAGCGAGTTGTTGTCGTGCCAAAAGCCGCTCTGGCGAAAACTAAGCGCTGCCAACACGCAAAGTACAATCGCGACGCCATACACCGTCTCTTTTCGCGGATTGGTTTTCACCAGCCAAGCCACGGCCAGCGCGGGGCCTAACATCGCCAAGTACATATAGCGGTCGGCAACCGTCGAGTAGAACTGAAACGCGAAGGGGACCAGTCCCAACACCGGCAGGATGGCAATCGCCGAAATCGCCACGGCCGTCAGCCATGGCTTGGGGTTCTCTAAACGCCACAAGAGTGCCACGAACAGCGCCGGAACAAACCAAGTCAAAAAGCCCCACCACTGACTGATGATGAACGTTGGCGTGCGACCGTAGTCGGTACAAAACCACACCGGAACGAATAGTTTGTACAAGTAGAAACAAAGAGCGTCGCCGGCCACGAGCGGACGGACCCACCAAATGTGTGCCTGCGCATCTCCCAAGCCCGATTGTATGGACATGGTTCCGTACGCCACGCCGAGGCTGATCAACGCCCAAACAACGAGCAACGACCAATCGCTCCACACCTCTGGCCGGCCCTTCGGCCGGCGGCCCAACCAGACGAAGTCAAGAACCCATGCCAGCAGCGGGATTACCACGGCCGACGGCTTGGACAACAAGGCAATCAAAAAAGCAGCGGTTGCCAGCGTATAGACAATGTATCGCCCCACCGGAATTGGCGGCAAGTCGTACTCATCGTCATACTCCTCCGAATCCTCGTTGCCATCTGCGTCTCCAGAGGAGGTCTTGGAACTTGGTTCGGTGGCTCGCGATTTTTCTTTCGGCGATGGATCGTCTTCGACGGGCATCGTCTCGAATTCCATCTCGGTCACACGGAGATAGAGCCAGATGGCGATGAGCCCAAATAAGCCGGCTAGTAATCCTCGGGCTTCAGAGGCCCAATTCACCGATTCGGCTTGCAGTGGATGAACCGCGAAGAGCAATGCCCCAAGTAGCGCCCCAGGAACGCTGTTGACCAAGCGTCTGAGAACGACAAACACCAGCAGCGCGCAGGCCGTATGTAACGCCAGATTTCCAATATGAAACGGTACGGCGCTGATCGTCTCTTCGCCCGCACTCGGCGAGGAGTAGGCAACCGTCGCCAGGGCAGCCCACCAGGTGTACGACATCGGGTTGTAAAGCCCCGAGTACGAACTCCCCCATAGTTTGCCGAGCCCTTCCGTGCTGGGTGGCGTGAGGTAAGGGTTGTCGGTGATATGGAGGCTGTCGTCCCACAGCAAGAACTGATTACCCGCGGAACGACCAAATGTCAGAAGGCAAGCCGCGACCAAGATCGCCACGGCCACGATCACCAACTTCCAGTTGGTTGGCTCGCCAGAAAACGACTCGGGCGACGGCTCCTTGGAATCAGCAGCGGTCGGCATCGGGTTGGACTTCATTCGGAGAGGCGAAACGGGTTGGTTGCGTCGTTACACTGCCACATTCTCGCCGGATCCGACGACCTGATCCGCTGCAAACCTTTATCGTAGTCGCGGCGCCCTTTCTTTCAACTGGGCGATCGAGCAATCTCACCCGACGAAGTGTGCGACGTTGCCCGCTGCTCGCTGATGCAGCGATGAATCATACCCGGAGATCGCACCTGGTGGCCCGATCAACCAAAATGAGCGGCACGGTTCGTTCGATACGGCGAGAGCCGGCGGAGAGACCAAGAATGCCCGAAGATACGGAATTCTGGGGCAGGGCAGGGGCCGCTTACAGCGAACGCCTGACAGCCTGCTAATACAAGCTGTTGCCATAAGTAGGCGGCACTGGGGTGTTTGCACCCTGGGCGGCGCCCGATTGCGGCGGTACCAAGGGGCCGCGGTATTCGTTTTGCCCTGGCGCCACGGTTTGCGGACTAGCAGTCGCCAGCGGTTGTTGGGTCGGCAAGCTCGGTGTCGCTGCTGGTGGAATGACCCGGTATCGCTGGTCGGCGGCAACCGTATCTGTTTGAGTCTGACCTTGGGCCAACATCTGCTGCCACCTCTGAGCCTCGACCAAGCTTGGATCGGCGGCCACGGCATACTCGAAATGACGCATCGCGTCCTGGGTGTTCCCCATCTCTTGCAGAATGTATCCGACATTGTAATGGGCGACGCCCGCTCCGTGGACGATGGCCAAGTGTTCGTAGGCTTCGTCAATGCGGTTCATCTTGAGCAACACCTTGGCGATGTTGTTGCGGTACAGTTTTCGCTGGGGCTCGATGCGGACCGCGGAACTTAAGGCATCGACCGATGGGCCCATCATGCCCTGTCGCGCGTAGCAGATACTAAGGTCGTTTAGCGCCGTGGCCGATTCAGGATGATGCTTGGTGGCCTGCTGATAAAGCTCGGCGGCTTCGGCCAAACGGCCTTGCCGGTCCAGCAGGTGGGCGTAGCCCAACAGAGCATCAAGGTCTTTCTTGTCAGTTTCAATCGCCTTCTTGTAGCTTGATTCAGCACCTTGAAGGTTGCCGGAAACTTCTTGAACCCGGGCAATCGACACATGGAACGATGCATCAGGCTTGCCCGCCGGAGTACTCAAAGCAATCGAATCGACCGTTGCCGCATCGCGGGGTGCGACCAGATCTCCGGCCTTTTGGGCGCCACGCTTCATGCTTTGTCCAACACTCGTGGTCATGCGTTTGGTCGAATCGACCATGGAACCAGTCATGCGCGAAATGGCATTTTGCTTTGGTTGTCCATCGAGCCCTAGCGCCGGAGAAACGATTGGCCGTGCATTCAGATCGGCGGCATACTCTTGGTAGGGCTTGTTGTAATCGACCTGCCCTGAGAGCGCAATGTCTCCATCGCTCTGGGATTTTCCGCGCCAGGAACTAAACGGAGAAGATTTCTTCGATGTCAGCGAATTATCGCTGGAACATCCGGCCAGGCTAATCGCAACGGCGATTGACGCGATAGATGAAGTCAGCACGTGCTTGCGCACCCGGCACCTCCTGGCCAAGATGGTCGGGCCTGTTGCTTCTTTAACCCGGCGAACGCCAAATCAAGAAGCTCTTTCACCCAACGCGGTTACTTCCCTGTATAGTCTCTTGATCGGCCAAAACTCGGGTGCGACTGCACCTGAATCGAGGGTGTGGCCAAACGGAACAAGATGAGAAAGCTAGGAAAAGAAGTCCGCCTGAAAGCCGCTTTGCCAGCAGTGCAGGTTCTCGCCAACGCTACTTCCACATGATGTAGAAGAGTCCGACGGCGACCCCGACCGTGCATAGCAACAGAAGTTGGGTTGTCCGTTGCCGCGACACCCACCGCTGTACGTAATCAACATCACCGCTAGCGACCCGCGCGGCTGGCTCAACGGCATCATGCACTGCCAGGTAAGTCGGGCTTTGGCCAACCGTGTCGGTGACTTGTCTCACCCAGGGCACGTCAAGCTTCACGGCGGCAACTCCGCCCAGCGACAGCAAGACGACCAACATGCCGACGTAGAACTTCAGTCCGCGACGGTGCGGCTGGTCATCAACAAAACGTCTTGGCGAACAATTTACAGGACACATCGTACAGGATTCCTCTTCATCAGGTGCCACCGGTCGTGTGGTACTGCTTCCTGATCAAGAGGTCCCCGTGTTCGACATCGTGTCGCACTGTGCCACGCTCGGGTGACGTCAGTTCAGGTTGAGTTTCTCTCGTTCAGGCAGCCGCGGCAGTGGGATCGACTCGCGGAACTTGCGTCCGATTTCGTCGACATAATCCGCCGGATAACTCGGTGATGCAAGGTTCGTCTCGGCCACACTCCCCATTTCGTTGCCGGTCTGTGAGAATGCCAAGAACTGTTGCACCGAGGATACTCGTGTCGTGGTTACTTCTCGCGACATCGCCCCGTGAACAAACACCTGTCGGCGGTCTAGTGCCGGATCGGTGAGGATCCAGCGGACCTTCAAGCGTCCGGCTTCGGTAAGTTGGTTTGCGTCATCAAAGTGATAGTCGCCTAATGTATTTTGTCGCTGCCAGCCTTTGGCAATCATGGTCTGAAACGGGGCGGTGGCCGCCTGGCGATCAGCATGCACGAACTGCAAAGGCCAGATTTTGTTGTGTTCGTAAGCACTGCAGAAGTCGGACTTCGGACGGTGCCACCAGTCAGCCTTCGCCGTCATGGCTGGAACCAACACCAGTGCTGCCATGGCGACAGCCGTAAAATAGCGTTGCATTGCGTATCCTCCCGATTCGCAACCTTGCGGGGGATGCCCTGCTGGCGTCACCATCCGCAAGTCACATCCATGACTTGGTTGACCGAGCTGTTTGCCCTGGTCGTAAGTCGATTGACTTATCTGCACATCTATGATCTATCGGCACGCCAGTGGTGAAGACTCTCGAATGATCCTGCACACCAACGTTCTCATCTTGGCTTTGGACCACCTTCAATGCTTGCAGTGCCCGCTGGATAAACAGGAATGATTAGGTAAATTCGCCGTATTAGAGCCAGTTTGTCGCCGACTATCCGCCACTCATGGCCGGGAACATCTCGCGGACCATCGTAATGGCGGCAGGTCCGACCAGCACGACGAAGATGCCGGGAAAGATGAAAATCACCAATGGGAAGATCAACTTCACGGCCGTTTTCGCGGCTCGTTCTTCGGCCAACTGGCTACGTCGCGTCCGCATCGATTCACTTTGAACACGTAGTGCCTGGGCAATGCTGGAACCAAACTTATCTGCCTGAATCAAGATTGCCGCCAACGATCGCAAGTCGTCGACCCCGGTGCGAACTCCCAGTTCGTGCAACACCTCGGCACGGCTGCGCCCCATCTGAAGTTGGAAGTTCGACAGGGCAAATTCTTCGCTGATCACGCGGCAACTCTTCTTCATCTCGTCGCTGACCTTCCGCATGGCCTGATCCAAGCCAAGACCTGCCTCGACGCACACGACCATGAGATCCAACGCGTCAGGCAATCCAAGAAAGATGGCGTCTTTGCGATGTTTGCCAAAAAAGAACAAGACGATATCGGGAAGGTAGAACAACCCGCCGCCGGCCAGTACGGTATACATCAGCGAGTCTTGGGTCATTCCGTAATAACCCAACAAAATGCCACCGCCACCCACGAGACCAAACAGCAGACCGAGGAATTTAAGCCCCAGATAGATGCTCGACGTTGCTTCCCCGCGAAAACCCGCCTGTGCTAGTCGGCCCTTTAGTTTGCTGACTTCGAGTTCACTCTTTGGTTGCAGCGGAGCTGCCAGCGCCGGCGAAGCCTTTTCGATTGCTCGGGAAACGGCCCCGGAGTTCTTTGCCCCGCCGAGTTCACTACGGCGTCGGAGTTCGGGGTGGCTCAACTCGTCGAGACGTTCCGACGCGCGGCTTTTTTTGTCGGCCACCACATCGAGTATCCACCACGCAGCGGCGGCGAACATCCCGAAAATGGCGATCGGCAGTAGTTCGGTAAAGTTGATGAGTCCTGCGAAGATCACGGTTAGGTTACACCTTGATGTTAATGATCTTGCGGATTACCAATGCACCAAGCACTTGCATGAGCACGGCACCCGCCAGCAATTGTTTTCCCATCGGGTCCGTAAACAGGGGCATCATGTACGAGGGGTTCAACTGATAGACAGCCATGAACAGCACCGGCGGCAACGCCAACAGCACGATCCCCGAGAGACGGCCTTCTCCGGTGAGGGCCTGCACTTGTCCCCAAATGCGGAACCGCTCTCGAATCAAGTGTCCGATCTTGTCCAGGATCTCGGCCAGATCACCACCGGTTTGTCGTTGCAGAATCAACGCCGTGGCAAAGAACCGCAAGTCGAGATTGGGCACACGGTCGGTCAATGATTCCAGTGCGTCTTCAAATGGGATGCCTAAGTTCTGTTCGTCAAACACGCGGCCAAACTCTTCGGAGATCGGCGCGGGCATCTCGTCCTGCACGAGACTGAATCCGGCGGCCAAACTATGGCCCGCCCGCAATGCCCGAGAGATGAGTTCCAAGGCGTCCGGGAGCTGCGAGGCAAATTTCTTTAGGCGGCGGCGTCGACGATGCAAGAGCCACATGAGCGGCAGTAGTGACATGAATAGTGCGGCAACCGGCAGCACACCAAACGGGCTCTGCAAGAACCAAGCAACGACCGCGCCGCTTGCTCCCAATGCCGCGGAAATCGCAAAGAACGTGGAGGGTTGCAGCGTTGTATGAGCCTGTTCAAAAAGCAGATTGAGGTTGGTCACGCGATTGAAGAAACCTTCCATTGCCGAAGGCATGTCGTTCAACGGCTGCGCCAACACGCTTTCGGAAGCTTTGTCGGCCTTCGAGTGCCCGCTTCCCGTAAACAAGTCGATCCGGTCATCGGCGCGATTGTCGGTTCGTTCGCGCAATAAGACGGCCACGGCTCCTACAAGTGCGGAGACGCCTACAAACGCAACGACTGATATGAGAAACGGGCTCATGCCTTTGAATTCTCTTCCTGTTTACGTCAACGGTGAGTGACGATGTGACTTAGTCCTGCATCATGACACGTTGTCGGAAGGCACTGGCCGGCAATCGAACCCCGGCCGACTCGAGACGGTCCATGAACGTCGGTCGAATCCCAGTCGATTCAAACCGGCCATACGCGCGGCCATTCTCGTCAATACCTTCCTGAACGAAGAGATAGATGTCTTGCATCACGATAGTGTCTTGTTCCATGCCGAGAATCTCGGTGATATGAGTCACCTTGCGTGGTCCGCCTTGAAGACGGTTAACCTGAATGATGAGGTCAACGGCGCTGGCAATTTGCTGCCGCATGGCCTTCAACGGAAGATCGAAGCCCGCCATCGTGATCATCGTTTCGACACGGGCCAAACCATCGCGGGGTGTGTTGGCGTGAATCGTCGTCAACGAACCTTCGTGACCGGTGTTCATGGCCTGCAACATGTCCAGCGTTTCTGGACCGCGACATTCTCCGATGATGATTCGTTCAGGCCGCATACGCAGCGAGTTTCGTACGAGATCGGTTGCCGTGATTGCGCCTTTGCCTTCAATATTCGGGGGACGTGTTTCGAGCCGCACCACGTGGTCTTGTTGCAATTGAAGTTCAGCGGCGTCTTCAATCGTGACGATACGGTCGGTGTTGGCGATGAAGCTCGATAGCGTATTGAGCAGCGTCGTCTTACCAGAGCCGGTACCCCCGGAGATGATCATGTTGAGTCGGGCCTTCATGGCACCTTCGAGCAACATCACCATTTCAGGAGTGAAGGCCTTGAAATTGAGCAGGTCTTCCAGCTTGAGTGGGTTGGCACCAAAGCGGCGAATCGATACCGACGCCCCGTCCAACGCCAACGGCGGAATGATCGCGTTCACACGCGATCCATCTTGCAAACGAGCGTCGACCATCGGGCAAACTTCATCCACGCGCCGACCGACCTTGGAAACAATGCGGTCGATGATCTGCAGCAGATGATTGTTGTCGCGGAAAACAACGTTGGTCTTTTCCATCTTGCCGCGACGCTCGACATAGACATTCTTGGGACCATTGATCAGAATGTCACTAATCGATGGGTCTTTGAGCAGAAACTCCAGGGGACCGAGCCCAAAGGTTTCGTCGAGAACTTCTTCAATCAACCGTTCGCGCTCGGTACGATTGAGCAACGTGTCTTCACTATCGCAAAGATGCTCCACGACCATTCGGATTTCGCGGCGGAGCGTGTCGCCCTCGAGGTCGCCGATTCGAGTCAGATCCAGCTTGTCAACAAGTTTGCCGTGAATCCGACGTTTCAAGTCGTCGAATTCGGTTTCCTTGGTGCTTTCAGCGGAATTGTCGGCTATTGCTTTAGACATAGTGGCTCACTCAACTGTGGTGCTTCGTTGTCTTAGGATTTGGGGCCGCCAGATAGCTTCAGCGCATCCCCGGTCAGTATCCCCAGGAAACATAGCTCACGAATCAGATGCAGGCTGGCCATGCAATAAAGTGATAACGTGAATGCCAGCAGAAGGTTACAGCTCGACCAGCGAGCGATTCAGGCCGCGAACCCAAGGGCTGCGTCAGGAAGTGACACGCCGGGAGAAGAACCGTCGGGTCGTGAGGAAGATGTTGGGCGACAGGAGGCCCCACGCGCGATGCCTACTACTTTGCCGGGGTCTCTTCCGAGCGACGAGGCAAGAGGCCCATCAGGCGGCTCAGGGTCGTCTTTCCACCTGCGGCGAGCCCATCGACGGGCTCTTTCCCTGTAAGCCGATCGGCGAGCTGCGCGATCGATTGGGTAATTTTGGCCTTCGGGGCCTGTTCGATCAGCGGAACGCCGTTGTTTCGGACTTCGACCATCGTGCGATAGTCGTTGGGCAACTGCCAAAACACCTCGCGACCGATGGTGTCTTGGGCCTTCTTCACGCTGATTTCACCTGAGTCCAAACCGGCCCGGTTCACAACGATCTTGATCTTGTCCGTCATGGCGTCCATTTCGGCAAACGACGCCATGAGCCGCACAATGTTGCGCAGGCATGGCAAATCAAGTTGCGTGACAAGCAACACGTGGTTCGAGGCCTCCATGGCGACAAAGTCTAGCGGACCGTAGGACTTCGACAAGTCGAATACCACATGGGTGAACGTTGCCTTCAGCAGTCCAACCACTCTACTAAAGTCTTCAGGTCCGATGGTCGCGGCGTCTTCCATTTGCATCGGACGTGGCAACAGGAATAACCCTGAATCGTGTTTGGTCAGCGACTTCTTTAGGAGCGCGAAGTCGAGCCGAGAGACATTTTGGGCCACGTCGACCAACGTATAGTCGGGAATCGTATCGAGGAACACATCGGCGTCGCCGAGGCTCATGTCCAAATCGATCAGGGCGACGGTGTTGTTGGGGTCTTGGGCCAGCACACATCCCAAATTAACGGCCAGGCTTGTCGAGCCGACGCCACCGGTGGCACCCGCCACGCTGATGACCGTACTGCCTCGAGATCGCGATTCGTCTAGCCCGAAGCGTCGATCGCTAATGCGACCCAAGGCCGCTACCAAATCTTCGAGATTGATCGGGAGCGAGATGAACTCTTTAGCGCCCGCTCGCATGGCCCGCAGAATGAGCGACCCGTCCGACGACGTACTAACGACCAAGATGCTGCAATCGGGGGACGTGACCGTGACCTTATGAACAAGATCGATTGCCTTATCGGAGTCCGTGTCGAGGGTGACGATGCCGATATCTGGTTGCGTTTGCGAAACGACATCTCCGAAAAACTCGTACCGCGAGCATTCGGCTTCGAGCCAGATCATGTCCATGCTCAACAACAACGTCTTGAGCGCCTCTCGGCCGTCGTTGTCAGGGTCGACAATCGCTAATCGAAGGACATTCTTCATGCGGACGAAATTCCCAGCCCCGTGGTCGATACGATTGTGCGGCACTTGTGTGCCACACAGCTCATCTACTGATGACGAGAAAACGTAGCTTAATTCTCGGCGTCAACGTCGTATCCCAGCGGTCCGATGAGGCCCGGCGTCGCTCCGGCGGATGCTGGAGACCCTTGATAGGGGTTGGGCGGCTGGTAGGGATTGCGAACCCCGACCGAGGGAAGGATCGCCACACCCGGTGTCGGAGGAATCGCTCCTAATGTTACCGACGGCTGAGGCGGTAGCGGGGCATTATTCCCGGGCACTGGAATGCCCGCGGAGACATGAGGCATCTGGAGCGATATCTCGGGCTGCACGGGACCGCCGGGGGAATAGTGACGACGGCTCGACTGAAATTGCGCCGTATCCGGAGATGCTGGCGGTACACCATTGCCGGGCGGTGACGGGGCAGGGGGCATGGGGACCGGTACCGGATCGCCCGAAGGACCGGGAAGAACTTCCGAGGGGCCTTCGATGACTTGGACACCAGGACCGTATGGCATGTTTCCACCTTGCGGATATCCACCGGGATAGCCCTGCTGACCCTGGTACGGACCACAGCTGGGGCAGGGAACTTCGATGTGTCCCTTCCAGAACAACTGCGTGTCGTTCGGATTGCACGAGTTTGTACCCGGTCCGCCCTGCGGGACTTCGTGGGGATCCAAGGCATCGACCAGTTCCGGGGTAACAAGAATCAGCAACTCGATTTCGTTCGTCACGGAATTTGTGCGACGGAAAGCGGCTCCGATCCATGGCAGATCGCCCAAAAACGGCACGGCACGAACTTCGTTTTCCATTCGCGTCTGAATCAAACCGGCGATGGCCAAGGTTTGTCCTGATCGCATTTCGACCCCCGTCTCCACTTCACGAACACGAAGGCCAGGAATCGTTGTCTCATTGATTGTCACGCTTCGGGTATTGTCAATTTCACTGACACGTGGCCGAACCTCAAGCCGAATGCGACCGTTGCCCAACACAATCGGTACGAAGTCCAACTGCGTGCCGAACTTTTTGTACTCGATCGACACGGTGCCCAAGCTCTGCGGTACCAAGATGGGGAATTCACCACCAACGTTGAACGATGAGGGCCGCCCGCTAATGGCGACCAAGTCTGGTTCGGCCAGGATCTTCAAGAGACTGTTCTTCCGCAGCGCTTCAATCAAACCAAAGAATGCCTGTTGGTTGTTGAGGATTCCGAAACTCGCCGTCTCTCCGCCAGTAGTTTCGACCAGTCCTGAGGCCGAAGTGAAATCGCCGAGAAGGCCGCTGATGCCGGAGGTAAGAAAGTCGTCGCCGTTGATCTGAGCGAAATCAAATCCCATCGTTCGCGCCTTGGTGCGGGAAATTTCCATCACCTTCACATGCAGTAGCACCTGCTGAACGCCACCTACGTTGATGTTATTGATCACCTTCGGGTGGTAATCCTCGGCGATGGCAATGATGCGATTGACGATGTCGGGCCGATCGACGAACCCGGAGACGATCACGCTATTGGCAAGCGGAATCACCTTCAGCGAGCTTTTTGGGAATTGCGAATGGAGCACCATTTCCAGCTCTTGCGCGTCGCCGAACACGATGACGTCGACCGTGCGGATCTGATTATTCTCGTCCCATAAGTTGACCTGCGTGACGCCAGGCTTCTTGGCCAAAATTTGAATCTGCGTCGGCGACAGGGGTGTGATCTCGAGGACTTCGGGATTGTTGACCTGCGCCTGAGGGATCCGTTCATCGAGCGTCAGAATGCGGCTCGTGTTGACGGTCATCTCCAGACGCTCATTGGCCGCATCGACTTTGAAAATGATCTGTTCACGCTGTCGCACTTGTTGCGCGGCTGCGTGCTGGCAATGGCCAATGAAAAGAACGAGAGACGACAGCCCGGCGCACAGCGCGAGAGACCGCGAGAGATGTGGCGCGTACATCCGTGTATTCCTTGCAAATCCGATATCGGATTGAGTTGCACATCCGTGTGCCGCGGCCGGCCATCCATTGGCCACCGCGTGGCGCCCTGTTTGGCGCCCCCCTGTAGCTCGTCACGGTTTTGTCGATCATCCATGGATCAACGAAACCGGCTCTTTCGTGTTTCGACCGTTGGGGCCGAATGCAATCAACGTTATCTACGTATCGGACGAAAAATCCGACAATCCGTCGTCATCGTCATCCTGCCATCCGTCATCGTCAAAGTCGTCGCCGTCAATATCCACGTCGTCAGGCGACCCATCTTGACTTGCGTCGCTGTCACTGGCACCGCCATCACCGCCACGGCTACCCGAACCGATCTCTTTCGGCAGGCGACTGTCAGATCTGAACTGCACTTCGCGAGCTTCGGAACCAATGACCAAGACCATGGTCCACACGTTTTCCGACTCCACATCGATCGTCTCGACATCCAGTTTTGGTTCAGACTTGGATTCGTTGCTGAGGAAGTTGACGAGGTTGTCCCCGTCGCCATTCCCGTCGTACACCAAGCTCGTGTCGTCCCCGTCGCGATCGGCCGCATCAGGGTTGAGCAAGCGAGCGATATCCGCACCATGGGTTTCCGATGCCTCATCGTCCTCAGGGCTTCGCATGACTAGGCGAAGTTTGCCAACTTCGGCAGCCAGTGCTACCAACTCGGTCTCTTGCGGTGTTAGCAACAGCGAGACGGTTTTTGCCGCGATGGATTGCTCTTCGGAAATCTCTTCACTCTGACCAACTTGGTCGTTCACCGCGAAAACACGGATGTCTTGCAGGATTGTACGGGTGACCGTTTGGTTGATGTTCTGACTTGGATTGGCCCTGATGTGAACCAGCACGTCGACGCGGTCGTCCGGCAAGATGAGGCTACTCGCTCCACTCACCGAATCAACACGGACGGACACCGAACGAAACCCCTTGGGAATCAATCCGCTGACCGATCGACCGGCGTCTTTGCTGAGCAGTTTGGCTTCCAGGATCGGCTCGCCCTTGACGATCAAGGTCCGCGATCGGCGGTCTTTGACATCGTCGAGGCTTGAGATTGCCCCTTCGGGGACCAACTCGGCGGGCCAATCTTCAAGCCGCACGCATTGGGCGTTCAGCTCACCGCGAAGACCAATGTTGGCCATGGCGACAAGAATCGCCGTGGTCTCGCCCTTTGCCTCCGGCTGTTTGGCACGGTTGGTGGCCAATACCTGGTTAATTCCGATGGATGCTACTAAGCCGCAACCCAACGCAAGTAGCAGCAGAACAATCGACTTAGGTCTCATCGGTTCCCCTCCCGGGGTCCATGGTTAGGTTGGCCGTGGGTGAAACGCTAGCTGGCACGAAGACGCGAACGCCTACTGTGCGCTTTCACGGCGCATGATCGTGCTGGCAGAAAGTGTCTTCCCTCCGATGAACAACGGCGTTGGCAGCCAACTAACTTGATTGAAAGGAATGTCAACCGTAACAGTTACAGGTTCCCCAAAACCGGCCGAATCAGGCGGACTCGGATCGACCGTTATGGTCGCACCCGTTACCGACGCTCCCGCCAGATAGTCGGTGACCGAAGTCTGTACATCCCCTGTGGTCGTTCCATCGAGAACCCCCAGTCGGGCTCCCTCGCGTGAGGCGTTGGTAATGATTTGCTGCACCATGACCATCCGCCCGTATTCAATCATGCCAAAGACAAGCAAGAACAAGATGGGGGAGACGATCGCGAATTCGACGAGTGCTGTCCCACTCCGATGTCTTCGGCAAAATCGGAACAGCTTCTCCAATCTCAGTGGCGATCGTGCCGTGTCTTGAGAACCGGTCGAATCGTTGTTCCGAAGCTTCATAGCAACATCCCTTCCCAGGCAAAGTAGGCAATCGATCCGATGGCAATTGGGATCCCGTAGGGCAGCAATAACATGGAACTCTTGCGTTCCGCGGCAATCGCCGAGAGCTGATTGGGATCGCGAATGGTCATCACTTCACTCAGGATCAACATGAATTGGTTCTTGTGCTTGTCCCAGGCACGGCGATACAACACCATGCCCACGGCGATCACTGCCCCGATGACCGTCGAAGCACAGAACGCGTAAAATGTGGTTTCGCCCCAGACCCAGGCACCAACTCCAGCCAGCAGCTTCACGTCGCCGGCGCCCATTCCGCCGATGGCGTAGGCGGGCATCAACAGCGCGAGGCCAATCACGGTTCCGACCAAGCTCCACAGGAGACCTTCCCAACCGAAAGCGATTCCGCTGTAAATCCACCCGCCGATAACCATCGGAAAGGTGATCCAGTTCGGAACTTTCAGTTGAATGCCGTCGATGAGAGCCGCGACAACCAGTGTCACCGTGACAAGCCACACGGGCCAGTTCTCGATGAGGCTATCGACAAGAGACGATGGATCGATCATGGGTGTTTCCTTTCAAGCCCGTGGTGGTCGTGGAGCCACGCACGGCTTCAATCGGTGTAATCAGATCAT
The DNA here is from genome assembly GCA_964576465.1 of uncultured Planctomycetaceae bacterium. Taxonomy (GTDB): domain Bacteria; phylum Planctomycetota; class Planctomycetia; order Pirellulales; family JAEUIK01; genus CAZNXE01. The sequence continues at coordinate 14,441 of CAZNXE010000075.1, forward strand.
TGGGGTGCGCGTCACGCGCCCCGTACTGCAAATAGATAGCTCACAAACATGGTGAAGATCGAGACGCCGCAACAAACAAATTGCACGACGGTCTGAGTACAATCACCCCACAGTAGTGGCGTCATGGTGCCAATCTCCCAATGCAGTTGTTTCCTGATCAACCTTAAGTGGGCGATCCTTGCCTCTTCACGGAAAAATCCCCTCGGGGCCAAACGCGGGCCCCAAGGGGTTGTGGACTCTTCTCCGAACACGCGAGCCGCGGCCGATACCTGAATGTCGACCGCACACTCGCAAACGTGCGTTACGGAGCGATGGAGTCTGCAACATTTTGGAACGTGGTGTTGGCGTTATTACCGATCGAGCTAATCGCCGTCAAGCAGACGATCACGATCAACGCCAACATCACTGCATACTCAACGGCGGTTGGGCCATCTTCCGATGCGAGGAAACGTTGCACTTTCTTTGCGAGCATCTTCATATTGTCTCTCCCCGTTTCGGGTGGCCGCCCTGACCGTTTACGATGTTTGGTCAAATAAAAGGAGAAGCCAACCCTTGTGTGCCCCCATTCGTTAGCGGCCTGATTGCCAACGTTGGAAAGCCTTGTTTACCAAGTTGAAATATCTTCGATTGCAGACAACGACCCCGAGCGCCCTGGGCCCAATGCGGCTTGTGAGCAATCGTGATCGCCGCCCGTTCTCTCGGACAGCAGGCCAGTGCTTCCGTGGGACGAGCGAAGAATCACGTCGGAAAGACGTCGCCTCTTCAAGACAAGTATCCCACGGCGAGAAGTCCTAAGACCTCTCCATCAAGGAGTTGCTCTCGCGACTGCCTCGACATTGAAAACCTAGGTCAGCTTTCTTCTCTGTCAAACTACAATTCTTAAGAGTTTTCGAGAATTTGGGATGAGCTTTCCGTTTCGCCTTGCAGAGAATACGGGACATGTCTGTTGCATCAATCACACCGATGTTGCAACTCGCCAAACAGCAAGCTTAGTCCAGCATCGGTCTTCTCTTAGTCGTCTATTGGAGAGGCAGGTTCGTGTGGCAGAGCCGGAGGCTTCGGAGCCAGTGTCACAAGCAGGGGAACTCCAGCTGCATCGTTGACCACCTTTTCGCCAAAGGATTGCGCACGGTCAATCAACCCGTGGCGAACCTGCTCGAGCGTGCCTTGGTCTACAAACTCGACGAAATAGATGCGCGACCCGGCCGCCCGTTCCACAAGATCGTCAAGATCGTTTCCATTCTCCCATTGCACAACGTCAAGGTCTTCGCGAGCCAACGACAAATACCGCAGGGGCCAATAGGTCCACCATTCGCTGGCTGCAAGAGTTGTGCGCTCTGGAGAACGGCTCTGTTCGGCGAGACCAATCATAGGAATCGTGCGAATGAGCGACTGTTTTGGTTCGCAATCGGCGGTGCGGAATGCCCGGTGCGACTGCCCACCGGTTGTTTCAAATTGTGCGAAATACAATCCGTGGAACCCAAATAGGGAGCATGCCGCGATTGTAAGCATTGCCCAAGTCAGTCGCCGAGCATGTTCTCCCGCATCGCTGACGAGCTGCCGCAGACCGATGGACATGGCGACAACCACGGGGGCGATTAGGCAGATGCCATACCGCTCGAAATGCGGGGCAATGGCCCCCGGACCGGCCACCAGAAAGAAACCCAGCGAGGTGAATAGCCAGCCGAGAATCAATCCTCTTCCCAAAGAGCGATTCTCACGCGACCGACTCCACCATCCGACGACCGCCAGACCCAACGTCACACAGACAGCCAAATTCAGCAGCCCCGCGCTTGCCATCGACCATCGTTCCGTGCTGTCTGTGAGAAGTGAACCTGGGATGAACCGATACGTAGTGACACCCGACAGTAGGTCAACGTATCGACCGACGAATAAGGCCCAGTCGTTCGGCGTGACAACCCTGGCTGCCGCGATGGCGACCCAAGTGCGGAGTGCGTACGTCGCCGCCGCAGCGATGATCCCGGTAACTAGAATTCCAACAAAACGCCAATACGGTTCCTTCGTGCGCTGGTAGGCCATGATGATCTGTTTCCGAAAGATCATTCCAGTCGGAACAACCAGCATTGGCAATAGAAAGACATTCGTCGGATGAATCAATAGCGCGGCCAAGTAGCTGAGAAAACCGCATAACAGCCACCGACCGGCAGAAGATGGAAAACGCATCGCCACCAGGGGACAGTACACCACCGGCAAGGCGAACAGCAGCGATTGACTCGCATCCCAACCAAAGCGGCTGTAGGCCAGATTGATCGGCAGGACCGCCAGAACGAACGTCGAAATGACGGCCACTTCAGTCCCCAGTGCTCGCCGGGCCAAGCGATAGTTTATCACTAGCGCTAGTAGTCCACTCACCGCGGCGACGCTGCGCAACTGCCAAAACCCAACGCCCCACAGGGCGTGAACCGCCGTTAGTGGCAGGAAATAGAACGGGTTCAAAGGGTTGCCCGTTGGTGTTCGCCAAGCCATTGGCTCGCCGCCCAGCCACGTCATCGCCTGAACGCCGTACCAGGCTTCGTCTCCATTCACACCCGGTACGCTGTCCAACTTCCACAAGCGAAACCAAACAGCCACTCCGAGCAACACGAATCCGCACAGCCAAGTCGCCCATCGCGCGAACCAACCGCCAACGCATCGTCCGTGCGCGGTTGTCCGGGTATTCGTTGTTGGTGGGATGGTAGGCATGGCACCACTGAGAAGCCGTAGACCACAGGTTTGTTTGATTGGTCAAGGCTATCTTTTTTTCTCCGCTTCCGTGCCGTGGTGGCTGGCAAATGTTCGCGGGTCGTTGCGCGATCGAAGACCTGTAGCGACCTAGACTTATATGCGGCATGAAGATGCGGTTCGCCCTAACGGTGGTGACACACCGACGACGGCTGCCGTGAGGCCGCGCGAATGAGATGTGACGCCCTGTCGACACGTCTTTCAAGCACCCACGTCCGCGCCGGTTGTTGTGCCCATGCTTTGTCCGGCTACGCCAAGTCGATCCGTCGAACAACGCGCCACGATCGCGGTTGCATTGTTCTGCGCAGGCGTCCTGTTCGCGGTGATGTTGGCGCCCGCAATCGCGGGTCGGGTTTACATCTGCGATGACCTCGGCGCCTTCCACATCCCGCTGCGACATTTCTACGCATGGTGCTTATCGCACGGCGAGCCATTCGATTGGTGGCCGAATCTGTTCGGCGGGTTCTACGCATTGGGTGAAGGTCAAGCAGGGATGTACCACCCTTGGCACTTAGTGCTTTATCGGTGGCTGCCGCTGGATGTTGCTTGGACCTTTGAACTTCTGGCGAACTACCCCGTGCTGTTCGTGGGCACATTCTTCTTCTTGCGGATGCAACTTCGGAGAGTCGATGCGGCAGTTGTAGGTGCGGCATTGGTCACCTTCTCCGGTTTCACACTGCTGCACTTCATGCATGTGAATGCGATATCGATTATCGCCCATATCCCTTGGCTATTGCTGGCCATCGACCGCTGCATCACCGCGCAAACCGCCAAAGGCATGCGTCTTGCCCTGCTGGCGGTCGCCCTACTCACCGGCTCGCAACTGCTGCTGGGCTATCCGCAATATGTGTGGATGTCGTTGCTGATTGAGTTGCTCTACATCGTCATGCTGACGGTTCGTCATCACGCAACACCACGCCTTGTGGGCATGGTGGCAATCGCAAAGGCGCTCGGTCTTGCGATCGGCGCGATTCAACTCTGGCCAACGTACGAGGCACTATCATTATCCGCACGTGCGGCGAGCGGATCTGAATTCGCGGGCTACGGATCGCTTCATCCCGTCAACCTTGTTCAGTTTGTCGGGCCCTATTTGTTCGTCGATCGAGTGATCGGCCAAAACACACATGAGCTTGGGCTGTATTGCGGTAGCGCGACGCTGCTGCTGGTCGTGTGGCTTCTCGCTTCTCGGCCTGTCTTGGGACACTTGAAGTGGCTCACCGCCTTTGCCGCGGTGCTTGTCGGTGTGGGGCTATGGCTTGCGGTGGGCCAGTATTCCTCACTCTATCCGCTGCTGACACACCTTCCGGTTGTCGGCAGCTTCCGGTTTCCAGCCCGATATGTGTTGTTGGTTCATTTTGGGCTAAGTCTTCTGGCCGCCGTTTCAATTGTGATGCTAAACCGGCGACCGTTCGGCGATCGTCAGCGCGGCCGTCTCGCGCTGGTCGCGGTTTGGAGCACGGTCGCCGTCAGCGCACTTCTCGCGATCGTCGCGCCAGTGCTTTGGCCTTCCGATCAACTGGCATCTCCGGTTTATCGCATGATCGGGCCGGCGATTTTCTTGGTGGCTGCCACTGCAATCACGCTTGCCGCGTTGGGCAACCGCATCGCACTTCCGGCGTTGATTGCGATCGCGATCGTCGACCAAGGCGCGTATGGGCTGTCATACGCCGTGCTACCACACACCAAGCCAATTGAGGAACTGCACGCAGAATCATCGCTTCCACCAATCATCGGGCATGGTCGAATCGCTGCCGATCTTGTCGGAGCAAACCGCGACGCACCGTTTACAGGCAACGGCGTCACAAGGCACGGTTACCATCGTATCGACGGATACGCCGGACTCATTCCACGGAGCAATCTCGATTACCGGCAGCTCGATGCGTTGCGCGTCGCTGGTGTCGCCTGGGTTCATCGTCGAGCCTCGGAAAAAGTCATCGGTACCTTGGGCTCGATTCATGGCGACTGGTATCCGGTCCCCGACCCGCTTCCACGTGTTCGCTGTGTCACTAAAGTTCTCAAGTCCGACCCTTCGGCGATCAATCTTGCTGGCGTACCTCTCGAAACGACGGCGTTTGTTGAAGACGGCGCTGAACTCGAACTAAACGATAAAGACGAACAATCGTCCGGCACCGCTGGGCTCATCGAAGATCGTCCCGGTCGGATCGCCGTCCGAACGATGGCATCATCCCCACAACTTCTCGTTACGACCGAACGTTTTCACCCTGGCTGGCATGCTTCGATCGCCGGAGAACCGGTCGCTGCCCTTCGCGTGAACGGCGACTTCTTGGGTTGCCTTGTACCAGCGGGAAGCCACGACGTGACGTTTCACTTCGCTGCGACAAGTCGTCGTCTTGGAGCCCTCGTGTCGGCGATCGCGCTGGTGGCGACACTCGCCGCCTTTGTGTTTTGCCCCTCGAGTCTATTTCTCGCTCCCGGTGCCAACCGCGAAGTTGGCAATCGGTTCCGGCGTGAGCATTCACCTATTGGAACGGAAGAGAAAGCCCTGACATGAACACTGAAAACAACGCTGCCACGGCATCACAACGAACGCACCGCCCTTTGATCAGCATTGTGCTGCCGGTGTTCAACGAGCGGCACGTGCTTGAGACGTTGCATACCTCCATTCTTAGAGCCATCCGCTCGTATGACATGGACTACGAGATGGTCTTCATCGACGATGGCTCGTCGGACGGAAGTAGCGACGTGCTCGATCGACTCGCTTCCATCGATCCGCACGTTCGGGTCGTTCACTTTGCGCGGAACTTTGGCCATCAGGCCGCGGTGCAAGCCGGTCTCGAACATGCCCGTGGCGATGCGGTCGTCTTGATGGATTCCGATATGCAGGACGCCCCCGAGGCAATCCCCCGGTTCGTCGACCAATGGCGCGACGGCTACGACGTGGTGTATGCCATTCGGGCCGATCGCAAAGAAAGCCGGCTGAAGCGCATGGCGTTCGCGGCGTTCTATCAACTTCTGTCGCGTATCGCTTCGACGCCGATCCCGCAGGATGCAGGAAATTTCGGCCTTGTCGACCGACGCGTCGCGCGACACATTGCCGATCTAAAAGAACGCGATCGCTATTTCCCGGGCCTGCGAAGTTGGGTTGGCTTTCGACAGATCGGGATCGTCGTCGAGCGCGCCGCCCGTTACGACGGTCAGCCGCGCGTGTCGTTCTGGGGGTTGTGTCGTCTTGCGAAAACGGCCATCTTCTCTTTCTCGTCGTTCCCCCTCTCGGTGTTCGGCGTGATCGGTATGCTGGCGCTGGGCATCTTCGCCGCGCTGAGTTCCTTCTCACTGTTTTGTCGGCTCTTCACCGATCTGGCGATCCCCGGCTGGACATCCCACATCCTCAGTGCCAGCTTCTTCGGGGCGCTCAACGCACTGGGAATCAGCATACTCGGCGAGTACGTAATTCGCATCTACGATCAAGTGCGCGAACGTCCGATCTTCGTCGTCGACAGTACACGGAACGTTGATGAGGCAGTGTCACGCGGAACGGCCGCTGGCCAAG
>CAZNXE010000076.1:0-7227 GCA_964576465.1 uncultured Planctomycetaceae bacterium
CGGCTTAATGACGAACTCGACACGCTACGATCGCAAATCGCAGTCGAACGTGAAGACAGCAGCGAAGCACAACCAATTGCAACTTAACCACGCGGCTGGTGAGCAATGGCTGGCCACGTTTCATGCAACCGGCTGGCATGCCATAGATCGGTCAATGCTCGTGGCGCGGTGGCTGCACCGAAACACATCAACGGGGCGATGAGCGATCCCCAATATTGATTGAATGGCTGACCGACCACGGCGAATGCGACGAGATAACCGCAGATGGTTAGTGCCATCCGCGTGCCCGCGGGCGATCGCCAGCCGGCAAATCCCAACACGGCGAGCGGAAGATAGATGGCCGTAACCCACTGGGGTAACAACAAGAGGTAACCGTTCATCTGTGCTGTCGACAGCAGGAACGGCCACCCGCCGAATCGCACCCAACTCTTTTCGTGGGCAATCGCATCGGGCGAGACCAATTCACTCACGATGGCGATGTGCAGGGCGAACAGCGACGCCAACACGGCGAAGCCCACGACCCACACCGCCACTTCGCGCCAGCGACGGTTCCACATCGCCATCGCGACACACAGCGCGGCATACGGCAACGCCAATTCACGGAACAGCACCGCCAACAAGCCCGCGGCGACTCCCACGCGAACATTCCCTCGGGCATAGCCGCATGCTGATAACGCGATGAAGATACCGCTCCACAGCACGGGCATGACATAGAGATTTCCGACAACGCACAGCAACAAAATGCCGGTGAGCAGCAGCCCTCCGATACTCGCTTCTCGCAATCCAAACTCATCGGATAGGGTTCCGAAACCCCACATCAACACCGACAAGGCCAATAGCGCTAACAGTGCCTGTCCCATTCGCGGGTCGGGAAGACGCCCCAGCAGCCACATCGGCAGCGGCGTTCGCCAATTGAAGACCGACTTGGTCGGATAACCACGTAACGGCAACTCATTGGACACAGCCGTGTAATAGGCGTTGCCCGCTTGGATGCGAGAGACGATGGCGTTGTAGAGCGCCACATCTCCCGCCCCGCGCCGGGTTCGATTGGCGTTGCCGCTGCGCAGTGGCGAAAGACTTATTCCGACCGAGGCGATTAGCACCACCAGCGTTACCGCTAGAACGCCACGCGCTTGAACGGGACTCAGTTCGCCGAAGCCGGCGCGCGGCGATGAAAGGGCCACGAGAATACTCCGTAGTGGGGCTGTCTAACAGGCCGTTGAAAAAGGGTGCCACTGGCTCCGCCAGTGCCGATTTCTGTTGAATCCGTTTTATCAATAGCACTGGCGGAGCCAGTGGCACACAACAATCGCATTTCCATATCTTTTTCAACGGACTGCTGAAACGGGCACGATGCACGCATGCACATGCCAAACGTAGCTCAGCCTCACCCTGTGGATCACGGCATTTCATTTCACGACATGCGCCATGTACAACGATCGTGCGGGTTGAAGGGAACCCGATCGCGCCATCAGCCCACTTGCGGCTCAGGCCCTTCGCCTGCTCCAAGAATGGATTCATCGGCCATTTTTTCTCTGGTAGCCGCATCGACTTTGCCGCGAAACCCAAACCAGAAGAAGACCAATGTCACGCCGGCTCCGACTGCTGGCCAATACCAGATATTCGGCCAGTCGTGATTTTGCGCGGCCCGCCATTCGGCCTGCGTGGCATCGCCATCGCCATTGCTGTCCGCCAATTCAAAAGCCTTGACGAGTGATTCGTGAGGATAGGTATATGATTCGTCTGCGGTCTCGATGGTCAACTCTTGTGGAAGTTGCTCAACTTTGAATTGCGCGCCGTTAGTAAAGGTAATGTTTTCCACCAGGCCGGTCCCGCCTGTTGGATCCCATTCCGGCAGCGGCATCTCTGTAGCACCCGAGGTACTATCGACAACGGCGACCGTCGGCGGTCCGAAGTGATCCATTGTGTAGCCGGCGACTTGCGCGCCGACGAACATCCCCAGCCCCAGCGTGATGAACGCAATGAAGCTCTGTGCGCTGGCCCTTTGCGAGATGTCGGCCTTTTGATCGACATAAATCTGGCTGGCCACGAAGAAGAAGTCGTAGCAGATGCCGTGCAGCAAGATCCCGCCGACGATCAGCGGGAACGACAGGCTTGCAAACAAGAAATACCGCACGACCCAGGCCAACATGCCCAAAGCCAGCATTCGTTTGACGCCCAAACGCATGATAAACAATGGCATCGCAGCCATGAACAGCACTTCGGACATCTGCCCAAAGGTTTGCAAGAACGTGGGTTTCCATGCGTCGATCTGTCCGAGAAAGATGTTGGCCAGGCTGTAGTAAAACGCTAGTGGAATACAAATCAAGAACGATGCCAACACGAAGACGAGAAACGAGGGATCCCCCAGCAGCGTCAGCATCGAACTGCGCCCCGCCGTCGATTCCACAGGTTTTCCCTTGGGTGGCGTATGCGGCAGCACGAAGCAAAACGCCCCCAACACTAAACTTGTCGCCGCGGCGAGATAAAGCGGCTGGTTACTGGTGCTGGTGATCAGAAATCCGACGACCACGCCGGCAACGATCCAGCCGATCGTGCCGAAAACCCGAATCAGCGGAAACTCTTGCTCCGGGTCGCCAATGTTATCGAAGCTGATGGAGTTGCTTAACGCCAAGGTGGGCATAAAGCAGACAGAATACGCGACCATCACGCTGAACAAGGTCGAGAAGTCGGGGCTCATCGCCGCATAGAGCAACAGGCCCGCGCCCATTAGATGCAGAAAGCCCAGCAACTTTTCGGTCGCCAACAGCCGGTCGGCCACATAGCCCATGAACAGCGGTGAGAGCATGGCGCCGATCGCCGTGGACGAATAGACCCAACCGATTTGGCTGCCCGTGAACCCCAGGGTCGTCCCCATGTAACCGCCCAGCGCCACTCCCCATGCTCCCCAGACGAAATACTGGAGGAACATCATCACACACAGCCGACCGCGGACGGACATCATGAGAGACTCCCAAAGAAACGAAAGACGGTCACCGAACCAAACGTCGTAAACAACGCCCTTATCACCGGCCACCAAAAGGGCACATTCTAGAGGGGCCCAGCCGAGGATGAAAGCGGGGGCTGACATTTCGTGGGACGTGCAGCCCACACCGACGGACGCTACTTGGCGGCAATGTCAGAGACGAGGTAGATCACTTACGCGGTTGGCGCTGGCAGGCCGAAGTTCGTGACGTGATGGCTCACCGCTTTGAAGCGTTCGGCTGCCGCGACCGACCCGCGACAGGCGTGGGAGGTATGTGCCTAGTACCACGATCCCAATCACACCGGGAATCAGGTGGCGCAATGCAGTCAGCATTCCAACGACCAGCATGCTGGCCGCTGGTGCGACATCGGAAAAGATGGCGACCAGCGCCGCGTCGCGGGTGCCGATGCCGCAATAGGAAACCGGCAGTAGCCCGGCGAAGATGGCCAGCGGCATCTGGGCCGTCGTGGTTTCCCAGGGAACGACAACACCAGCGGATCGCAGAAAGAGATGCAACTGTGCGAGATGCAAACTCCACAGCACGATGGTCCAAGCCACGAGTTGCATCCAGTCGGCGGTTGATTTCAGCTTCAAAGAATTGCGAAGTCGCACCAGCAGCGCGAAGGCGAACAACGCCCCGCCACCGATAAGAATGCCAGCACTGCCAACACCGAACAGACCGCAAACGGCAAAGGTGGCAAGGATCGCCACATCGGTTAGTTTTTCCGCAGTGGCCCGAAACATCGCCTGAGAACGTGACTTCGCTTTCTGGGGCGATGCCTCGACGTTCAACATGGCGGCTTTTGAAAGATCGCCCAACTTCGCAGGCAGCACTAAGTTGAGTGCCGAGGCGGCCAACGTTTGTCGCACGGATTCGGCGAGCGTGATCGGCGCAAGGGGAGCTATCCAGCTTCGCCATCGAATTGCAGAGACAACCACTTGCGGAACGAACAACGCCAGGGCGACGACGAGCGGCCTCCACTGCAACTGCGAAATGGCTGAGGCCACTCGCTGCACGTCGATCACCGCAACGAGGACGACCACCAGCGCACAGGCGACCACAATCTTAACGATCCGCCAGGTGCCGGATGACGCTTGGGTAAAGCTCATGGAAATTCGCGCACGATGGTAACGCGGCGTTCACGATTCAATTCGTCGACATGCTCATCAAGATCCTGCCACGGCGATAGCACCGCCTGTTGATAGACGCCGGTCGCCGCCACATAGGCCGTCTCATGGTCGGTCCCGAAACTCATCCGCCGGATGGATGTCTTACGATCAAGTAGTTCGATCGTATCGGTCACACGCAGACTCACTTGTTCGCCACGCAATTCTGTTGACCCCGGCTGAATGAACGAGATGCTTTTTGGTTGCAGCTCAAATGTTCGTGTTAGCCGTATGGGGCAGGGGCGGTGTCCGGTGATCAGTCGTCGCTGTAGCAGTTGTCGAACCATGGTTCGGCACCAGCGACCACACAGCAGCATGAACGATCGAAGGACAATGAACTTCAGCGGTGTCGCCGTCTCGTACTCTGTCCAGCCCAACAAGCCTGCAACCGTGATCACGTCGCAGTCCGGCTGTGGCTCATTCTGCGCAGAGAGGAATTTCACGGGACGGTTGCAATCGTGCAACTGCGAGACCGCGAGGCGACCATTGTTCGTCTCGACGACCAAGCCCGCGTCGGTCGCTACATGGCAGCCCTTGGCAAAGTGCTTGAACGTACCGCCGCGTGCGGTGGAAATGACTGTGTGTGTTGAGGAATCACGGCGAACCAAGAGCCCCGCTTGTGGGAATCGCTCGCTGGTGGATTCGCTCTGTTCCCGCGCATCGTTCGCCGCGCGATTCGGTTTCCAGTGGCGATACGCTTCGATTAGATTGCCGAGACGGTGGGCGACCAGACGGTCGTCATCGAAACAGGCAACCGTTCCCCCGCGCAAGGCATGCAAGAAACCGTCGGCCAAGTCGGCCGCATCGGCGTTGGTTCCTGCGAGCAACTCAAAACCATCGGGGTAGAAGTGCATCGTGCCACGACTGCCATACGGCCCGCCGTAGCTCCCATCGGGATGCAAAAATACTCGGGCAAACTTCACGGCCCTTGCGATCGGATCGTCTAGCCAGCCAACGCCGGTGGCAAGTCGATACTTTACAAGACAATCAATCGTAACGGTTTGATACCCGGGATCAGCCCCGCCATATTCGTCGAACCACCCTTCATCAGACTGCCAAGACAGAAGTCGACGTACCCGCTGCTGTGCCGCTTGGCTGAATCGATCGTCGCCCGTGATTTCGTAAACGCGCTGTAATGCCAACGCCGCCAACGCTTGATGATTGGACAGTCGCCCCGATTCATCGTGATCCATCAGCCATTCGGCACGACGTTTGAACCATGCCACCAGCCGTGGATCGTCAAGCTCCAGCAACTGGTATGCTCGGGTCGTTGCAGAAAGCGAAAACACGGCCGCGCCCAAGGCACGCTCGAAGGGATAATAATCGTCGCACGAGCCATCCGGGTGACTGCTTCGCGCGGCGTATCGAATCGCGGCCGTGGCCAACTCGCGCAACCGCGGCTCATCCTGCCAGCGGTTTCCTGGCAACTCGAATCGATAGACCTGCGCCAGGGCAAGTGCCCCCTCTTGATACATCTCCGAGGGAAAATCGGCCGTGCGATAATGCCAGAACTGCCGATCCATGCACCCATAGGTCGCACGGTACGGGTTTCGATCGATGGCCCCCAACAGTCGCGGAATCTGTGAGAGTGCCGCTTCGGCATAGTGTTGCCGTAAGCGCTCATCACGAATTTGCGTGGCGCTGTCGCCATGAAGATGCGTGGCACTCGCGCTCATATCGCGTTGTATGGTGTGTGCAGAATCGACGACGCGCGTCACGGTCTATCCTCCATGCCGTGTCAGGGTCGTCGATGATGGGCCACGATCACTTCCGCCAGCAGCCCCAGCATCGCGGTCATGAAACCTGCGGTGAGAACAACGATATCGGATTCCTGCATTGACCCGGTGGTGGAGAAGCTCCACCAACTCTTGGCCACGCCACCGATCATCAGTGCCATGGCAGCAGGAAGAAAGACCTTCAGCGGCCGGAAATAGAGGACGATCCGAATGACCGTGCCAAGATAGGCGAGCGTGTCTTTGACGGGATGGAATTTGCTGCGACCGATGCGGCGGCGATATTCCACCGGCACATATTTCACGAGATACCCGTTCGTCAAGAACGCCAGGGTCATCGTCGTAACGCAACTAAATCCATCGGGCACAACCCACAGCCAGCGGAGCATCGTTTCACGTTTGAAGGCCTTGAGTCCGGTGTTCAAGTCGGGGATCGGATGGCCGGTGAGATAACAGGCCAGTCGGCGAATGAACCACTTCGCCGGACGTCGCAACCAGGGCATGGTGCCTTGTTCGGAAGTCCGCGCTCCGTTGACTTGGTCGTATTGGGGAAAGTAAGCCAGCAGGTTTGGGATCGCGCCGGCGGGATATGAACCATCGGCGTCGAGCATCACCACAATGTCACCACGAGCTTCGCGAATGCCAGTTTTTCGAGCGGCACCCGCTCCCCGGTTTTCAACACCGCGAACCACACGAATGGAGCATTGCCAACAGCTCTCGGCAAACCGCTCAGCCAGTTCAGCCGTGCGATCGGACGAACCATCGTCGACGACCACGATCTCATAACGAAGTTCTTCGGAGGCCAGAGCCTCGACAACTTCAGCCAGAACGGCCTCGATGGCCAGTTCCTCGTTGTACGCCGGCAGCAGCACGGTCAATGCATAACCCTGCTCGATGTCCGTCGACACTGCGGCAATCGACTCGGTTTGCCAACCATCCATGGCGTGGCTCCAAGAGTGTGGGCGTCACCGGCTTGGCCACCGCTCACCACAGCGCGCGGAACCTAAGCGGGTGACATTCATGGCTCGGTATGACGGCCATTTCATTTGGCTTATAGCACACTGCGGAAGCCACAACCAACCGCAGTTGGGTGCTATCGGTGGGTGCTGTCACGAATGGAGTCGATGGGACTCAACGTAGAGCGATCAGCCGGTAGCGTCGTCGAACACCATCGATGTCTTGATAGATGTAGTCGTGCAGGGTCTTCAGTGTTTGGGTACCAGTTTTCGACTCGCGAACCAGTTGGCGATCGACGTAGCGGGGCAGTCGGGTGTTGAATTGAATTCCCTGGTCGTCGAGACTCTCGGCCAACAAGATGTGGGTGAAACCTGCTTTGAGCAG
>CAZNXE010000076.1:7269-8552 GCA_964576465.1 uncultured Planctomycetaceae bacterium
GCGGCGTAGTCGTGGCGAAAGGCGTAGTTTTTCTCACGTGTCACGCGGTGTTTGAAGTAGAACCCTCGGTAGTCGAGGCTCAAGATATGAGCATCGTCCGGCAGCAAGAGATTCGCCAGGGCCGCGGCACGATACGTTGGCTCGCGCTTGGTCAGATAGTCCACTCGCGATTGGAACCCACAGGCAACCGCCATCTGTTGCCGGGCACGAGCGAGCGGGATCAATGCGCCGACCATCAGCAGCGCGATCATGACGCCACGGGTCGTCCAACGCGAAAGTATCGGCATCCGCGCGGTTTCGATCGCCATCCACACAACGGCCGTACTCAGCAGTGGAATAATCGGCAGCAGGAAACGCACATTCTGTCGCAGCGCGTACCAAAGCACGGCATACACTGCTGAGATCATCAACAGCGACGCCAGACCTCGTAGTCGTCGAGCAACAAGCAGCGTGGGCAACACGGCCAAGAACAGCCCACCAAGCTGATGACCACGACCGCCAAATCGCTCGGGCCGCATGGTAACGGTCCACGGCGCGACCGCCACGTTCAACGGATGCCAGGACAACGGGGTCTTGCTGTCGCCTAGCGCTTCCGGAGCCGCATCGCCGACATACTTGGCAAAGAAGGGATAGACCGGGTTGCCGTGATACCACGCGGCGCGTGCGTACCACGCTCCACCGACAAGCACTGCCGTACAGCCTACAATCGCCGCGCCTCGGGCTAAGATGCGACGTTGTTTTGGTTGCGTTGCGTATTGCCAGAGGACTACTGCCGCCACCGATGCGGCAAACAGCAGGGCCAAGTATTTTGTTCCGACTGCCGCGCCGAGCATGATACCAGCTAGCAAAAAGCAGCGTGAGTTGTCCTGTTGGTGAACTGCTTCGCGCCACGCGGTGAATGCCAGTGTCGTGAGCAGGACCAGGGCAACATCGTTGAGCGGGGCGGTCATTTGATTGGAAATGCCCGGCACGCACAGCACGACTATACCAACGCCCCACGCCCAACGATTTCCGAGCAACGAACGAGCCAACAGCACGCTAGCCAGGGCAGCCAAGATGCCTGCAACCCAGTGCAACATCTGCGCGGCAACTGGCCCTTCAATCGCCAAGCCCCACAGGTACCACATCTCGACGGCAAGCGGAAACGTGGCCTTCTCGTGTAGCGGCATGTATGCCAACGCGTGTTCAGCTAAGAACACTTTCGGCAATTGGAGATGGTAGTACAGCGCGTCGCCCGCGGTTGGCGGCGCTAGGGCGGAGATTCCAGACCCAGTCACGACGGC
>CAZNXE010000076.1:8562-20573 GCA_964576465.1 uncultured Planctomycetaceae bacterium
TCCAGCGAGCAGTGCGAAGCACACCCGCAACCATTTCGGCGGCGCGGTCGGCAGCCCGGCCTCTTCCGTGTCGTCGGTACACTCGATCACAACCCCGTGCCGCCAGGCTTGAAATGCCGAGAGAACTTCGCCCAGCCCCACGAAGCAAGCCCCCATCGTCAGTACGCCGATCAACGGTTGATAGAGCAACCCTGCGAATCCAAGGGCCATCAACGCCAGTGACCAACCGACCAACCCCAGGGTAATACTCCAAACGACGATCGAAAGGCGATCGTGCTGACAGGCAGCGAACCAGCGCAGGCACGGGCGTCCTACTCCAAACGCCGCCAGCACAATCGCCGCGGTCGCCAAAGCTGATAACAACGATGCAAGCATATGATTTTATCCGCTGATTCCCGTCGACAGTTACTTACCACCACCGCGCCATGTGCAGTGCGTAGACCACGACCACCGTCAACATCCATGCCGAAACCAACCACGCCTTCCAGGCAACCATCGGCTTGGTGTGTGGGTCAGCAGAAGGTTCGACATGCAGTAGGGTCGACGCCGCGGCCAATCGCGCTCGACGCAGTCGACGCCGTAAGACGCTGGTCGTCGAATCGTGGTCTCGTATCGGGGCAATCACCGCGAACTCCTTTTCGCGAACGTGTCGTTTCTTGAACCAGTCTCACCGATGAATTTGACGAACTCGCTGGATATATATTCGGAACTCACCGACGGCACGTCACCAGATGACTGCCGTCGTGGTTCAAGATCGGAATGGCTCGGAACGTCAAATCCATCCAATACTTCTCGGGCGGCTTCGATCACTTTATGCGGTGTTATGCCGCGCATGCATGGATGGTCGGACCAGGCGCACTCCGAACGATGACATGGCGCGCAGTCGACACCGTTGCGAACGACATGAACGTGATCGCCCTGGGGCTGCCACTGCCGCACGTTGTTGGTACCGCTGAACAACACGACCGTGGGTGTCCGCATGGCGGCTGCCAAGTGCGCTGGTCCTGAGTCGGCCCCAATGAACAGATCGGCCCGTTCGAGCAAGCATGCCAGTTCGATTACGCCAAGTTCACCCGTCCAATCGACAACGTGCCGGGCATTTCGGTTTGCCATCGCGGCGGCTGTCAAGTGGCGCTCATCGTGCGTTCCAATGACAATCAAGGTGCCGTGATGTTCGGCCTTCAAACGGTCGATAAGCCGTCGCCAGTGTTCCAAGGGCCACCGTTTGGCCGCCGTGCCAGCTCCTAAGTGCAGCACAATGCGCGGACGATCACCCTGTTCGAGAGTCGATAAACGGGCACCGATACGGCGACACATTTCCTCGTCCACATTCAATCGAGACGCAAGGTTCGTGGGAACCGTTTCCTCACGGGGCGTTGCGTCGCGAAGTTCGATCGCAGACCACAACGCATTTCTCGACTCGAACTCCGAGCGACCTTGTACGTACGTCGGACTATGCGTGAGTAGGAACCCTCCTCCGCCACAGTTCCAACCTACCCGACGGCGAGCACCCGTTAGCCACAGGAGCGCCGCCAGCGGAGCTTCGCCGCGAACGTCAAAGGCCGTATCGTAGCGATGGCGCCTGAGCCGAACTCCCCACCGCAAGGTGCTCAACCACCAAGTCCAACGTCGCTGCCGGCAGAAGCGGTTGTTGTGCGACACGAACACGCGACGGACATCGCGGGATGCCTCGAATAATTCAGCCGTCCAAGGGCTGCACAGCACGTCAATTGCTGCTTGCGGAAAGCGGCGGCGTAGCTTGTGCAACGTTCGCAGCGTAATCACGGCGTCGCCCAGATGATCGAACTGGACCAACAGAATGCGCTGCATGCTGCGGCGGTCGACGGGGCCGTTCTTTCGCCGCCCGATCAATGTGCGGGCCGGCCAAAACAGCAGGCGGCCCACGGCGTCAATCACCGCGAAGAGCAACCGCCATCGCCATCGCACGTATCGATACGTGCCACGCAATGCTTGGCGACGCTCGCGCCGCCGGTGAGCATTCGTCTTGCTATAGCAACTGGGCATAAGCCTGAGATGTCTCGCGTGCGATGGAGTGCCAATTGAAGTTTGTGTTTACATACCTCGCCAACTCGGCGTTCGGCTGCTGTTCGGTGGCGGAACACACGGCACGACGAATCCCGCGGATGTCACCGGGGGATACATAGGTGGCCAATTCCCCGAAGTACTCTTGTGCCGATCCGCGGTTGGTCAGCACAAGCGGCTTGCCCAACATGCCTGCTTCCAGCGCGACCAAGCCGGGGGTTTCAAACCAACTAACAAGTGCCATGCAAGAACACGCGGCGTAAGCACTCGCCAACAGCGGATCGTCCGGCTCGAACGCATCCAGAAAAAAAACGTTGTCACCCGCCATGCGGCGACATGCGGCGTAGTAGTTTTCGTGCCCAGGCACGACGTCTCCCAGCACAACCAGCGGCACGTCGCTCTTTCTCATCGCTCGCAGCAGCGCCAGTTGGTTCTTTCGTGGCTCGATTCTTCCCGCGCATAGCACGAAATCGCGAATGCCGAATTGCGATTCAAAAGCCTCGGAAGTGGCGGCGGCGTACTTTGAATCGGCACCGTTTCTAAGGACGCGAATCTTCGAGTCTTCGACGCCAAACAGTCGCTGAAGTTGATGGGCCTCGGCGTGCGAGTTCGGTAACAGTAGATCGACCTCGTGATACAGCGCACGGCGCCACGAGGGGATGAAGGGACATGCGCCTCGCAATAGATGTCGCGCACACGCGAGAAGCCGCCGCGAGAGTGGACGGGCCTCATGCCAATACGCCGCCAGGTCGTACCAAGCAATCGGCGACAGCACCACATTCACACCGTGACGTCGCGCGGCCTGGGCAAGTTCCACGAATTCCGGACGGCTTCCAAACAGATGGAGCACGTCAAACTGACCGAAGTCCTCTTCCCATGGTCGCCAAGCTCGCGCGTCGATCTCCAATGCACGCAGGCAGCGCTGCGTCTCGCGTTGTTGAATTTCACCCCCGCCAGGTGCATCGCAGGCGGTGAACTTGCCCGCCATCCGCACGCGAATGCGCCGCGCTGAAGTGGTTGGAAAGCTGTTGTCAAACGTATCTACGTCGGGCCGATGGGGCCGTTCACTCTCAGGTGCCGTCGACGTGGCTTGATATGCGGTCATCGTCTTCATTCGCTCATCTCCGCGACCAACGAATGGCCCGTTTGACCCAACCCCGCCACGAACTCGCATCGATCTCGTCGATGGGCGTGACACGTTCCCAGTCGATCGAGCGTTTCAGCCGGTTCCGAAGCGATTCAGCCTGATCGACGCGAATCGGTCGCGGAACCTCACCCGCCGTTCGACGTTCAAAGATCAACGCCCCGCTCTGGAAACGAACGATTCGGGCATCGAGCTGCACAACAGCGGCGTGTTCATCGCGGATCAACTCGCCCGCCAACCGATAGCGTGCGGGACGGCGGTCGGATTGCACAACAACATTGCCGCGTTCAAACCACACGCGGACCCGCACCGTATCGCGTGCCCGCCACCAGCGTGTCATTTCCGTTAACGTCGCCGACCAGATTGCGCTGAATCCTGAAACCTCGTCCAGCACGGCTCGCAATACTTGAGGGTGGCGACCCAGCCGCCGGGTTGGATGTCCATAGAGCAACACGGGCTCACCGGCAAGATATTTTGCTCGCGCAACCCGTGCGAAGTACGTCGCTGCCAGGTCAGCCGCCTGTCGCGGAGTCATCGCGTCGAGGCCGTCTCTCTTCGCCGCCGCATCGAGGAACAGCCCGAGACAGACCGGATGCACGGGCAATTGCAGCACACGGGTGTCTTGTGGCCAGAACGGAAGCTCGTCGAAGGCGACCGCGAATTCCGAACTATGCGAAATCCCAATCTGCTCGAGCGCCTGTGCCAATCCTGGCGACGTGCGCCCGTGAGGCGAGACGAACCCCGAAGGATCGATTCCCACGGCCTGGAGCACTTCGATACCGCGACGGATGTTATGCAGATTCTCTTTGAAATCGCGGTACGTGTGATGATGATAGCCGTGCGAACCGACATCACATCCCCGCAATTCGGCCAGTGCCTCGGGATGGGCTTCGTAAGATGAACCACAGATAAAGTGGCTGCATGCCGACTGGTGGTCGGCAATGGCATCTTGCGTTGAACGAAAATCATCGACATCGTACTCGTCGTAGTCGATCCGAAAGTTGAACATTCCCCGATAGGGATAGGGGAACGCGGAGAGCCTGAACCAGATTCCTCCGGCAGCCTCGACCATGCCTCGCAGAATGCGAAGCGCACGCTGGCGAACTGCTCGGCGGTCGACTTCCGCGATCTCCTCGGAAACGCTCAGTGGTCCGAACTTCCACGAGCCTCGGGTCACCGTGGTGTCGAGCCATTCGTCGAACGGATCGGTGCGAAACGCAGTACGCAGCCGGTCGACGTCAAGGGCCACCTGCCCCGTTGCGAGCGGTGGCGGTGGGGTCGTTCGGGAGTCGAACAGCACGAAGCGGCCGATGGCTTCTGTCGTGAGATGATCTTGATATGCAATTCCTTCCTGTTTCAACCACGCGCGCAACGGCGAGGGAACCTTACTCAGCAACAACGGCAGGACTGGCAAATGGCCACGGTTCATCACGATGCCCCGCTGTCGCAAGTGACCAAACGTTCGACTCGATGGGCTGCCGAATGAGGTTGCGGTACCAAGCCGCTGCTTGCGACGACGTTTTCAGGGGTCTCACTCCGACGGGAACGCCAAAGCCTGTCGTGTTGGTCGGCCACGACCCATGCCGAAAGGCCGCTGAGCAGACAAAAGGCCCAGCCATGCGGTCCGTCGAGCCAACCATGTTTCCAGATCAGCCGCCGAAACACTTCACGTGCCGGCTCTCGCCACGTGGAACCTCGAACGGGTGCGACGCCCTCGTCAACGCGACGTTCTGCTTCGAGCCGCGTGTAGCGGTGCATCTTGGACAAGAACGCATCGAGATCGGGCAAGGTGTTGTGTTGCAGTGAATGTTCAAGCTGCCCGATGTTTCCCTGAACATCGAGTTGTTCGTGAACGTGCCCCGTCCACTGCGCTTGACCGCGTCGCACGAGACGAATCGGCCGATCGTTTTGGGTGCCGCTGAATCGCATCGGACGGCCGAAGATCGTACTGCGAATCGGCACTCGGTATGCGTCGCACTGGGGGCCGCGAGTTCTCTCGCGCATCTCGTCGACCATCGCCGCGGTCGGACGTTCGTCGGCATCGAGTGACAGCACCCAATCACCACGACATTGTGAAAGGGCAAAATTGCGCTGTGCGGCAAAGTGATCGAAGCGACGCGTCGCCACGCGGCATCCATGTTGCTTTCCAATGGCAACGGTCTCGTCGTGGGAACCACCGTCGACGAGAACGATTTCGTCGGCCCAAGTTAGCTGCGGTAACAATTCACGCAGTCGCGGTGCTTCGTCGAGCACGATCATTGCCACGGAAATCGAAGGGTTGGAACTCATCGCGCGACCCCCCGCAACCGTGCCGCAACGAGCCCGATCCTTGCGAGCCAACGAAAGTTGTAATACAGGGCCAGCAACAGCAATTCGGTTTGCAGCCAGCCGGTAAGCAGCCCAACGATCAACAGGTGTAACCGAACGTCGGCGTTCGCCGGCAGATGGTACAGGCGGCTAATCCATGTCCCCGCGTGGGATGGTTTGGAAGGTAGAGGGCTGTCACCTAGATCGCATGTCGACACAATGTCGCGTTCGGTGCTCAATCCGTGCATGAGTTGATACTTACCGAAGACGAACGCGAGATACAGTATCCAGGGCCATTGGGATGTAGAGATTGCTGTCGCGGCATAGGCAACGGCGGCGTGAATGCCAAGATCGACAAGCTCGTCTGCGTTGGCGTCAAACCATGCCCCCCAAGCCGAGGTTGTGCGTTGTCTTCGCGCCAAGGCACCATCGAGCCGGTCGCAGAACCAACTCAACCACACCAACATTGCGACGAAGTACAAACCCGTTGGCCACACGACCAAGCTTGCCGCGGCAGAGAGACCGCACAACAGCCCCACGAACGTAACGTGTGACGGTCGCAGGGCAGAGTCGACCAGCACATCCGCAACCAGCTCGGCGCAGGGACGGGCATACCATCGCGAGATGGGATATCGATCGCCGGCAGCGATGGTCTGGCCATGCATGGTATCCAACGCCTGCAAAACAGGAATCCTTTGTGGTAGGAACTCTAAACCGTCTCGTACGACGGCGCTTCCGTGGCAACTTCGCGCTGCTGATCAACATCAGCGTCCGCCGAACACGATGGACCTTGTGCCACGTGACTTACCGACAGCGTGTCGATTCGACGTGGGTGAAACATGCGAAAAAACTCGCGTTCAACTTGCAAGCCTTTCACGCCGCGAGCCAAGTGCGCCGTCGTTGTTTCGCGCTCGACGCTCCATCGCCGCCGGGCGTCAAACCAGGCGCGAATGAATCGCCATCGCCGCGGGCGACTTTCAAAGGGCGCGGTGACAATGTCTCGGGCAAGACGTGCTGAGTATCCGGCAGCTTGTCGAAGCACATGCGTGGGGCAACGAAGATTCTTCCACTGAAACAGCAGCGTGTTCCGCAATGCCAAGTGATCGCATCCTGCCGTACCGAACTCGCGAGCAAAAGTTGCCTGCCCTGCGTGATAGGCCACACTTCGCGGAACGTATTCGGCAACGTATCCCCTCTGATGAGCACGGAACGCAAGGTCGAGATCCTCGAGCCGCCCGGGAAGAAACAGCGTGTCGAACCCTCCCAACTGTAGAAACACTTCGCGATCGACTGCCATCACGGCACCCGCCGAAGCGGTAAGCCCCGGTTGTTGAGTATGGGGTTGGTGTCCATCGTACATTGCGGTGGCCTGAACCAGACCCCATCGCCAACGCACGGCAGTCTTGAGCCCCTCGTAATCGCCGCTGGCCCAACTCCGACATTGCGGCGCGGTCATATAGCACCTCCCGCCCGCATCGATCCCCCTTAGCTCCAGCGGTTCGATCAACGGATCGATAGCATTTGGGTCTAACCGAATATCGTTATTCAGCAGCACCGCCACACGGCTTTCGATCTGCGGAAGAACCGAGTTATAGGAACAGAGCCCGAGGTTCGGGCACCGCTGGATGTGAATCTCAGGGAACTGCTCGCGGAGGAATTCAATCGAACCGTCCGTCGAGGCGTTATCGATGACCACCACTCGGCAGGCATGCCGAGACGCGGCGGCAGCATCAATGATCGACCGCAGGCACTGCCGAAGCAGACCGCGACCGTTGAAATTGAGTACAACCAGGTCGACGTTCATCCGTGAACCGTCCGATGGAAGTTGATCCGCTAGCTCGTCGAAGCGTCTACGTAGAATGACACCCGCATCCCGCGGGCCCGGAATTGGCAATCGTGGGCTGCAAAGATAGGACCATCGAGCCGCTCGGGTCAAGATGACACGGTGTCTGGTGGTGAAATCGGTGCTATCCGACTTACCTCCGAGGTTGTGCTGCTAGCACTTCTGCCGCCACCGAATCGTCGGCCTTCAAACACCGAGCTGATGACACCTCCTCAGACGGCTCGACACACCACCAGCCGTCACGCAATACCAGAGCATCATCAGGGGGCAACCGATACCACGCAGCAAACTCTTGCTCCGCAGTTTGTCGTCTCAAGCTCATCGCAATGCTGCTGACCGCGACCAGACCGGAGGCTGCACACATCGCAACGACCGTGACTGTTAACAACACGAGCCGGCTGTCCGCGAAACTCCATGCCACCACTGACATCACCAACAGCACGTTCATCACCACGTGGATCTCACACAGCTTTCGCAGTATCCAAACGCATCTTCGACTGAAAGACGTTGGAATCGGCGGTTGCGGCTCAGGCACGCCTCCGCCGTGAACCGTCAGTTGACCGCGGACCCACTTAAGCCGTTGCACGAATGCCTTGTAACGGCAGTCGTGCCATAGCCCGACACTTAGCAGGGTTAGCCCCCAGATAAACCCGACTAGCGCCCACGCGGGCTGACCATGATTGACGGACAAGCCCCAACCGACGCCAACCGGCACGATGATGTTGACCAGATGGTGCATCAGGTAGTCGAGCTGCACGCCGTCGAGCGAGGCGGTTCCGTGGAAGCGGGCGAGCTGACCGTCGACATGGTCCAGGAGATACCACAACTGCAACAACGCCGCGCCAATCAAGAACCCCGCAACGGTTCCGAACCCGAATGCCACCGCCGAAGCGATGGCCACTGCCATCGCAGCTAATGTCATGCTGTGCGCCGAAATTCCCCACGGAATGACAACCCAGGTGATGTGGAGCGCTAGCGGGCGCGCGACACGCCGTGCCATCCAGTTCCCCAGGTTCGCGGCTCCCGGCTTTGGGCATCGCTGCCGCAACGCATCAAGTGTTGGACGGCTCATCGTCGGTTCATTGCCTCGTTTCCTAGCGATCATCCACGCCACATTTCACCCCACCGGCCTGCATGCCACCCGATGCCGCACGACACGGCCCATGTGGCAACGACCATCAAGACTCCGACCAGAACATGCGACCAGTCGCCTGCATGATATTGGCTACTGCGTGTTGCAAGCTGGGCGACAGCGAATGTGGGGCCAATCGTCCATGCCACGGCCACGACATACCGAAACCGTTGCTGCCACGAAAGTAGATTCCAAAACGATCCCGCGATGATGCCAACGGCAAACAACATCTGTGCCAGACAGGTTGCCGCGGCCACTCCCAATAGGCCCCAGCCAGTCGATAGCGCGATGTGGTTTCCTGCCGCAGCAGCCGCAAGTGCCACGCATGCCACGAAGAGCCCACGGTTTTGATGTTTCGTGGTCACCAGAAACTGTGTCGCCGGCATCGCCACGGCCAGCGAGAGCGCCCCGGGAATCAACCACGTTAACGATGGCAAGCCGGCAGCGTAATCGGGCAACAACCACGCCAACACGGGCGGCCCGGCGACTAGCGCCAAGCCGGCAGACAACACCGCAATTGCCGCGTGCAGTTCTGTAGCACGGGCCGCAAGCTGGGCGACGCGACGCTCACTCCTCCAGCGGCCAAATGTCTCTCCGTATCGTGGGGCCATGGTTGTTGCCAGAATGTTGGCCACGCCCGAGAGCTGCGTGGTGACCAACAGCGCGGTCGAATAGACACCAAGCTGAAAGGCACCATCGGGCAAATAGGCCAACAGCATGATCCGGTCGACCGAGTGGAACAGCGTCATGACGAGACCGGTCAATACGATGGGCAGCCCCACCGCGATTAGTGTTTTCGTAGCGCGGAGATCCCACGCCCATTGCGGTGGCACGCTGCTGGTGTTTCTCGCCACCCAACCACAAATAATCGAAACAACCAAGCAACCACCTAGCAGACCGTACAACCCAAACGCCCAGGCCCCGGCTCCGCAGATGCACAGCGTTAACGCTGCTTCCAAAATGGCAAGACGTGCCGCCGCAGCAAAGCAGCGCTCGGCGCGCAGCATTGCGATGTGAAAGGTGAGAAACCGCTGGGCTACACATATCGCCGCAATCACGCCCAGGCCAACAACCCACATTGAGTTCGCCGCGGGGCCACTACGCGACCAAATCAAAATCGCCGCGCCGAGGAGCGCCAGCGCGTACACGGTCGTGGTCGCCACGCTGAACGTGAACGCCAAGTTCCGGCTGCGTTGGGCCTCCAGTGGAAGACCGCGTCCGCGGGCGATCGTCAGTTCACGGGTCGCCGCCTTCGTTACGCCAAGATTGACGAACCCAGCGTAGGACAGCACCAGTTTGAATGCCTGCCACAGCCCCATCTGGGCAGGGCTCAGCAACATACGGAGCAATAGACTTGTCGCAACGCCTAACATCTGGCCCGCGATCGTCCCGCTGCCGACTAGCGAACCGTCACGGACAACAGTCCGCCATCCGCGATCTGGCGCGCACACCTCGTGAGGTGCCAGTTGACCGACAATGGTTGCCTGCGTTGCCATCAATCCCACTCATAGGCGAGGGAAGCCCGAGGAAAAGCTGGCAGATCATCGCCGGGATACGGCCAGCGAGGCAAGACGGATTCTTGATTCGCGAAGGGGTTGATGATCGCCAAGGTGTGTTATGCAGCCGAGCGTTTTGCCATGGCGATGATGTGAGCGGCGGAGGAAGGGTCGTTGTGGACTTGCAGGGCGGTCGACGATGCGAGAATCGTCTCGACGATGTCGACGGATGCCGTACCGCTGGTGTTGGCGAACACTGCGGGGCTTGGTGTCGCTGCCGGAGACGCAAGCACTTCGTGCAGCAAGCAGTCAAGCTCTGCTTGCGAACGGGCCGTGCCGAGCATCCCCCACTGCGACGCCGGAAGAAAGTTTCCGCTGCCCTCTGGTAGCACCTGCACGACAGGCACTTCGGCCAAGGCTGCTTCGACCCCCACGCTGCTACCCAGACTAATGACACAGCTAGCATCTCGTAGTACGGTCGCCAGTGGGGCTTGCTCGACCATCCGCACCCGCAACGAAGGGAACTCGCCAAGAACCGTCTCAATTTCTTCGCGTCCGGCGCGCCGGGGATGCAGCTTGAAAGTGGTGCGTGCTTGAGGGAGTGTGCTGAGGCACTCGCATACCCAGAGAAGCATGTGTCGATAGGTACGAGAAGTCTTGTGGTAGGAGACCAAGTCGGGGCGATTGTCACGGGCGGGCGGAGTCATGATCACAACGATGTGCGGTGTGGCTGCTCGACGGTTGGTTTTCCGCGATGGTTTGAGTTGACGGACGAGCACATCGTGCCAGGAGGAGCCGGTCACTTTGATCCGACTTCTTGGAACACCCCACCGCTCGTACTGCCTACGTGAAGTTTCACCCCATGCACACACTTGATCCGCGGCCAGAGGGACGAAGCCGAAACGAACCCCAGTCGCCGCATTCTGGACGACCGATGAAGAGGCGCCGACTCGGCGTGCGACTGCTACCGCACATCGTGCCAGCGGTGTAGCGTCTTCGTCCAACACAACGTGCGTCGGAGCCACCGTGTCGAAATGAGTCGTGATCTGTTCAACCAGTCGCGTTTGCGACGGGCCCCGCGACGTGGCCATGCGAGAGAGCCAGGCATCGACGATCTCGGCCAAGTCGACACCGTGCGACCACAATGATGGTTTGCGGACCGTTCCGCGTTGTGATGCACGCAAAGGGAGACGATTTTCATTTTCCTGGCTCGAGTCGCAAACAAGTTGCCCGACCCCGCGCCATCGCCATTGCAGCCAACTACGAACGGCAAACCGGTCATACAACCACCACACGCGGCAGTCGCGGCGCAACAGCTCCTTGCAGATGGGATCTAGAATACGGGGATTTCCACAGAGTACGACACGCGGTCGTCGATCCTCGAACGAGCCGCCTGGAGAAGCGGTTGCCCGATTGACCAACGCCGCCGCCTGTCGCCAGCGTGCGTTGTGAGCAAGGCTGGTTTCAGGCACCGGCAAACCAGAATGCCACGAGACGCGGCCGTGAATGCCATGCAGTCGCCAGAGTTGCGAGAGCACCTGTGCATAATCTTCATCGCGACCCCGGGTTGCATGCAACTCGACCGCGGTCTGCGCCGCCGGGGAAAGCCCATGTTCGTACAAGGCTACCGGACGCAGGAGCTTGACAAGATAATACCGCAATGCCAGGGCATTGACGTATGCCAGCGTGATCGGCTCATCGGGTGCTTGATGGGTCGCGTTGCCGTGGGCCAGTTGTTCAGCGAGGCGGATGGCCTCGTCGTCGACCCACGAGCAACCCACGTCGATGAGTTGGTCGAGATCCCAACGTGGAGGATCAGCAGTGTCTTCGTGAGACTTGTCCCAGGCCCCTTCGAGCAACAAACCTGGAGCATCGTCCGCAGAGAACGACGTGGCCAGTTTAGCTTGTGCGAAAATGCGTAATGTCATGGAACACGTCGTGATAGCAATTCGTCGAAGGCAATCATTCGGGTTAGAACGTGTTTTGAAATGCGCTTTCAGCCCCAAGGACGAGCGAATCATCTCGTCGCAAGGCGTGCGAAGCAGG
>CAZNXE010000077.1:0-20420 GCA_964576465.1 uncultured Planctomycetaceae bacterium
GGCTGATAGCATGGTGCTCTTGGAAGATACATCACATCCCACTGGGTCCGACTTCACGGCAGGATTGAAATATGATTCGCGCGACTGCATTCGTTTTGTTGTTGATCACCGCCGCCCCCCAAGGGTTGCCTGCAACGCAAGCACAAGATGTTAACTACGATGAAAGCAAGGTGCCGGAATATGTGTTGCCCGATCCATTGATCACTAGCGACGGGACACCTGTCGAAGATGTCGAGACCTGGCGATCCAAACGGCGGCCCGAGATACTGAAACTGTTCGAGAAGTACGTTTACGGTCGCAGTCCCGGGCGGCCGGAGGGCATGTCGTTCAAAGTATTCGACCATGAGGAGAAGGCACTCGGCGGCCGCGCGACACGGAAGCAGGTCACCATTCGCTTCTCCGAAGTTGCTGACGGGCCGAGCATGGATCTGCTGATCTACATGCCCAACCATATCGAGTCACCCGTGCCAGTGTTCTTGGTGCTGAACTTTTGGGGGAATCATTCGATTGTCATGGACCCGGCGATCAGGCTCTCGCCGAGTTGGATGCGGGACAACAAGAATCACGGCATCGTCGATCACCGTTCCACTGAAACTTCGCGAGGGAAGAGCACCCCGCGTTGGGCTGTCGAGGAGATCATCGACCGCGGTTACGCTTTGGCCACCTATTACTACGGCGACATCGACCCCGACTACAACGACGGGTTTCAAAACGGCGTGCAACCGTTGTTCTATGGCCCAGGTCAAACCCGACCCAAGGACGCCGAATGGGGCAGCATCGCGGCTTGGGCCTGGGGGTTAAGCCGGGCGATGGATTATCTGGAGACCGACAATCGGATTGATGCTGCCCACGTTGCCGTGATGGGACATTCGCGGTTGGGGAAGACCGGAGCCACCGACGAGCGATTCGCAATCACCATCTCCAACGATTCAGGCTGCGGCGGGGCGGCATTGAGCCGGCGGCGGTTTGGCGAAAAGGTTAAGCGAATCAACACGGCCTTTCCGCATTGGTTTTGCACAAACTTCAAAGCGTTCAATGATCGTGAGAACGAATTGCCCGTCGATCAGCACATGCTTGTCGCACTCATTGCCCCCCGGCCCGTCTACGTTGCCAGTGCGGCTGAAGACCGCTGGGCCGATCCCAAAGGCGAGTTTCTTTCCGCGTTGAACGCCGATCCTGTCTATCGTCTGCTTGGCACACCAGGGCTTGGCACCGAGCGAATGCCCGAGATCGACCAGCCGGTGATGGGCACCATCGGCTACCACATTCGCAGCGGCGCCCACGACGTGACCGACTATGATTGGGCCGCCTACCTCGACTTCGCCGATAAGCATTTCGGCAAGTAGGCCGAATCGAGTTGTATCTCGCTCGCCCAATATCTCGTAACTTGTTGTGAAAAGCATTCGGTAGGGTGACGTCAAGTGGAGCGCGGACGCACCACTTTCGGCTGACCAATTGCGGTGCGTCCGCGCTCCGCTTGACGTCACCCTACATGACAAGAGGGAACGTTGATGATCGACTTTTTGATGGTACGCGAGAATTGGGATCGGGCGTTGCTCATTGGGTTTGTGATGATGGTCGGGTTCCCGGCTCTGTTGTCACTGTACTACCATACCCGCGTGCGCCGCTTTCGCGGTGGGAGAGCGCTCGGCAGGGCGCAGCGCAACTTGGCGCCTTCGCACGTCGACCCGGCGGGGAATCTCTCGAACGCTGCCCAAATATGGCGGCGGCTAAAGTCCGGCGAATTTGGCCCCGATGCGCACAATCTCGTCAAACATTGCATCGTTGCCAGTTTGATCTGGGTCGCCGTGGTCGGCGCATGGTTCGGTGTGATTCTCTACGTAGACGCCCAAATGATGGCCCGTGGCGGCTGGCCAGAAGTGGAGGATGCCACCGGCCCCAGCAATGAGGCCCCGGCCCAGTTTCATGGCTTGGAAGGCTCTACCCTGAGCGATGACTGAACGAATCGCGGACGCAGCGCCTTCGTCTGACCAATCACTAGGCCACTAGCCCGAATTACTCGCCTCGATCTTCGCCGTTCCAATTGTCGGCATCGAATGTCACGGAACCGGTTTTAGTGTAGATCGTGATCTTGCCGCTGCCGTATTCCGACTTCATCGCGTCGCAGTCATGCAGCATCTTCGGGGGATGTGGCCGCGGTTTGTCGTTGATCGAGATACTCATATCACTCATGTCGACCTTGATCCGGTCTCCGTCGACCACTGTGTGGACGTGCTGCAACTCGATTTTCGGCACGGTCAAGGTTTTGGCGAACGCCTCTTCGTTGGCGTGCGTGTCGAGGTCTGAAACTTGCAAAATGTGGTGGGAGTCTAAGAGTTCTCTGTGAGCGCACAACCCTTTTCCGACGCGATAGACATTCCAACGGCCTACCTCACGGGCCTTCACGCCGCCGTCCTCGAACAGCGTCCCTTGACCAAGCAGCCAATTCTTGTGCTGAACGACTCGCCCCCGCGCTTCGTAGCGTCGTTTGTGCGGAGGGGCGCCCGGAAGGATCATCTCCACACGCAACCCTTGCGAGGGATCAGCCCCGAACAGAACGCTGTTGTATCGTGATTGAAGAATCCCTCCCGCGGAGTGTACCGACCCCATCGAAATGTGCGGCGTGTTGTAATAGTAGATCGCCCCTGGGAGCCAGTGTTGGGTTTTCCAGAGTGAATCGTTCGGCCAACCCAGGTAACGCTGGCCTTTGTAGATGAGAACTTTACGGGTTTTCGCATCTTCGGCCAGGGCACGCACAACCGGGTGCGGACGGAACTCGCTGCATGCGAAAAACAATCCTTCGTCCTGCTTCAGCCGTGGCTCGTTTGAGCTGGCAATATGGATCGTGGCCGGCTCCAAGCCGGGAACGCGGGCATTGGCGAAATCAAACCGTGGTTCTCCCATGCCGAAAGCAAGCCACACAGTGGGGAGGAACCCGTCGTAACGGGCATCCATCAGGTAAGCAACTTTGCGGTTGGTTAGCGAACCGGCGACATCGGCCGTGCGGCAACGAAAAGCTGGACCGCCCAAATAACCGTTTACGCTCAGCAGTGCGCGTTCGGCCAGCATGATGTTCAGAAGTGCTTGTGCGCCACGGCGCAGGTCATCATCCGGTGCGTAGTCAACCAAGATGATCAGCGGATTCGAGAAGTGGTACTGGTAGCACTTCGAATTCCATTCAACAAATCCCCGTTCAAACCGTTGTGTGATAAATTTCTTGATTTCGCGGACGTGGCCCGAGATGTCGCCACCTCGGTTCTGTTGGGCGAACATCCCGATGGTTAAGTTCATCAGATCGTGATTTTCTGTGTGACGTGGTGGCCAGAACGCACGGGATGTCAGGGCGTTCTGAGGCCACGTCTTGAGGATGCCGATGATGTGCGTTTTGGCATTCTCCGAGAGACGGGGCGAATCCTGAAAGTCGAGAAGGGTCCGCAGGAAACGGATGAAATAGATGTCGCCGTCTTTGGGTATCGGGCCGAACGACTCGAAAAAGCGATTAGCCTTGTCAAGATCACGGTTGAGCACCAGCCGGGCGTGGTTCAGTCCCCAGCGGCGGCCATCGCGCTGATCCATATTCGGTTCAAGTTTGCCGAATGTTTCAGCAATCCACTGCACATACTCGCCGCGACGTTCGGCAAGCTGCTCCGTTTCCATCGTATGGGACGACTCTTCACCAACCGTAGGCGTTACAAGAGTTGCCAACACGACTACAAACTGAGCCATCGTCCGCATCGACCGGTTTCCGTATTAGGAGAATGAACCAATGGGTAACCGTCATGGTACAAGAGCAGAAAGGGGGATGCCATCCGACTCCTATCCTGTTCTTCCCACGAACAAGGCAGACTCAGTATTTATTTAGCGAACCCTCTTCACCCTCCGCCGATCTCCCTGGCGTTTCCCTGTTCGTCGTAGCGAATCATGCCGAAGTAGACGAAGGTGAAGATGAGGATGGGGATCATGACGGCGCAGACGGGGCTGACGAAATAGATCATCCCCCCGCAGATGGCAATGAACAGTATCCACAGCCACCACGTATCGCGTAAAAGTCCTTTGAAGCGTCGCACGAGTTGTTGCTCCGGCACCACGTCCTATTCGGCTTGGTTCACATCAAAACGAATGAAGTGAATCTTGTGCGTAGTATATCGGCGGCCAGTTGTGAGCATAGGCACGGCACCCTGGTCTGGTCGCACGACACACCCTGTGTCTGCCCCCCCTGCCCTTTTGTCTTCAGCCGTATCAAACGGCAACTTCAGCCGTTTCCGCAACTGCCGGTCGATCGACTTGATCGGGGATCACCAACCGACCGATGGGGCCGACCAACAGAGCGGGCAACAGGAGCAAATCGCCGATCAACGCCGCGCCGAGCAGCCAACAAATGGTATTGCCGAACTGACGCGCCGGGCCAAAACTGCTGAAGGCGAACAAGATCATCGCCGCTCCGCAGATGATTGTGGTGCGGACAATGGCGCTGCCACATCGCAGGTACGCTTTGCAAGCCGCCTCCCGGCGGGAGAAGCCCGCGTCGATCGAGCGCTTGAACCAAGTGAGAAAGTGAACCGTATCGTCAACGGCAATTCCAAGGCCAATGCTGGCGGTCATCATCGTGCCGATATCGACCGGTCGACCCAGCCAACCAAGTCCTCCGAAGACGATGATGATGGGAAAGAAATTGGGCAACGTCGAGAGGATCCCCAGACGCACGCTTCGCAAGCCAACGATGAGCGCTCCGCCGATCAAGAATACCGACGTTAGCAGACTCATAATCAGGCCATGCAGAAGTTCGGCCTGGGAGTTGGCAACCAGTGGCAGCAAACCGGTGTGGATCGCCGTGATATGGTCGGCTTCCTCTGGTACGCGCTGCTGAATGGTGGCCTCAACGGTTCGTTGTAGTTGTGCGAGCTTTTTGTCAAACGGTTCGTCGGACAGCGACGGCAGTCGAACTGAAATGCGCCAGTATTCGTCTCCATCGATCATCTTCAAAAACTTCTTTTCCAACAACCGTGCACGGTTCTCTTCCAGCTTTCGCAACATCACCGCGCGACGCACTGCCCAACGAAGGCGACTCGACAGGACGGGGCTGGCCGTGAATGTGGCGGCTGAAACGGTGACCGCCTGCGCGTGTTCTTTGCGGATCGCCCTTTCAATTCGCGTCACCAGTCGCAAACGGTCGTGCATGTTCAACGCAGACGACTCATCGAATCGGAGAACGACTTCAGACGGGAAGATGGGCCCCAGCCGGTCTTCTACCCAACGATAATCTCGAACGATGCGGCTCGATTCCAAGAAGAAGTCTCGCAATTGCATCGAAG
This sequence comes from uncultured Planctomycetaceae bacterium, assembly GCA_964576465.1. Lineage (GTDB taxonomy): Bacteria > Planctomycetota > Planctomycetia > Pirellulales > JAEUIK01 > CAZNXE01. The sequence continues at coordinate 5,313 of CAZNXE010000077.1, forward strand.
TTTGCACGTTCCACAGCCCGATCGCGCAGAGCACCGTGAGTGCTAGAAAGGCCAACTGCACGGGAAGCTGAAACCGCTGAATGAAATGTGCCAGCCAGGACCAGAAAGCCGCCGCTTTCGAGTCATCGGACTTTTGGATTGTTGGCCGCTGCCCGCCAGAACGGTGTGATATAAGAAGCAGCACCCCAGGCAGCAACGTCAACAGCGTGACCACGGTGATGATCAGCGCCAGGCTCGTTGTCCAGCCAAACACCCGGACTGGCTGTATGTTGCTCACGGTTAGTGAGGCAATTCCAATAGCACTGGTAACAACGGCCAAGAAACACGGAAACCCACCAACACGAAGCGCGATGGTCGGTGCATCGCCTGGTCCTGATTCGTGTACGGCATCGTTGTAGTAGTTGATCAAATGCACGGAACCAGAAACGAAGATCACGATGATCAGTACCGGCATGATGGTAAGCATGCCGCTCATCGGAACGTTGAGGTAATACACCATCGCCAGCGAAGCGGCTTGGCAAAATGCCGCGAACAGGCCGACGGAGAGCGTGAGTAGAACATTGCGTAGAAAAAACCAAGCCGCGAGCATTACGGCAAAGCCCGCGGGAACGGCCATCTGATACATCGTGGCAAGGCTGGCCCTATCGATGGCGGCCATCTGTACGGAATAGCCGGCAAGCTTGATTTCTTGGGGATCGAGCCCTTGGATCTGGCCGGCGACAGACTGCACGAGCGTGACCGCTTCCTGGCCTTTCCCGGTTCCTTCTTTGGTCAACACCACGACGGCGCCACTGGTCTTGCCGTCTGGACCGATCATCACACCGCGGAGCTTGGCGAAGGTTTGTTGTGGCGAGAAGTTGGCCGGCGCGGTCGTTAGCTCGCGCCACACATCGGCGCCGGTCGTCACGCTTTCGATCAGAGGCAGGTGGTTTTGTCCGGCAGGAACTGTTGTTTCCTGTCGCAGTCGTTCGGCGAACCGATCGAGGCGAGGATCATCGACTGAACAGCCGGGCCATGAGACCAAGATAATCTCTTGACCTTCAAAGTGTTCGCCAAACCAGTCGAAGGTGCGTTTGGCTTCCAGGTCGGAAGAGGTCCATTGAAGCACGTCGTTGCGCATGTTGGCCAACGCCTGATACGCCCCATAGACTGCAAACGGAGCAATGCAGGCAGCCACGACGCATGCGACGAGGGCGCGCTGTCGAACCCGGGCATTTACATCCTGCTTCAATTGTGCATCCGGCTCTTGGGTGGGATTGCGCGAAACGGCGCGCGGATTGGTATGAGTCGAACCTATGGCGTTGTCGACGGATCATACTTTAATTCTAGCCGAACGCCACTGGGCTTACCTTGTCCAGGGCACAACGTAGAACGCCACCGCGAGGAAATGAAGGATGCTTCCCGCCATGACAAAAACGTGCCACACCGCATGAAAGTAACGGATGTCATCCAGGACGTAGAAGATGGTTCCGACGGTATAGGCCACACCACCGGCCGCCAGTAACCAAAGAGCCCCGGTGGGAATGGCGGCCATCAGGGGTTTGGCGGCGAACAGGCAGATCCAACCCATGGCAAGATACATGGCCAACGAAACCCATTGCCAGCGATGTCCCCAGACGATTTTCATCGTGATGCCGATGACTGCAAGTGTCCACACGGCAGCAAACAGAGACCAGCCCAGGGGCCCACGGAGGTTGACCAAGGTAAAGGGCGTGTAGGTTCCGGCAATGAGCAGAAAGATCGCCGCATGATCGACCGTGCGGAGCATGGCCTTCAACGCGGGTCGCTGCACGGAGTGGTACAGGGTTGAAGCAGTGTAAAGAATGACCAGCGACGCCCCATAAATGCTACATCCCACGATGTGCCACACATTGCCATGGTAGGCAGTGAGCACACACAGCGAGCACAACCCACCGATGGCCAGCAGCAGGCCGATTCCATGCGTCACACCGTTGGCGATCTCATCTTCGATCGACGCAATTGATACGGAGAGGTGAGGCTCATCGGTGGTTTGAGGCGAGCCTTCAAGTTCGTTCACGGCTCACGCTCCGCTCAAGATTTCCAGGTGTAGTCATTTTGCTGGCGAAATCCCGAGATGTGAATCGTCCCATTCTCCGCGAGACGTAGTAGCGAGTAGGCATTGCTCTGGGGCCCCGATCCTTCGATCATGGCAACCAGTGTGCAGTAGTGAATTCCCTCAATCTCGTTGTGATCGTTCGCGTGGCTGTGTCCTTGAAAGACCGCTAGAACTTTTCCTGATTCTTCAAGCACCTTGCGAACCTCAACCGCATTTTTGACTCCGGAATGATTACTGACATCAAGGCGCTGGTGTGCGAAGACGACGGTCTTCTTCGACGTCTGTTTCAAGTCAGCTTTGAGCCAATCAAGTTCAGCAGCGGGAATATTGGGATCGGTCCAATCGAAGTTCTTTCGGCCATAGGGTACGCCATCGCCGCGAAAGCAGGAATCTAGTACGACAAAATGGAAATTGGCCGCGTCGAAGGAGTAATACGATTTCTTCTGTTCGACGGTTTCGAGGAACTCCTGCTTTCTGAGCGTGTAAACGCAGTGATTCCCCAGTACGTAGTGTCGGTTCTTGCAGATCGCGGAGAAGTCTCGGTTGATCCGCTTGAGATAGCCAAGCTCCACTTCCACGGAGTCAGCGGCATCAATGAGGTCGCCCAGTTCGACAAGCATCGACGGTTCCTGCTTGCCAAATTCCGCGGCAGCTTCGGCCAGCTTGTCGGGCGTCTCTCGATAGTGGCGCGTGCCCGCGGAGGCCTTGTCGGCGTAATGCAGGTCGGTGACCAATCCAATCGTGAGCGCCGTTGGTTGATCGCTCTGGTCGGCGAAGACCGACGACACGTCCACCCCCGCGGCTGTCAGAACCAACACGCCGTTCTTGAGGAATGCACGACGTCCTAGGCGGATCGAAGTTTCGCTTTCACTTCGCATCGTTCGTTTGGATCTCGTGAGTTCTCATTGCGTTTACATGCTCGCCAACAATTGTAAGGGCTGTTGGCGATGCATGCTAGATTCGTCCACGATGAAGAAAGGAGTTTTTCGACCGGCGGTGCATGCCGTGACAGGTTTTTCTCACTTGTAGAGTAAGCATGACAAGACTGCTGTGGATTCCGGCTTCCACAGTCTGCTAAGCCATGATTTCTGGAATCAGCTTCCCGTGGACGTCGGTTAGCCGGCGATCGATTCCGTTGTCGCGGAGGGTGAGACGTTCGTGATCGATACCCAGTAGATGCAGCACGGTGGCGTGAATGTCGTACACCTCGGTCGGAGAATTGCGATCCAGCGGTTTGTAGCCCCACTCGTCCGAAGGGCCATGGCTTATCCCCGGCTTGATGCCTCCGCCGCAAAGCCAGTTGGTGAACACATAGGGGTTATGGTCGCGTCCTTTGCCACCCTGCGACGATGGCATGCGTCCGAATTCAGTCGTCCAAAGGATGATCGTGTCGTCGAGCATCCCGCGTTGCTTCAGGTCTTGTATCAACGCCGAACACCCTCGGGCCATCCCCTCGGCAAGCGGACCATGGTCGCGTTTGACATCTTCGTGTGAGTCCCAATTGCGGCGGGGAAATCCATTGTCGTTGCCGCTCCAAACCTGCACGAAGCGAACGCCTCGTTCCAATAGTCGACGCGCGACCAGGCACTTCTTCGAGAAATAGATTGTCTCTTCGCGAGCGTTGATCTCCTTGGGAAACGCCGAGGGAATATGGTCCAGGCCATAAAGCTTGAGAATATGATCGGGCTCGTGTGCAATGTCGATCGCTTCGGGGGCGGTCAGTTGCATGTTGGCGGCAAGTTCGTAGCTGCGGATGCGTGCGTCGAGCCGCCCGTCGCCCGAACGTTTGGTGGCATGCGCACGATTGAGCCGATTGAGGATTGGGATGGTTGCCGCGCTGCTCTCTTCGGTGATGAAGTCGCCGTGCTCGTCGGGAAACAAATCGACGATGGGATTGTCTCGCTCGGGATAGATCACCGTGCCTTGATGCTGAGAGGGCAGGAATGCACTGTCCCAATTCTTGGTGCCGTTGGAAGCTAGACCGCGATGATCGGGCAACACCACGTATGCCGGGAGATTCTCATTGATGCTTCCCAGGCCGTAGGTGATCCAGGAGCCCATCGACGGAAAGCCGGGACGATTGAATCCGGTGGCTTGCAGCAGCGTCGCTTGGCTATGCACGCCGGTCTTGCCCTTGAGGTTGTGTACGAACGCCATCTGATCGACAACCTTGCCCAACGGGGCGACAACATCGCTGAGCATCTTGCCCGAGTCGCCATAGGGTTTGAAGTCCCAAATTGGCCGCAGCCAAGGTCCTAGCCCGTCTTGAAATGCCTCGACATGCTCGCCAAAGTCAGAAGGCTTGCCATGATGCTTAATGAGGGCAGGTTTGTAATCGAACAGGTCGATATGGCTCGCGGCGCCTGCCATGAAAAGTTGGACGACTCGCTTTGCCTTTGGAGGATGATGCAACACGCCCGATGAACCCGTGGAGGCGAGCAGCCGCTCTTCGGCCAACAGGCTTGCCAGAGCAATTCCTCCCAGACCGCCGCCGCTGCGCATGAGAAACTCCCGGCGAGAAACGGGAGGCGAGTTTGTGGAATGCGGAAACGCGGATCGTGGATGCATGGCGGGCTCTACTGAATATCGTTAGTCGACGAAAACGAATTCGTTCAAATTCAAAATCACACGGCAGGCATTGGCGAGCCCATGGGCCGACGCATAGTCGCTCAGTGCGTTGAGTTCCTCGGCACTTGGGCTTCGGGCGAGCGCGATTCGGTAGGCTTCGCTCACCTGCTGGCGAACATCGGTCTGGCTTTCACTTACACGAGCGGCGAAGTGCTTGGACATGACCAGCGACAGATTGTTGTTCAGCATCGACAGTGCCTGTAATGGCGTGACGGTTTGATTTCTCTTGTTGACCATAATCGACGGATCGGCGCAATCCATCACCGTCATGAAGGGGTGTGACTGCGAACGCACGATGAAGCGATAGACGCTACGACGGTGACAACTGGGGTCTTCCGGATCGTGGAGATGGTATTGGTAGTGCGGTGAATGTTCTGGCTTTTCGATGACGAAGTCTTGGAAACTCGGTCCACCCATCTCCAGGTTCAGTTTTCCTGACACGAAGAGTATGCTGTCTCGAATGGCCTCGGCTTCGAGTTGGCGTCGGTTCATCCGCCACAGATAGCGATTGCCCGAGTCGATGGTCCGTGGATCGTCGGTCGCCTCCGCATGCTTACACTGCGGACAATCGGCGATTCCCGACGACTGACGATACACCGCGCTGTTGACGATCAGACTGTGCAGATCCTTAAGCGATCCACCTTCGTCACGAAGTCGCACGGCCAGCCAGTCGAGCAATTCGGGGTGCGTGGGCGTTTCTCCCATGCGACCAAAATCGCCCGGCGTGCCGACCAGCCCACGTCCAAAATGGTACTGCCAGAGGCGATTCACGATGGACCGCCAAGTGAGTGGATTCTCTTTTGCCGACAGCCACTGAGCGAGCGCCGCGCGACGTAGCCCCTCGGGTGCGTCGTCGGGGGATTCAAACCTTGAGGTTAGCGGTGATGCTTGAGAGCGCGCCAGGCGTGACTGCTTCGCCGGGGTTGCGGACATCACCACGCTGAAGAATGTGAATGGCTCGTGGATGACCACTGTTGGGGCCGGTACCGAGAAACGAGCCGGAGCCGTGGTGAACGGTCCCCGCGTAAACGTGTTTCGTCGGCGGTAAAGCGTCGATGGCGTGGGTCGTTTCCGCTAGCGTTTTCTCCACAGCGTCGCGCTGCCTGAGCGTATCGACATCAACAAGGCGTTCAAGCAGAACATCACGCTGAGAAATCAGGGTGGCAAGTGCCGCGGGGTCGGGCATTGCGCCGGGATGCAAGCCGTCGACAAGGTTCTGCTTGCCCCAACGGACACCCTGTTCGATCGAATCTAGTGCCGCAACGGGTTGCCCGGCGGCGAGGTTGTTGTTCGCGGCATCGAATACCTTGAGTTCGGCCAGAGCGAAGATGTAGTCGTCTTGTCGCAGGGCTAGCTTCGTCGCGGTGATACGAACATAGCGCCCCACTTGGCTCTTCGCATCGACTGCAAGCTGAGTGATACCGGGATTCGCCACATCCTCCGTCGTGTGATCGCCGACCACGCGCACGTCTCTTGAAAATGCGGCGTCACTGGCCACTTCAATTTTATAACGCGGGGGGAAACCGAAACCGGCACCAATGCCATTGAAGTCGTCGTGGCAGCCGAAAACCTCGATTCGCTCGATGGCCACATCAGCCCCAAGGTCAACTTGGACCCATTTCTCGGTGTCGGCCGAGGCTTCGATCGCGCTGTGATAACCATACTCAGGCGGTCGCGAGCCGGCGGCGCGGGCCGCATCGATCGCTTGTTCAGCCTTGGCCAGCGCTTCGCCGCCTAGCTGTTTGATTGTCGCTTTGATGTCGTCGCGTTGTTTCGTTAGCGCGCGTTTCTGGGCCAACAGTTCGCCACGACGATGCGTCAACGCCGGATCGTCGTAGTATTCTCGATCGGCGCGATCGAGCGCCGCGAACACGGCTTGCAGGCTGTAATAGTCTTCTTGGGTAATCGGGTCGAACTTGTGGTCGTGACATTGAGCACAGCCGACCGTTAAGCTTAAGAATGTTACCGTGGTGTTCTGCACCATGTCATCACGATCGAGATGCCGCGCGATTTTGCCATCGATTTTGGTTTCCGGCACTTCGACATGTCCGATGAAGTCCCAAGGACCGGCGGCGATGAATCCCAAGGCTTCCACTCCATCGACTGAATTGGGGAAAAGCACATCGCCGGCAATCTGCTCCTCGATGAATTGGCCGTACGGTTTGTCTTCGTTCAACGACCGAATCACGTAGTCGCGATACGGCCAAGCATGCATGCGGGGCTTATCTTTGTCATAGCCATGGGTCTCGCCGTAGTGAACCACATCGAGCCAGTGCCGCGCCCAGCGTTCTCCGTATCGCTGGGAGGCCAGCAGTCGATCAACCAAGCTCGCGTAGGCGCCAGTTTCAGTTGTCGCAACGAACGCTTCGACCTCTTCGGCGGTTGGCGGGAGACCGATCAGATCGAAGTACAGTCGGCGAATCAACGTCCTGCGGTCCGCCTCCTTCGCAGGGCTTAGACCTAGTTCGATGTGTTTCCTTGCCACGAAGTGATCGATTGGTGTCTTGCACCATTGGGCCCGATCCTCGGTGAGTTCAGGAAGTTTGGGTTGTTCCAACGTTCGGAACGACCACCACACTTCTGGTTCAAGAACCATCCGCGCGGGCCAAGCGGCTCCCGCCGCAATCCAATCGGCAATGGCCGTGCGGTCTTCTTCGGAAAGTGCCTCCGACCCCTCGGGCATTTCCGCTTTGCCGTCGGACGGCGTGATGAGGTCGAGCAGATAGCTGGAGTCTGGATCGCCGGGAAAGACGACCTCGCCGCTGTCACCTCCTTTGAGCATGGACTCGGAGGTTTGCAATGACAGACCGCCCTTTTGGACTTCATCGTTGTGGCAGTTCAAGCAATGACGGCGAAACACCGGCGCCACACGGTCGCGAAACAGTGCGTCGTCCGCCGAAACGAAGATCGATCCGACGGAAAGCCAGGCGGTGATGCAAACGATTCGGATGATCATCAAGGGTCCGGGGGTTTTCGATTGGTATTCAGATCACTCGATTTTCCAGTCCAACGCCAGGGCTCTGCTGCTGGACAAATCAAAGGCCGCTGCCCCAGTATGCGCTTCCCGCGATGATGGACCAAATCAGTGGCGGTAATACAACTCTTTTTCGCGGTATGCCACGGTATATTGTGAAGCCGTGGTTGGCGACAGGCCACGGCACGGGCGGCTATAATCGACGACTTCAGTTCCATGAAGCACGTTGCTGAGGTGCCCCGCTCCCATTCCACGATTCCCAGTACCCCTGCCCCACGAGTGATATGACCTGCCATTTTGCGTTCACACCACGTGCAGCATTGAAGCGTTGCTCCCCAATTCTATGCCTGCTGATATTGTTTTGTACAACGTCCCATCAGGTTTTCGCCGACGAACCGTGGACGAGCTTTCGCGGTCCGACCGATCAGGGGCTTGCCGACGGTGCCAAGTTGCCGCTGCGTTGGAGCGAGACGGAGAACGTGGTTTGGAAAACGGCCATCAATGGCAAGGCGTGGTCGTCGCCCGTGATTTGGGGTGACCGCATCATCGTGACGAATGCTCCAGAAGACGGATCGAGCCTGTCGGTGGTTTGCCTCGACAAGAATTCTGGGAAGATCCTTTATAACAAACGTTTGCACACGGTCCCCCTGCCCCAGTATTGCCATCCGTTCAATTCCTACGCATCACCGTCGCCGGTTATCGAAGCCGGGCGTGTGTACGTCAGTTTTGGCTCGCCTTACAATGCCTGCCTCGATCCCGAAACGGGTGATGTCATCTGGCAGCGAACCGATTTCGTCTGCAATCACTTTCGCGGACCTGGCTCGTCGCCCTTGCTTTATAAGGGTTTGTTGTATCTGAACTTTGACGGCAGTGACGAACAGTATGTGGTCGCGCTCGACAAGCAGACTGGCGAAACCGTGTGGCGAACCGATCGTACGGTCGAGTTCGACGACCTTGATGAAGACACTGGCAAACCGGAACGTGACGGCGACTGGCGCAAGGCATATTCCACACCCGTCATCGCGCACGTCGATGGTCGCGATGTGCTAATTAGCTTGGGGTCGATGGCGCTCTATGCCTATGAGCCGAAGACCGGGAAGGAGCTGTGGCGCGTCGAGTTTATCGGCAGCCATTCCGGCGCGTGCCGTCCGGTCATCCAGCATGGCCTGATCTATGCGCCCATTGGCGCGGGAGGCGAACTGTGGGCCATTCGCCCGGGCGGAACGGGCGTCGTCACCGACACGCATGTTGCCTGGAAGCGAGAACGTGCTGTTCCAAGGCGGCCTTCGGTGTTGGTGATTGGCGACTTAATGTTCATGGTCGACGATTCGGGAGTCGCGGCGTGTGCTGATGCGCACACTGGCGAGGAAGTTTGGCGAAAGCGTCTCGGCGGGAACTTTTCGGCCTCGCCCATTCATGCCGACGGACGAATCTATTACTTCGATGAAGATGGCCAGGCCACCGTGGTGAAGGCCAGCCGTGAGTTCGAGAGTTTGGCCGTCAACGAACTAAAAAACGGCTTCATGGCATCGCCTGCCGTCTCCGGCGACGCCCTGTATCTGCGAACCCGCACGCACATGTATCGCATTGAGGACTGACGGATCTTCATCCCCATCGGTCTTCTGAATCAACCGGCATCGGCATGGCACCAGGGAGATCAATTCATGCGTCGACAAATGAGCGGAACGGTTGTTGGGCTTTGTTGTATGTTGGCGACATCAACCGCTTCGCTGGCTCAATCTCCGACGAGTTGGCTGGCACACGACATGCGTCGCCCCCATCCGCCGGTCGTTACCCCTGCCGTACAACACTTGCCCGTCTTGCCACCTTCCGATGCGGTCATGCTGTTCGACGGAACCGACTTGTCGAACTGGCGCGACGCCGAGGGAGAAGATGCCAAGTGGACAACGAAGGATGATTACATGGAGTCGGTGCCCAACAGTGGGTACGTCTATTCCGCGGGTGTCTTCGGTGATGTTCAGCTTCACGTCGAATGGGCAGCCCCCCTGCCCGCCAAAGGACGCAGCCAAGGTCGCGGGAACAGCGGCGTCTTCTTGATGGGTCTGTACGAAGTGCAAGTGCTCGATTCGTTCGAGAACGATACGTATGCCGATGGGCAGGCCGCGGCTGTGTACGGTCAATACCCACCGCTGGTCAACGCATGTCTGCCGCCGGGCGAGTGGCAAGCCTACGACATTACCTTTCGCCGTCCTCGCTTTCATCGTGATGGTCGCCTCGCCTCAGCGGCGCGGATCTCCGTGCATCACAATGGAATTCTGGTTCAAGACAACGTCGAACTGTGGGGCCCCACTTCGTGGCTTCAGCATCGCCCCTACAAATCTCATCCCGATAAACTGCCGATCGGTCTGCAAGATCACGGCAACCCGGTCCGGTACCGCAATATCTGGCTCCGCGAGTTGGACACCTCGGGCACGAGCGAACCTCCGCCGGTCGACGATGCCCCGTTCGTCCATCTCGCCACTCAACAGCTCGAACCGTTTGTCGGACGCTACGGCAGCTTTCTGGGCGAATTCGGAACGATGAAGTTGGCCGGCAATGTACTACAGATGCACATGGAGACCGGACAAGTCATCGATCTGGTGCCTCGCTCCGATACGGAATTCACCATGCGGTGGACCGCCGGTAAAGTATCATTCAAACGCGACGACAACGGCACCGTCACCGGCTTCACCATGGAACTCGGCGGACAGAAATATCCGATCAACCGGCTAAAGCCCAACGAGGATTGAGCAGTGGTGCCCGTTGTGGCTACTTCTTTAGGTGTTCATCGCAGAAGATTCCTCCCACCTCGATATTAGATCTGTCCCGTTTCCATTCGTTCAGCCGAGCCGGAATCCGAGTGCCTGTTTCCCGAGTCCGCCGCCAAGTCCCGAAGCGATCTCGCCTACGTGCCAGCGGCGTTGGAACATCGCGCTGCTTTTGTCCACCCATAACGGCTCTCCTAAAAAAAGCCGCCACGCTACCAAACCCGCCCAAACAAATCACACAGCCCTGCCGGAAGGACACGGTGATGCTCAAAGGCATTCTCAAAACGGATTTCACGATGGTCGATGGCCATGGCGAATCACTGAATGTTCAATGTTTAGGCTGGTCTCCCAAACGCAGTCTTATTTGTAGCTCGCGTAACATATCAAACGGAGTGACGCATTCTACGTCAAAAGAGGAAGCTACATCGGGTAGCTTAATAGTGGCTTTCGATTTCAGGGCGGAGACCTCGTGCGTTACGACGACGCGTCTGAATACATGTGCGTAAGCGACAAGCCAAGGGTCGGCTCCCCTTGCGAAGTGCTGCTTCGCCCCAGCGGGGTGCAGCGGATTCGCCTGGACTTGGCGGATGATATCCGCGTAAACCTCGGTGATGTCGTTGTCCTCGACGGATTCGAAGAACTCGTCGGGAGCGTCATCGGAGACCCAGTCGGCGAGGTCGTCCTTCCCTCGTTCTAGTTCGGTCTTGACCGGCTCGATGCTGCACAGTCGTTTCTGATGGAAGGAACGCAAAAGAGCGTCCCAATAACCAGGGCAGAAATCAAAAGCGTAGTGCTGCCGCTTCGCACGAATAAACGAGTCCGCGTCCAACACGTAAATAGTTGCGTCGCTCATCATCCACCTCTCTTCAAGAGGCGGGCATACTTATCAAAGGTCTGGCCGTAAAGTCGCGTCAGGTCATACGCATCAGAATAAGAGAGCCGACCTTCCTGAGCCGCAGCGATGACGGCCTCACCGAATCGTTTTCCAAGCCGCGTGTTCTGTGTATTCCAAAAATTGCCGCCGGGCTTTTGCTTTTCAATTCGTTTACGTTCCCGTTGCATGTACCGCTTGTAGAAGGCAAAAAACTCCTCGCGAAGAATCAGTTTGCAGTCCTTAGCTCGGCGAGCAACAACGATAGGGCTGACCTTGAAATTGCGGGCGATTGTTGTGAACGCTTTGTCTCCGCCTGGAGCCCGTTCCCACGCTTCTTCTAACTTTGCAGCAGGAACGAGAAACTCAGCCGCTAAGCGATTGCAGTATTTTTCGACATCGATGTTCGCCGGTTGGGTTGCCGTCAAAGTGAACAGGGCACTTTGGCCAGTCCACACGTGGGCCAGCTCGTGTGCGATGGTAAACATTTGGGCGACTTTATAGTCTGCCCCGTTCACGAAAATAAGCGGAGCGATGTCATCGATAAGCACAAAACCTTGAAACTCCTCCGTGTCGAGTTTGCGTTTGGTGCTGTTTCCTACGATGCCGTTGATAAAAATCAGAATGCCGGCTGCTTCAATCTGCTCACGAAAAAAACGGAGAGCCTCTTCGTAGCTCGGCTGCTGCTCAGCCCAGTTGTCGGCTAAGTCGAGTTCCTTTCGCATTCGCCGAGCGAGTGGAACCACACGGTCTCCGAGATTCGCCGAGCCAACTAGCGGTAACGACTCTTGTCCTTCTTCGAGCAGGTACTCTCGCATCCAGTCCTGCCGCCGCTGCATCTCGAAAATGGTTTCGAGGAGGTTTGGCGTCGGCTGCTTCACACCGTTATCCGCCCGCGTGCGATAGTCGGGGACCGGCAGTTCCTCGGTGGGCGGTTCATCGAGAAAGAGATAGCCAAACGGAACCATCGCCCGGCGTGCAAAAGCTTCGAGTTGCCGATAGGTTGGCTTCGCTTCTCCCGCTAGCCACTTCGTGACTGCCCCTTTGTAGCCCTCCTTCGGCATGCCAGAACGGCGCACCGCCCAGCGAAGTAGTTCAGGTTTGACATCGACATAGTTTGCCATGGGACGTGATTTGCCACTGCGATGAAACTGCCTGCCATTTTTGTCGGTAACCTCTATCTTAGCAGGCTAGCCAAATTGGGACGACGTCAGTGATTAGGCGTCCGCTGGCGGCGATGAAGTCAGCCACTCGCTCAGACTTCAAGGTCTCGACCGAAGCTGACTCGAACTCAAGCAACGGCGGCAGAGGGCAAATGGAGGGCAAACAGGACAGGTCTAAAATTGGCACAATAGGCCGTTTTGTTCGTCGCAGCAGATTCCTACCACCTCGATAGTAGACCTGTTTCGTTTCCCTTCTGTCCCGTTTCCCTTGTCCGATCTGAATGCTATAAGGGAACGCCGTCCCTGGCGTTTCGAGCGTAACGGTTGTTCCCCACGAAGGCCTTACTTCTTCAGGTGTTCGTCGAACCATTCCAGCGAAAGGCGTTCGGCTTCGGCTCGCTTGGCGAGATAGATGCCATAGTGGGTGATGCCGGGGATGGTGACGATTTTCTTCGGTCCTTTCGCCAGCGCATGTGCCTTGATGGCGTGGTCTTCGTTGTCGAAGAGTTCTTCCTTCTCGGCGATGACAAACAGCATCGCGCAACCGGGGGCCTTGTCCGCATCTTCGACCGGGGCGTAGCGCATGAGTTTCTCGCGGATCGGTGCCCCGCGCAGGTTTCCAATCACTCGGGCACCCGGTTCGGGATAGCCGATTTCGCCCCGCGCCCGTTGTGTCGCTTCACGATAGGTCTGCTCACGCTGGGTATCGTCGGCCACGACAAATCGAGAGTCCAATGCAGGCACCTGGCTCACGGTCGCCTTGACCCTGGGATCACGGGCGGCCGCATACACGACATGGCCGCCGGAGTAGCTTGAACCCCACAGGCCAATCCGCTCGGTGTCACATCGCGGCTCGGCTTGAATCCAGTGCAGCACGTTGAGAAGATCGGTCGTCTGGTCCAGCGGATCGACGACCTCTCGGATCTCGATCACCTCGGCCGTAAAGCGACCGCTTGACCGGTCCTCTGGTGCTGGCGATGCGAGGACAACACGTCCATCACTCGCGCCCCACCCACGATAGTCGAACGTTAACACAAGATAGCCAGCGGTGGCGAAGGCGGCCGCTTCGCCGCGTAGCTGAGCTGCCACGCCACCCCAGCCGTGCGACATGATGATTGTCGGCAAGCGATTTTGCTCGGACGACTCCGGCCAAAACAAATCGCCAGCCAACCGCGTACCCTCGCTGATGATCGTGGTCGAACGATGCCCGATGCCCGCAGGCGGTTTGTACTCTGACCTGCCCGGCGCGGCCGCTGCCGCCACGCTAGCTGCCAGGAGAAAGATCAAACACAAGACGGTTGCCGACTGGTAGGTTCGCATGGCAGAGGTTCCTCAATTCGTTCGTGTCAATTGTCGAGCCGAGTAGGGTCCGCTGTGCGGACCACTAATGGACGTGCAAACCTATTCTCCGGCTTCTTTCACCCGTACTACTGATGTTGCTTCGCGAATGATGATCCCAAGCAATCGCACGGCGGCGAGTTCTCCAAACATCGGCGCATTGAGTTCGGTTTTCACGGTGAAAAAGTACGTGCCGCCGGGAATGAAAGCGCGTCGATCATTGGGCAACTAGACATGGTACCCCAGAGGCATTGGTCCGCACAGCGGACCCTACTCGGCTGCGGAATTTCCGCGCAATTCAGTCAAAGACACTATCGAATTCCCCGGTGGGGTAGATTGACTCACTGTCGTTTTCTGCCAAGCCTCGATAAACTTCGATGTATGAATCTGGCCGCGACTCTTGGATAGACCCAGCTTCCGCGACGGTGAACGTCGATCTGAATAAGGTCAGGTTAAGCGGTTTCGCCTCGCGAAGAAACTCTCCGAACTGTTCCGCCGTTACCGGCCCTTGCTGAAGGTACAGTTCCTCCAACTCTCCGCTGGGCGGGAAGTTAATCTTGCCAAGATCTTCTCTAGTGAACGGCACGCGACGCGCATCAAGAGTCCGCAGGGGACGACAACCGCCGATCAGCTCCAACGCGGTTTGGGGCGAATCGACGACGCCCAACGTGAGGTGCTCTATGTCGGCCAGAATCGGTGCCAGATGTTTCAGCCGATCGCCATTGAGCAGGGTTCCAGAGAGGTCAAGCCTGTCCGTAAACCTTGCTGAAGGTGAATCCCCTCCCCAGCGAGCGATGCGATACCGAACGACGTCCCAGGGGTCGACATCTCGGGCTTCATTCCAGATCAGTCGATAGCACGTTCGGGTAGCCTGAAACGCCTTGAGTTCTTTGTTAGTGGCGGTGATTCTTAGCACAATCGTTTTCAAAGCGGGAAAAGCGTCGAGACTTGTCAGGTCTTCAACAACGAGTCGATTCGCGGCAAACTGCAACGTCTCAAGTGCCGGTAACGTAGCCAAGTCATCCAAGTCACCGGGGGCTAGTTGCGAGTGACCAAGTTTGAGCGTCGTCAACTGAGGCAAGTGTTGCAGTAGCGGTACTTCAGCAGAGGTGACCATCGGCGGGGGCTGGCTGCCACTATAAGAGTATGAGCCTCCATCCAGTGTCCGCAGCCTGGGGAGTGCGGTTAGAGTCTCGACCAATTCGGGAGTCAAAGTTCGACGGCAGCCAATTGATTCGAGGTAAACCAGATTGCGCAGATCGGCATAATCACGATCAGAGAGCGGCTGT
>CAZNXE010000078.1:0-20187 GCA_964576465.1 uncultured Planctomycetaceae bacterium
GAGTTGCGCTGTAACCGTGCCGACCGAAACCAATCCTCCCGTGCCAGGGTGCTTCGTAATCACGGCGCTGCCATCGGAACTCATTTCGGCAATCGGAAAGCCCGGATGCTCTAGGCCGGGTACTTCGTGAAAGAATGCATAATTTCCGCCGGTCGCCTGTGTTCCACATTCAAGAATGTGCCCAACCACGACCGCGCCGGCCAAGGCGTTCCAGTCATCACGTTTCCAGCCATAGTGCCATGCCGCGGGCCCCACGACCAGCGAGGCGTCGGTCACACGTGGGCAGATCACCACATCAGCTTTCTGATCGAGGGCTTCGACGATCCCCCATGCACCGAGATACGCATTGGCGCTCAATGGCGCTGCTTGCAACTCAGACAGCGGTTGATTGGTATCTAAGTGACGCAGTTCGTTGCCAGCCGCTTGCAAGTCGTCAAGCTGCGGCAGTAGGTTGTCACCTTCGACATGAACGATGTTGGCTTTTAGTCCCAGCTTCTCACAAAGCTCGCGAAGTTCGGCGGCCAAACCCGCGGGATTGAGCCCGCCGGCGTTGCTGACGATCTTAATTCCCTTATCAAGTGCCGAACCAAGCACCTCTTCCATCTGTCGCAAGAAGGTTGTCGCGAACCCACGGCGCTCGTCCTTTTGCTTCAATTTCCAGAGAATGAGCATCGTAAGTTCGGCCAGATAATCTCCCGTGAGGAAATCGATCGGGCCGCCCTCGACCATCTCTTTGGCCGCGGCAATGCGATCGCCATAGAAACCTGAGCAATTCGCAATGCGTAACGGTCGTTGATTGTCAGCCATGGGTTGGTTCCTGCGGCCAAAGCAAAGCGGGTACGGCATACCGCCCCGCGAAAATTATCATGCGATTCATGCCATGCAATCAAGCGGGCGACTCGTCGCCGTCGATCACCACCAGCACGGCGCCCGCGGTCACGTGACTGGCCGCGCTCACCCGAATTTCCGTCACGCGGCCGTCCAGCGGAGCATTCACATCGTGCAGCATTTTCATTGACTCGATCGTCATCAGCACATCGCCCGTGGCCACCGTGTCGCCCACGGCAATCTTCACTTCACTCACCACACCGGGCAAGGGGGCAACCAGCGAACCGCTCTGCATCTTGTCTTCCGGCGATGGAAAACGCGGAAGCTCTCGTAGTTCCGACGCACCCAAGGGGCTGTCGACGAAGAACATATCGCCATCACGACGAACGTCGAATTGATATTGAACGCCATCGACCTGAAATTCGACCTCTTCCGCCGTGCAGCGGGAAACCGTTACGGGCGAAAACGGCTCTCCATCAACTTCGATCAACAAATCGCATCGTTGCCAGGCATAGCCAATCTGCACTTCGCCGTAGGCGCTCGCGAAGGTGACCTGCTGAAGCTGCGATCGATTATTCCGCCAGCCGGAGGGAATCTTCGGCATGTTCGCTCTGCTAGCCTGCCGCTCGGCCTGGGCAGCCAAAGCCGCAGCCACCGCGTGCAACTTTTCCGCAGCTTCATCGGCAAGCGGTGCTCCCAAATCTGCCGGCGGGTTTCGCTGGAAGAAGTGCGTGTCGATCTCACCAGCGAGAAATTCCGGGTGCAGAAGCGTGCGGACGAGCAGCTCGCGATTGGTTCGCAGGCCATGAATCTTTGCCCGCGAAAGATACCGGGCAAGCTTCCCGGCGGCCTCTCCTCGGGTGGGGGCGTGCGCGATCACCTTGGCGAGCATCGAATCGTAGTAGGGAGATACTTCCGATTCATTCCCGACAGCCGCGTCGATACGCACTCCTTCGATCGAGGGAAACTCGAAACGCTGAAGACGACCGCTGACCGGCATGAAGTCTTGCCGAGGGTCTTCGGCATACAGCCGTGCCTCGATGCAATGTCCATTGATGCGCACATCGCCTAGCAGATCGCTCAGCGAATGTCCTTGGGCAACCAGAATCTGCAGCCGGACAAGATCCAAGCCCGTAACACATTCGGTGACCGGATGTTCTACTTGCAGCCGCGTATTGACCTCGAGAAAGTAGAACTTTCTCTCGGGCGTCAACAGAAACTCAACCGTGCCAGCATTGACATAGCCAATCGTCTGACCGGCTCGCACCGCCGCGCTGCACATTGCCTCGCGCAGTTCATCATCGAGCGCGACCGATGGCGACTCCTCGATCACCTTCTGATACCGCCGCTGGATCGAGCATTCGCGCTCGAATAGGTGAACGACGTTGCCATGGGTGTCGCCAAAAATCTGCACTTCGACATGCCGCGGATTCTCAATATAAGGTTCGAGAAACACCGCCGCATCGCCAAAAGCGGCTTTCGCTTCCTGGGAGGCTGCCTCGATCGCGCGGGGCAAGTCGTCGGCCCCCGTCACAATTCGCATCCCCCGTCCGCCGCCACCGGCGGAAGCCTTGACCAAGATGGGCCACCCCAGCCGCTCGCCTTCCGCGACAAGTTCTGATGGCGACTGCCCATCGACAACCACGCTGGGCAGAAGAGGAACGTCGGCACCAGCCATTCTCCGCTTGGCTTCGACCTTCGAGCCCATCGCTTCAATCGACTCTGGCGTGGGACCAATCAGGCACAAGCCGGCTTCAACAACGGCCCTGGCGAACGTCGCGTTTTCGGCCAGAAATCCATAGCCGGGATGCACCGCATCGGCCCCTGCGTGGCGCGCCGCTTCAACGATGGCATCGATTCGCAAGTACGATTCGGCCGGTGTCGCTCCGCCAAGCGAAACGGCCGTGTCGGCCTCGCGAACAAACAAGGCATCGCGATCAGGGTCGGAAAACACCGCCACGGTCTCGATGCCCATCGCATGGCAGGCGCGGATGATCCGGCGAGCGATTTCTCCACGGTTTGCTATTAGAATTCGCTTCATCATTACATCCGAAAGACACCAAGGATTTTAGCGCCTTGAACTTCGGCGGAATGAGCCGCCGATAGCGCCATTCCCAACACGGTGCGCGTATCGCGTGGGTCGATAATCCCATCGTCGTAGAGCATCGAGCTGGTGAAGACGGCCAACGATTCGCTTTCAATCTGAGCTTCAATAAACTGTCGCTTCATCGCATCGGCTTCTTCATCGAACGGCAAACCCCGTGACTCGGCCGCGGCACGCGACACCAGCGACATCACACCGGCCAACTGCTGGGGGCCCATCACTGCTGTTTTGCTATTGGGCCAGTTGAACACAAAACGGGGTTCATAGGCCCGACCACACATGCCGTAGTTGCCGGCTCCGTAGGAAGCACCGATTTGCAGCGAGATGTGCGGAACGGTGCTGTTGGACACGGCGTTGATCATCATCGCGCCATGCTTGATGATTCCGCGTTGTTCGTACTCGCGGCCCACCATGAAACCCGTGACGTTATGCACAAAGATGAGCGACGTGTTATAGCGATTCGCCAACTGAATAAACTGGGTTGCCTTTTGGGCTTCTTCAGAGAACAACACGCCCTGTTGGTTGGCAAGAATGCCGACGGGGTAACCGTGAATCGACGCCCAACCGGTCATCAAGCTGCTGCCAAACAGCGGCTTGAACTCATCGAAACGTGATCCGTCGACCACGCGGGCGATGATCTCGCGCACATCAACAGGCACTTTCAGGTCGGCCGGTGCCAGGCCTAGCAACTCTTCAGGGTCGTGCAGCGGTTCGGTGAAATCGGTCGCTGGTCGTGGTCCGAGTTTCCGCCAATTCAAGTTGGCGACGACTTTGCGACCGAGCCGAATCGCGTCGAATTCGTCCACGGCTAGTTCGTCGGCAAGCCCTGAAACGCGGGCGTGCATTTCGGCACCGCCCAACTCCTCGTCAGTCGACTCTTCCCCGGTGGCCATCTTCACCAGTGGCGGTCCACCCAAGAACACCTTCGCTTTGCCTTCGACAAAAATGGCGTGGTCGCACATCGCAGGGTTGTAGGCACCGCCGGCGGTGGAATTGCCAAACACCAATGCGATGGTGGGGACTCCGGCAGCCGAAAGCCGCGTTAGATCGCGGAAGATGGCACCGCCGGGAATGAATATTTCTGACTGCTTCGGAAGATCGGCACCGCCCGACTCGACCATGAAGATCAGCGGCAGGCGATTGTGCCGACAGATTTCCATTCCGCGGAGCGTTTTCTTCAAGGTGTAGGGATTGATCGATCCACCACGCACCGTGGGATCGTTCGCCGATAGCATGCACTCCACGCCGGAGACGATACCAATGCCGCCACAGCCCGAGGCTCCAACGCGATAGTCGGTGCCGGCAGCGGCAAATGGCGATAGCTCTAAGAAAGGCGCATCGCGATCGAGCATCAGTTCGATTCGCTCTCGGGGGAGCAACTTCCCGCGTTGGCGATGTTTGGCGACATATTTTTCGCCACCACCCTCCCGCGTTCTGGCAAGCAGCTTGCCCAGCTCTTCAAGCTGTTTCAGAAGCGACTCACGATTCGTCTGAAAGACCGACGAACCGGAATCCAAGGCTGAATGGAGAACTTGTCCGGACACCAAGGGGCGGCTCCGCAAATAACCCGCATATTAAGAGGAACCAAGAAGCTAGCTGCCGCGCAGCAGCGCGTCAACCGGCGAGCCGCTGGTGTCCCTGGAGAGGTACCAAGAATGAGTATCGGGGGGTGTTACTCAGCGAGTGTCGTCACCCGACGTGCTACGAACGCAGGCGTCGCCATAGGGGAATCATGCCGGCGGTGGCGATGCCGAGTAGCACCAAGGTCGAAGGCTCGGGGATGATCGTGGTGTAGCTTCCCGTGGCGACAATCACACCGGAGAAATCCAATTCAAACGTAAATACGGAATCTGGGTTGACCGTCGATAAACCGGGGGTGATGAGGATATCGAAGGCAAAATCTAGCGGGGCGGACATCACGACGTCCACAACGATGGTGTCTCCGGTCACGGTCACATCTTGCGTCACTAATCCGAGTTGGCCAACCGGAGAAACCGTGGCAACACCAGGGTCCGTGGCGAATTCGATCGTACCACTACCAAAAAGCACAGATAGGGGGCCGGTAACCATGTAAGAAAAGGCCCCCTCATCAATGCTGAGTGCCGTGGGAGAGCCCCCGCCTGGATCGAAGGTGGATTCAAACGGATCGGTTGGACTGGTCGTTGTCAGAGAGATATCGCCAATACTACTAAGCGAGTTGATGCCCAGGCCGGTGAATCCAATTGGACCATGGCTGAATGCAATTTCATTGATGAAATCAGAAACCGACTCGTCCGAGAAATCGATTGCAGCATCGTCGAGACTGATTGACGTCGTATCGTTCGTGCCGGCGAGATCGTCGATCGCGTCATCAAGGGTGACGTCGATCGAGCCGGTAAGGTCGAACGGAACGTTCGCCGATCTAATACCTTCAAGAAACGTGACAAAGAGATTCAGTTCCGTGTCGGTCGTAAGGTTCAACGTGAGCGAGACCGGGGCGGCTTTGGTTGTTTGGCCAAAGGCGACGATGGCTGCGAGCGCCAGGCAGGGAATCGATAGTTTTTTCATTTGTTGCGCTCTCTGGAAAAAGAACAGGAACACTTACCCACGCAGACGTCGCCACAGGGGAATCATGCCGGCGGTGGCGATGCCGAGTAGCACCAAGGTCGAAGGCTCGGGGACGATCGTGGTGTAGCTTCCCGTGGCGACCAGGGCACCGGAGAAATCCAGCTCGAACGTAACTGAATCGGAGAGGATGAGGATATCGAAGGCAAAATCTAGCGGAGCGGATACCACGACATCCACGACGATGGTGTCTCCGGTCACGGTCACATCTTGCGTCACTAATCCGATTTGACCGACTGGAGAAACCGTAGCGACACCAGGATTCGTGGCGAATTCAATCGTACCAAAACCGATTAAACCACCTATGGCGCCGATACCTAAGTAAGAAAAGGCCCCTTCATCGATGCTGAGTGCCGTGGGGGAGCCCCCGCCTGGATCGAAGGTGGATTCAAACGGATCGGTTGAACTGGTCGTTGTCAGAGCGATACCGCCATTGCTACTAAGCGAGTTGATGCCCAGTCCAGAGAATCCAATACGCAAATGGCCGATGAAACCACAGATAATATCAGAAACAGACTCGTCCGAGAAATCGATCGCGGCATCGTCGAGGCTGATCGATGTCGTATCATTCGTGCCGGCGAGATCGTCGATTGCGGCATCAAGGGTAACGTCGATTGAGCCGGTGAGATCGAACGGGATGTTCGCCGTACCGATACCTCCAAGAACAAAGATAAAGAGATTCAGTTCCGTGTCGGTCGTAAGGTTCAACGTGAGCGAGACCGGGGCGGCTTTGGTTGTTTGGCCAAAGGCGACGATGGCTGCGAGCGCCAGGCAGGGAATCGATAGTTTTTTCATTTGTTGCGCTCTCTGGAAAAAGAACAGGAACACTTACCCACGCAGACGACGCCACAGGGGAATCATGCCGGCGATGGCGATGCCGAGTAGCACCAAGGTCGAAGGCTCGGGGATGATCGTGGTGTAACTTCCCGTGGCGACCAGGGCACCGGAGAATTCCAAGTCGAACGGAAATACGCCATCTGGTTCGACCGTCGATAAACCAGGGGTGATGAGGATATCGAAGGCAAAATCCAGCGGTGCGGACACCACGACATCCACGACGATGGTGTCTCCGGTCACGGTCACGTCTTGGGTCACCAATCCGATTTGACCGACTGGAGAAACCGTAACGCCAACAGGATCCATGGCGAAGTCAATCGTACCACTGCCGATTAAACTACCTATGGGGCCGGAAAACATGTAAGAAAAGGCCCCCTCATCGATGCTGAGTGCCGTGGGAGAACCTCCACCTGGATCGAAGGTGTATGCATACGGATCGGTTGGACTAGTCGTTGTCAGAGCGATACCGCCATTGCTACTAAGCGAGTTGATGCCCAGGCCGGTGAATCCAATTGGACCATGGCTGAATACAGCTTCATCGAGGAAATCAGAAACCGACTCGTCCGAGAAATCGATCGCGGCATCGTCGAGGCTGATGGATGCCGTATCGTTCGTGCCGGCGAGATTGCCGATCGCGTCATCAAGAGTGATGTCGATTGAGCCGATGAGATTGAACGGGACGTTCGCCGATCGACCACCTCCAAAAATCGTGACAAAGAGATTCAGATTCGTGTCGGTCGTGAGGTTCAACGTGAGCGAAACCGGGGCGGCTTTGGTTGTTTGACTACTGGCAACCATGGCAACGAGCGCCAAGCACGTGATCGTTAGCTTTTTCATGGTTCTGTCCTCTTTCAGATGGACTGCGAATTTCAGTAACGGGTTAGAGCTATCTTCTGCCTGGAAACCTTCTTGCAAGAGAAAAAAAGTGTTGATCCTTTTGTTTCCCATGGATAGGAGTGCGAAAGTGGTGAGGGTCTTCATGAATTGCCCTTACAGCAAGCGAAGCTCTTCCAGCAAATTGAACATCCCTCGGAAAAAATCTGTGCGACGTTCTAGGCTGATACGCAAGTTGTGTGAGAGCAGAAGATGCTCAGAGCAACAACAGATCAGGTACCGAGAACAAGATGAAGTACCGAGATGGCGAGAAGCGACCACGAGCGACTCGATGCAATCCAATAGACTGCACGCCGATTAGTGGACTAAATGCCAGAAGATAGGGTCACTAACGTCCCTTTGCATAGTCAAAGTGCCAATTTAGGCGCCACTGTAGCAAGCTGTGCCCCCGCTGTCTAGTTTTTTTCGACGTTTTCTTGGTGTTTTTCTTTCGACCGTCGTTGCTGAAACCACACGCTTCTTGAATACCGCCGGCCTGACGGTGCCGGTAGACGTAACCACAGTGATATAAGTCATGCACGGCGAGGTTGTGATTTTATTGAATCGGGCTATCCACGACGAAATGTCTGGCGCTGAAACTCAGACTCAGCCGTCGGGTGACGTCAAGCGGAGCGCGGACGCACCACCTTGTAAGGGCTGCCCCGTTAAGGCTTGCATGATTTCCATGACATCAACGAAACGGCGACGGGATACTCCTGGACGATAGCATCATAGGTGCCGTAGGCGTCGGCATTTTGGTAAACGAAGCGGTGCGTCCGCGCTCCGCTTGACGGCACCCTACATGCTATGAACGCAGACGTCGCCACAGGGGAATCATGCCGGCGATGGCGATGGCGAGTAGCACCAGCGTCGAAGGCTCGGGGATGATCGTGGTGTAGCTGCCCGTGGCGACCAGGGCACCGGAGAATTCCAGGTCGAAAAAAAGTACATCGGTGAGGGGGAGGAGACCGAAGGCAAAATCCAGCGGTGCGGACACCACGACATCAACAACGATGGTATTTCCGGTCACGGTCACGTCTTGGGTCACCAATCCGATTTGGCCGACTGGAGGAACCGTAACGCCAACAGGATCGATGGCGAAGTCAATCGTACCACTACCAAGTACACCTATAAATCCACCGCTGCTATAGAGAAAAGCACCTTCGTCGATGCTGAGTGTCGTGGGAGAACCCCCGCCTGGATCGAAGGTGGATTCGAACGGATCGGTTGGATTGGTCGCTGTCAGAGCGATACCGCCATTGCTACTAAGCGAGTTGATGCCCAGTCCGGAGAACCCAATATCCATTTGGCCGATGAACTCGTCCATAAAATCAGGGACGAACGCGTCCGAGAAATCAATTGCGGCATCGTCGAGGCTGATTGACGTCGTATCGTTCGTGCCGGCAAGATCGTCGATCGCGTCATCAAGGGTGACGTCAATTGAGCCAGTAAGATTGAACGGGACGATCGCCGATACAGTCCCTCCAATAGTAGAGACAAAGAGGGTCACCCCCGTGTCGGTCGTAAGGTTCAACGTGAGCGAGACCGGGGCGGCTTTGGTTGTTTGACTACTGACAACCATGGCTGCGAGCGCCAAGCACGTGATCGATAGCTTTTTCATGATTCTGTCCTCTTCCAGATGGAACGCAAGCCGGCGATAAGACCCCCACCAAGTCGGCCTTGTGTAACACCCGCGGACGAGCCCCCTTACGGTATCGCTTTCCCGTGGCGATTTCAACGGAATTCCGGCTAGGAATTGCATTTCTACTCAGCCACGGAGTCGTTCAATGGTAGGGCATGCATCCCGTGGATGGACACTATGCCGGGACGCGATGAGCATTCTGGAATCAGTAAGTTAGTCACCATATCTGCTGGTGAGAATTCATGAGGCTCTGCCGTTTCGGCGGCTGCAACCGCGAAGCGGTTTAACAACAAAGCCCAGGGTAAGCGGCGCAGCCGTGCCACCCTGGGTCGGGAGTCCATCACCAAAGGAATACCCTGAAAGGGTATCACAACGGCCGAGCCGGCTGTTCAACCCTTTCAGGATTGGTGTTGGTTGTTGCGATCTACCCAGAGTGGCGCTCCGCTTACTCTGGGCATTGTTGTTGTACCCCTTCGGAATAGCTCTCGCTTGTTCGTCGGCCCTCTTTTTGGAGCAGACCAGCATCACGGGCGGGCGAAGCGATGACCCTGGGCTTCCATCGGCAAGGCGTACAAGGTTTTCGCGGTGGTGACGTATAACGTCTTGAAATCTTTGCCGCCGAATGTGCAGTTGGTGGGGACTTTGGGGAGCGGAATGAGGCCCAGCGTCTTGCCAGAGGAGTCGACCACCATGATCGATTTCACCCGAGGGACGGTGATGTAAACATTGCCTTGCGTATCGACGGTCATTCCATCGCCGCCACCTCGCTTGCCCTTGGCGTTCGCTGGGAGTTGGCAAAACTCGTCCCCTTTCCCAATCTTGCCTGGCGCCTCGATGGGATACGCCATCAAGTTCGGCGTGACGTATGGCATCACGTAGAGCGTCTTCTCATCAGGAGACAGCAGGATGCCGTTGGGGAACACCAGATCATCGATGAGCCGGGTGACCTCGCCGGAGCGGGCAACATAATAGACGCCTTGCTTGTCTTGCTTCCCGGTACCAATCGCCGGATCGGTGAAATAGACACCACCCTGGCGATCGAGAACGAGATCGTTGGGTTGATTGAATCGCTTGCCGTTGTACGTGTCAGCCAGCACGTCGATTTTGCCGGTGTCGATGTGAATTCCAATGATTCGACCGAGCCGGCTTTGGCATGCGATCAATCGTCCGTCGGCGGCGAACATCGTTCCGTTGGTTCCCTCGCTCTTGTCCAAGACTAGCTCGGGGGCGCCGGAAGATGTCGCACGGTAGATCTTGCTAGCCGGTACGTCGGTAAAGTACAAGTTCCCCGAGGCATCTGCCGCCGGACCTTCGGCGAACATCAGCTTGTCGTGAACAACTTCCAGCGGACCCGTAGGACCGATGCCCGCAATGGGCGCGATCTCGTCTTTGGCATTCGCCGACGTAATTGAGATCACCAGGACCATAACGAAGAACAGCGGCGGGATCAGTCGCATATCCAGCTCCAGGGCATGACGAGAAATTGGGCGTTGGGGGTCATGATAACGCCCCTGAAACCGGTTTGCCATTTCTTACGCCAGGCAGAACGAACGCACAACACGCCGCCTGTCGAACGTAAGTCTTCGCTCTTAAAACAGTCACGTGCCCACATGCCACATCTACTTAGCTCCGGCACTGGCAGAGCCAGTGGCACCCATTCCAGGAACTAAAATGGAAGACTCACTAGTGGTTGAACAAGAATTCTTTCGTGTTCACCAGTGCCCACAAGATGTCTTCGTAGGCTTGCCGTTTGTTTTCTGTTTTTTCGATGTGCGCCATTGCCACGGCAAGCTCTTCTTCGATCGGGCCGCGGGAGTAAACCCACCCGTAGAGTTCCGCGATGCGGTCGGCATGCGGGACGTCTTCTTTGGCAGCCAGGGCGGCCGCGCGACCGCTGTCGCTGGACAGTTTGCCTTGCACCTCGCTGGAGTTGAGTAGGTGCAGGCTCTGCGCTAGATTGGCCTCTTGCGACCGCTCACATTCACAAGCGGTATCCGACTGAGGGCTCCCGAAGACGTTCAGGAAATAGTTGTTCGCTCCTTCATCAGGAAGCTGCACCGCGCGGGTTCCTGGGGGCAAACCGCCAAAGCTGGTCGTCGAGACGGTGACTTGATTGATCGCGTCCAGCAGCACTTCAGCTTGCAGCCGCCGTGGATAGAACCGCGAGTAATTCTGTTTGTCGGTCAAATTGTACTCGTTCGGATCCGAGCTAAGTTGATAGGTTTGCGAGCGACAGATTGTCCGGACCAGTTCCTTCAGATCGAATTTACTGTCGATAAAGTGCTGCGCCAGTCCGTTGAGCAATTCAGGGTTTGACGCGGGATTCGTAACTCGCATGTCGTCTTCTGGGTCGACTAGCCCGCGATCGAAGAAGTGTTTCCAGTAGCGATTGACGAGGGCTTTGGCAAAGAATGGGTTCTGTGGATCGGTCATCCACTCAACCAAAGACTGCCGCGGGTCGCTAATGGGATCGAGATCCAACACCTCGGCACCGAGCCCGGCGGGTGCCAATTGCTTACCCGAGCGAGGATTCTTGGCACTTGCCGCGCCTCGTTTGTGGAAAATTCGCTCCTCGTTGGCCTGCAAGCCGGGCTTGCGTCCGAGACGAGAGAAAAATGCCTGGAAGTGGTAATAGTCGTCTTGGCTCCACTTCTCGAACGGATGGTGATGGCAACGGGCACACTGAATGCGGAGACCCAAGAACAATTGGGCGGTGTCTTCCACTTGCTGCGACGCATCTTTCACTTCGCGATACCAAACCACCGGCGGATTCTGCCCGACCTCACCCGTGGCGGAAAGAATCTCTCCAACGAATTCATCGTACGGTTTGTTGGTGTATAAGCTGTCTCGAATCCATGAATGAAATGCGTAGGTGCCACGTTTGTAGTTGGCGTTTTGCCGCTTGTTCCGCAGCACCGAACTCCACTTGCCAGCGAAGTAGTCGGCATAGTCGCCGCTGGCAAGCAGATGGTCGATCCAGCGGTCTCGCTTATCGGGGGTGGTGTCGGTCGCAAAGGTCGATGCTTCTTCAGGCGTCGGGAGGCGTCCCGCGATATCGATCGTAACGCGACGAATGAACGTGGCATCGTCGCAAGGCACCGAAGGCGGAATCCCCAATGAATTGAGTTTGGCGAAAATGTGTTCGTCGATGAAGTTCACCGGCTCAGGCAGAGACGGCATTTCGACACCTAGTGGAATGGAAGCTCGAAAGACTCCCACATTCCCCTGGTAACGGGCCATGATTGCCACATCGCCAGAAAGGTCCGTCGTGGTGACCAACCCGGTGACACTCGACTCCGCCATTTCAGGGTCATTCGGCTCGAACAATGCCGAGCGCGTAACGTCTTCCAGCGAACCGTCGGAGTATCGTGCCAGGACAATCAACTGTTGATCGGCGCGTCGCTCCATCTGGCGGCCTTTGGGGAAAACCTCGATCGCCGTGACGTGGGGATCGCTCTCATTCCCGTATTCCATACCCTGGGCAACCCAGCGGTGCAGCAGGCGATATTCGTGAGAGTCGACTTCAAGGCGCTGCCCACCACCGTGCGGCGTGGCGTTTACGGCCTTGGTCAACAACAGGCTTCGCGAAGGTGCGGCTGGAAACAGACGGCGCCCCTGGGCTTCCTTGACCAGATACTCATAATCTTCCGCGGGCTCGAACCCCAACAGCGACAACTTGAAACCGTTTTGGCCGCTGGCCTTTCCGTGGCAACCGCCGCTATTGCAGTTCAGCTTCGTGAAGATAGGGGTGATTTGGTTCGGGAAATTGATTGGCGTCTGCTCGTTGAATCGCTCGACGCGCACTTCAACGCTCGATGTAACGCCATCGGCGGTGGATGCCGTGAGTACCGCCGCACCGTCGCCCACCGGAGTTAGAAGGCCGGTCGAATCGACCGCGACGATTCCGGCTGGCTCGATCGTGTACACCACGGAACGGGTCAGGTCGCGCATCTGTTCGGTAGCATAGCCGCCGGTGACGACCATTTGGCGCCGGGCATCGCGACCCATCAGCAAAATCGATTCCGAATTGGCCTCTCCGGCTGATATCTGGAGTTCGACCAACGCACCAGGGTCGCCCAAACCAGGAGTCTCTGGTCGGAGGTTAGCCACAAGTTCTGCTGCCGATGCTCCAGGGCTTGCCGCGTGCGTCGAAACGAGCATCGCAAACAAGGCGAGAAATCCAATTCCATTCGTGCCACGCCACATCATAATTGTGTCTCCAGGACGTCCCGGTCCGTAGGTCGCAAACCTACATGGTACAACGTATTAGCGCCCGTGATTATCAGCTTAGACGGCCCAACGTGCAAGCAGATATTGATGCGTCCCCACCAATCAGGGGGTGATCCTCTATAGACCCATCGGCAGCTTTGCTCCCCGTTAGGAAACAGTTTGCCGGCCTGAATTGGCGAAGGGCGAAGATGGCTTGAGGAAGGAATCGAGTGTTGTTCGGATTGGAAAGCTTGGATTTCGGGTGGAATTCGTGACCCATGTCACCCGGTAGAGACTTGACCGGCATCTTTAACTGTCGCTAGCCTGAAACATACCGAAGCACTCGACGGGTACTACCATCATCCCACGAATGCACTTTGCCCCCCGATTGAGCCAGCAGCAACCCAGGCCCTAGCGTTGTGCTTCCACGGCACGCAGTGATCGACGCAATCCCCGGGGCCCACCGAGACACCAAACTGCTCGACAGCGATTCAGGTTGATGATTCGCTTTGATGGATCTTCATGATTGCGACTGTAGAACCGCCGGCCATTTTACGTACAGGAATCCTTCAAACGATGAGAACAATTGCTCGCGGTGTATTTTGTCTTTGGGCTGTCGCGATCTCAGCATCTCTCGCACACTTGGCACAAGCCGAAGACTGGCCCACGTGGCGACACGATACGTCTCGGGGAAACAGCACCTCGTTGGAGCTCGCCGATGAACTCCATCCACAATGGGTTCGTCAACTGGAGACGCTCGCGCCGGCTTGGCCCGACCAGCCGAAGCTCGACTTCGAGCGGTCGTATCAGCCGATCGTCGTAGGTCAGCGGCTCATCGTCCCATCCCCGCGAAACGATCGCGTGGTTTGCTACAGCACGCGCACAGGTGAAGAGCAGTGGGTTTTTCGCACCGACGGTCCCGTCCGTTTTGCGCCGGTTGCGTACCAAGACAAGCTGTACTTCGGATGCGACGATGGTTTTCTTTACTGCCTGACAACAGAGACAGGGCAGTTGGAGTGGAAACTACAAGGCGGGCCAGGCAACCAGAGAGTTTTGGGGAACGCCCGTCTGATCTCTGCTTGGCCAGTGCGCGGAGCCCCCACGATTTCTGAAGATGGCGTGTTGTACTTCGCCGCCAGCATTTGGCCTTTCATGGGAGTCTTCATCCATGCGGTCGATGCCAACTCGGGCGAGGTGCTGTGGACCAACGACGGCGACGGCTCGATGTATATCTTGCAGCCACACAATTCCAATTCCTTCGCGGGTGTCGCGCCACAGGGGCCGCTGGTCATCGCGGGCGACAAGCTACTCATCCCCAGCGGGCGTTCCACACCGGCCTGTTACGATCGACACTCCGGCAAGCTTGTCCACTTTAATTTAGCCAAACATGGCAAACGCGGTGGTGGATGGCAGGTCGCCTGCGCGGGCCAAGTCTATTTCAACGGCGGTCAAGCATTCGACCTGGCAACAGGCTCGTCGCTGGGATCCTTACGTGGCGATCTCACGTTCAATCGCGAGCGATTGATTCACTACCACACAAGGCGGTCGCGGTACCAATGTCTTGACCTGAGCGCATCGGAAGTAAAAACGGTTGAGACGAAGGATCGCAAGGGAAAGCCGCTCACGCTCACGAAGTGGTCGATTCCGAATCTTTGGGATCTCGAGGCCCCCGGCGGAGAGGCCATTATGATTGCCGGCTCGCGTCTTTATGGTGCGACCGTGAACCGGCTGATTGCCTTTGATCTTCCTGAACCGACTGAGGCCCACAAGGAAGAGGCCACAGATTCGGGCAATGAAGAAGATGAGGAGGCAACGGATGATGAAGCATCGGAACCTCAGCCAACCGTGGCGTGGGAGAAGTCGCTCTCGGGAACACCTGCCTGTTTGCTGGCCGCTGATGACCGGCTGTTCGTCGTAACGCACAATGGCAGCTTGCTGTGCTTTGGAGCGGAGAAAACCGATGAGCAGCGGTTTGAACTCACCGAAACCGAACTGGCAGAGTCAAGCGCACATGCGGAGACCGTCTCGGCGATGTTCGCGGCGACCGATGTCAAGCGCGGCTACGGCGTGTGTTTCGGACTGGACGATGGCCAACTGGTGATTGAGATGCTGCGACAAGAGCCGTCGCTAACGATGATTGTCATCGATCCGCGTGTAGAACGAGTCGACAAGCTTCGCGATCAACTCGTGGCTGCCGGCTGGTACGGCACGCGGGCATCGGTTCACGTTGGAGATTTGAATTCGCTGAAAATGCCATCTTACTTGGCGCGGATCGTGGTAAGCGAGGATCCCGAGGTTGACATCGCACGGCTCAACCCAGAATTCCGAGGGCTCATATCTGGTGGCAAGCCTGCGGGATCAGATGATGTGATTGTTGACCCGAGCAAGATGAAACCGCTTTACGCGATGTTGCGTCCCTACGGTGGTACGGCGTGGATTCATGTATCGGAAGGATTGAGCAAGGCATGGGTCAAGAACATCGAGCAAATGCAATTGGAAAGTGCCGCGGTACAGTACGATGAAAATCAATTCGTCCGCTTGACGCGCAAGGGCCCCATTCCAGGCGCGGCCAACTGGACGCATGAACATGCCGATTCGGCGAACACCCGAGTATCGAAGGACCGAGTTGTACGAGCCCCGCTCGGCATCCTGTGGTTTGGTGGCACGTCGCACGAAGGCGTCCTTCCGCGTCATGGCCATGGCCCTCAACCGCAAGTGGTTGACGGGCGCGCGATTGTCGAGGGTGTCGACATGATGCGTTCCATCGACATCTACACGGGCCGTTCGCTTTGGCAACGCGAGCTACCGGATGTCGGTGTATTCTACGACTTCATGGGCCACCAGCCGGGCGCAAATGGCACTGGCACGAACTTTGTCTCGATGCCTGATGGAATCTACGTCGCCTATGGCAATCGCTGTCTGCGGCTAGATCCGGCCACGGGCGAGACCTTGGCGGAAATCCCCATTCCCGACGACGAAGAAGCTGACCGCATTTGGGGATACATCAACGTTTCTGGTGACTTTCTGATTTGCGGCACCGAAACGCTCGTGGTCGACCGGAACAGCAAGGGAAAGCCCCAGTCTGGCAAGAACGCAAACTTCTCGGCGAGCAAGAAGTTGTACGTTATGGATCGACACAGCGGCGAACTGTTGTGGAGCACGGAGGCCGTCAATCGATTTCGCCACAACGCCATCTGCGCCGACGAAGGTCGATTGTTCGCCGTCGATTTGCTCAGTCAAGGCGAGCTCGACCGTTTGAAACGCAGAGGCGAAGAGCCAACCACTACGTCGCGGTTGATCTGCTTCGATCTAGCCTCGGGCAGCGAATTGTGGAGCACCGAAGAAGGCGTCTTCGGCACATGGCTAAGCTATTCCGCCGAACACAATGTGCTGGTCGAATCGGGGCGTCCAACGCGTGACTCGCTCAGCGATGAAGCAAAGGGCATGCGAGCCTTTGTGGCCAGCGAAGGAAAACTGCTGTGGTCCAAAGACTACCGTGGGCCACCCATTGTGCATGGCAAACAGATTTTGCTGGGTGGGTTCGCCTGCCATCTGTTAACGGGTGAGAAAGTGATGCGAAAGCACCCGGTGACGGGAGAAGAGGTCGAGTGGACTTGGTCTCGCAACTATGGCTGCAACACGCCGATGGCGTCGCAGAACCTAATGACATTCCGTAGCGGGGCGGCAGGGTACTTCGATCTCGCCAACGACGGAGGCACGGGCAACTTCGGTGGCTTTCGTTCTGGATGCAGCAACAATCTAATCGTTGCTGGCGGCGTGATCACCGTGCCCGACTACACGCGCACGTGTGCTTGCAGCTACCAAAATCAGACGTCGGTGGGGCTCGTGCCGATGGCCGATGTCGAAATGTGGACACAATTCAAGCTGACCGACTCCGAGAATCTCAAACACTTGGGATACAATCTTGGTGCCCCTGGTCAACGCCGTGCCAGCGACGGACTGCTGTGGCTCAACGATTACGACGATGTCGCGATCGAATTTGACGAGCATTTCGGGCTCTACAACTCGCACTCCGCAAAGATCACCGGCGAAGGACTTCCCTGGGTGGCGGCCTCCGGGTGCCGAGGGATCCGCCGTTTGGAACTCGACCCAAAGCTGAATCCGTCACCGGAGAAGCCGGTTGCGTTCACCGTGCGATTGCACTTCTGTGATCCTGACAATCAAAAGCCCGGCGTGCGCATGTTCGACGTGCGGCTGCAAGGCGACATGGTTCTCGATGACTTCGATATCGTCGCCGTAACCGGTGAACGCGACCGCGGAATGATTGCGGAATTCACCGACGTATCCGTGAAGGACAAGCTCATCGTTGAATTCGAGTCCGCTACTCCCGACGACGCAAGCGACGCGACCGTACCCGTGCTAAGCGGGATCGAAGTGATTCGCCAAGACGACCAGCCTTGACCCTTTGTGAACAAACCTTATGAGATCGCTGTGAAATCAAACATTCAGGCGTGCCGAGCAACCAACGTAATCTGCCAGCGACGTCGAGGCGCTGTCAACTCGATGCATGGTCTGCTGGTCGGGACATTGATCTTACTCGCCGTCCTCAGTGGTTCCCTGTGGTTTTCGGGATCCCGTGCTACAAATCGCGGCAGCTCACAAGATTCGGACGAATTGCTGATGTTCTGTGCCGCCGGAGTCCGTTCGGCGATTGAACCGATTGTGGAGCAGTATGCGGAAGAATATGGGGTGACTGTTCGCGTTCAGTATGGGGGCTCCAACACACTCCTTAGCCAGATTGAAATCAGCCCCGCCGGCGATTTGTTTCTAGCCGCGGACGACAGTTATACGCAGCTCGCGAACGAGAAAGGGCTTGTTGCCGAACAACTCCCCGTGGCTCAACAGCGGCCCGTGATCATCGTGCGGTCGGGCAACCCAAAGGGCATCGAATCGGTCGAAGATTTGTTACGGAAAGACGTTCGCGTGGCAATCGGCAGCCCCGATCAGACGGCCGTCGGCAAGTTAACGCGAAAGTTGCTCATCGCTTCCGGCCAGTGGAAGCAACTGGCCGAACACGTTCAAGTGATGAAGCCAACCGTGAACGATGTGGCCAACGACGTCGAGATCGGCAGCGTCGATGCCGGCATTGTGTGGGACACCATCGCCGCGCTGCATCCCAAGTTATCGGTCGTGCGAACCCCCGAGCTTGATGCCGGAGTGGCCCACATCACCCTTGGCGTGATGACCGCTTCGAAGTCTCCGACGGCCGCCCTCCGCTTCGCGCGCTA
Organism: uncultured Planctomycetaceae bacterium; assembly: GCA_964576465.1. Lineage (GTDB taxonomy): Bacteria > Planctomycetota > Planctomycetia > Pirellulales > JAEUIK01 > CAZNXE01. The sequence goes on from CAZNXE010000078.1 coordinate 18,347, forward strand.
TGCCACCGCGCGCGATCGTGGGCTGAAGGTCTTTGCCGAGCAGTCATTCAGTGTCGTCCAAGGCGATGTTTGGGAAGAGGTGCCCGAGCTAACGTTCTTCTCAGGCAACGTAAACCGCAACGCGCTCGACCCGATCATTCAGCAATTTGCTGAGCGAGAAGGTGTGACCATTAACACGGTATACAACGGCTGTGGAATTCTTACGGCCCAAATGCGGTCGATCGAAGACGATGCCGCCGGAAACTTTCCAGACATGTACATGGCATGCGACGTTTACTATCTGAAGACCGTCTCCGAGATGTTTCACGACGGCGTGAACATCTCGAACACACCGATTGTGATTGTGACACAAAAGGGAAATCCCAAGAACATTCAAACGCTGGCAGACTTGACTACACCGGGCGTTCGCCTTGCGCTGGGCCAGCCCGATCTGTGTACGATCGGAGTTCTCAGTCGCGGCGTTCTGCAAGAGGCCGGCATCTACGATGAGCTGATGGCAAACAACGTCGTCTCTCAAACCACGTCATCGTCGCTGTTGATTCCCGCCATCACCACGGCCGCTGCCGACGCCGTGCTGGCCTATCGCACCGATACTCGATCGGTCCAGGATCAAGTCGAGATCATTCCGATCGACTCGAACCTTGCCAAGGCCGTTCAGCCCTTCAGTATCGCCCGATCCAGCGATTTTCAGCATCTTAGTCAACGCCTGTTCGAGGCGATTTCACGGTCGCGGGAAGCGTTCGAGAACGCCGGGTTTAATTGGCAGCTAAACGAATGGGACACGGCCCCCCATGAAGAAGCAGCGGACACCACCGCCGAATCCGTCCAGTCGACGGGGGCCGCAGGATCATGAGTGAGCCGAATCCGAAGCTTGCTCCCGGCAAACCACATAAGGTCGGGTCCGATGTGCCGTTCTATGTCACACTCGCCCTTATCGGCGGTGTTTATTTGCTGTTGATCGTGATGATGCTGGCGGCAGACGTCGTGTACATGCTGCGGAGTGCCGAACCGGTCACGTCCGAAAGCACGACCCAGCATCCCTTCATGGCGTTCTTGGTTTCCAACCCCATCAGCAGAGCCTTGGCCGACGACGACATTCAAGACTCGATCTGGCTGACACTGCATTCTTGCACCATCACCACCATTTTATCGTTATGGGTCGCGGTGCCAATCGGCTATCTCCTTTCGCGACACCGGTTCTTCGGACGTGATTTTGTCGATGCCGTACTCGATATCCCGATCGTGTTGCCGCCACTTGTCGTCGGGCTAAGTCTGCTCATCTTGTTTCAATACATGCCAACCTGGCTGCGCGACTCGGTTGTCTACCAGGTTCCGGCAGTGATTTTGGCGCAATTCATGGTTGCCGCGGCGTTTGCCGTTCGCACGATGCGTGCCACGTTCGATCAAATCGACTCCCGGCGAGAACAGGTTGCGTTGACCCTGGGTTGCACTCGCGCGCAGGCCTTTGGGCTGGTCGTTCTTCCGGAAACGAAACGGGGACTCCTAACCGCCGGCACCTTGGCTTGGGCACGATCGCTGGGAGAGTTCGGGCCGCTGTTGATCTTTGCCGGCGCCACACGTGGCAAGACCGAAGTTCTCTCGACCACGGTTTTTTTGGAGTTGAGCATCGGCGATCTCGAAGCAGCCGTGGCAGTTTCGCTAATCATGGTCATGGCCGCAGTCACCGTCTTAGTGATCGCCCGGCTCTGGGGATCGCGCAACCTCACCATTTGAAAGATGCTTGATGATTCGGGTCGAAAACCTCAAAGTTCGGTCGGGCGATTTTCAGCTCGGGGAAGTGTCGTTCACGATACCCACGGGATGTTATGCGCTGCTGATGG
>CAZNXE010000079.1:0-5685 GCA_964576465.1 uncultured Planctomycetaceae bacterium
CAATCGTCAGACCTTGCGCCTCGGGCTGAAGCGTTAATTCGCCGTGTTCCGCGGAAAGCCGCTTCACGCGGATGCCGGGAGCATCGATCACTTCCGGCATTTCCAGTTCGTTGTTCATCGTCTTGCGACCTGCATCAATCACTGCCCGCTCGGGCGTGGGGCGGCTAACCACGGTGGCCAAAATCGTCAGCGCGTGGGCGAACCCGGTGACTTGGCACTGGTCTCGATAAAAAACGTCCATGAAGATCAACCCACCAGCCTGCAATTCAGTGATCCCCGGGCAGTCGATCGTGTAGGCGTACGATCCGGTACCGCCAGCTGAAACGATCGGACAGGGCAGATCGTGTTCGGTGAGCGAAGCCCGAGTTGAGTCGAGCAGCGCCATTGCTTCACGGATGCTGCGTTCCTTACTGGCAAGATCATCGACCGTGAGCAGGTGCCCTTCGTATCCCATGATGCCCGCCAGCTCGAGCCCTGGAGAGCCGTGGATGTGCCGCGCCAACTCCAACGTGGCCTGCCCTGGAGTAGTGCCGCAACGAGCGAGCCCCACGTCTACTTCCACAATGACACGCAGTCGAGCGCCGGCGGCGGAAATCGCTCGGCTCATGGCGTCAACTTGATCTTTGTGGTCAACCGCCACGATGGGATCGGCATTGCGGCACAGTTCCGCAAGACGTTGCATCTTGCGGGGGCCAACCAGTTGATTGGCGATCAAGATATCGCGCATGCCGCTGGCAGCCATGACCTCGGCTTCTCCGAGCTTGGCACAAGTGACGCCGATCGCGCCGGCTTCGATCTGCCGTCGAGCGATCTCGGGCGACTTATGCCCCTTGGAGTGCGGCCGCCAATCGATACTGTGCTCGCGACAAAGGTCGGCCATGCGGCGAATGTTCGCTTCCAGCGCGTCGAGATCAATACACAACGCCGGGGTATCCAGTTCCGACACCGGCAGTCCTATGTCGACGTGAGCATTCATGGCATGTTTCGCTGCTGACATGTGTCTGGCAAATTTCTTTGGCAGTTGCTCGTCGCTGAAACGCTTCAGACAACATGCAGCGTCCTACCAAATAGTTCGCCCGCCGTCGATGACCACGACCGAGCCGGTCATGTAGCTTGATGCCTCACTGGCCAGGTACACGGCCAAGGCTCCGATTTCGCGAGGGTCGCCCAAGCGGCCCATGGGAACTTGCGACTCGATTTCAGGCTTGAGTTCGGGGCGTTGTTCGATCCAGCGGCGATTGGCGTCGGTGAGAAATGTACCCGGGGCGATTGCGTTGACGGTTACCCCGTGCGGTGCCCAATCGGCCGCAACAGCCCGAGTGAACATCGACAGCGCGGCCTTACTGGTTTCGTAGGATCGGCCCCGCATCTGCTTGGTGGCCATGGTGGCCGAAATCGAGCTGATGTTGATCACTCGACCATAGCCCCGTTTAAGCATCTCGCGGCCTAGCAGTTTTGTACACAAGAAGGCTTGCGTGAGGTTGAGGTCGAGAATCTGCTGCCATGTCTCAAGCGGCATGTCTTCGGTTGGGTCGTTGATTCGCCGACCACCGACGTTGTTAATCAGGATGTCGATGGAAGGGTGTTGTGCCAGCAACCGTTCGCAAAACTCGGTGGTTTGCGAGGGCGAACTAAGGTCGGCTTGCATCGCATGCGCGGTGTGTCCGGCTTCGGTTAGACTCGCTGCGGCGGCGTCCACCACTTGGGCGTCACGCCCGGCTAGAACCACTTCGGCGCCCGCTTCGGCCAGCGCCCGGGCCATTTCCAACCCCAATCCGCGACTGCCGCCTGTGATCACGGCACGACGTCCGTTGAGGCGAAAGCTTTCGAGAACATTCACGTAACTATCTCCCTGCCATATCCTGTTTGTCGCTGCATCCATTGGGCGACGTTGCCCCCAGGTCTCGCCTGATTCCTGCTTTGTGTAGGGTTCGCCGTTTATTTCGAGGTCACGCCTACGCGACATAGCAAGGCTAGACGGCAAGATTCAAACCGCGCGGAACATAACCCGTCTACGGCGAGGAATCAACAATCTGGTTCGATTTCCTCCGATCGAATTGCAAATACTTGCTTACACCCCTCGTTTCTGGCTACCATCTTCAGGTCCGAATCGCATTTCGCGAGTTTTCTTTCGTCGAGGAGAATAGATGGCCGAGCAACCCGCCTCCGCACCGCATCCCGGTTCCAAACAGATGCCGACATGGAATGTCGGTGAGTTGATTGATGCGCCGCATTGGACGTGGCGTCATTGGTTCGCGTTGCTGGGGCCGGGGCTCCTGATGGGCGGTTCGGCAATTGGCGGCGGCGAATGGCTGATGGGCCCCACCGTTACGGCCAAATATGGTGGAGCCCTGTTGTGGCTGGCCAGCTTCAGCATTTTGGGGCAGGTGCTCTATAACATCGAGATCAGCCGCTACACGCTCTACAGCGGCGAGCCGATCTTCACCGGAAAATTCCGCACGCTGCCGGGGCCCATGTTCTGGTTGTGCATCTACTTGGTGCTCGATTTCGGTGCGGTGTTTCCCTATTTGGCGGCCAACGCAGCCATCCCCGCGGCGGCGGTTTATCTAGGCAGCATTCCAGACGCGACGAACCCCGAACACCAGAGTTTGATGAAGAACCTCTCATATGGCGTGTTTCTTTTGGCTCTGGTGCCGCTGGTCTTCGGTGGCAAAATCTACAACGCCTTGAAGGTCATTATGGCGTTTAAGATCGTCGTTGTTCTGGGCTTCTTACTGCTGGTAACGCTCGCCTACAGTCATGCCTCGACTTGGATCGAGATCAGTACCGGCTTTTTCAAGGTCGGGTCACTCCCCGTACGGCGGGGTGAGGATCTCAACCACAACGGCCAGCTTGATGCCGGCGAAGATTGGGACAACGACGGTCGGCTCGACATTGATGAATGGGCCACAAAGTCGCACACACCGACGATCGATTCCAATGGCGATGGACAACTCGATACTTGGCCCGATTTCGACGGCGATAAAAAGCCCGACCCCTACATCGACGTCGACGGGGACGGCAAGCTAGACGGCGATAGCATCGACAATTTCTTTGTCGCGCTATACCAAGGCCGCGCCAGCGAAATGCTCAGCATGGTCGACCTATCGCTGATCGCCTCGATCGCGGCGTTGGTCGCCATCGCCGGTTCCGGTGGGCTATCCAACACGCCGGTCAGCAATTACACCCGAGACCAAGGATGGGGGATGGGATGGCATGTGGGCGCCATTCCGAGCGTGATTGGCGGGCGAAACGTCAAGCTGTCGCACGTGGGCACCGTGTTTCTCGTCAACAAAGAATCGATGCAACGCTGGAAGCGGTGGTATAAGCATGTGCTGCGCGATCAACTCGTGGTGTGGATGCCGGCGTGCTTCTTGGGGCTGGCGCTGCCGAGCATGCTGTCGGTCGAGTTTCTTCCCCGTGGAACCGTGGCCAACGATTGGACCGCCGCCGGAATGACGGCTGATGGCGTGGCCCAGCGTGTGACGGAAGTCAACGGAGCGACGCTGGGGCACCTTTTCTGGTTGATGACTCTGTTTTGCGGGTTTCTTGTGCTGGCTCCCACCATGGCGGCCAGTGCCGATGGCCTGATTCGGCGGTGGATCGACGTATTTTGGACGGCCAGCAGTCATCTGCGGAAGCTCGACCCTTCGAGTATTCGCTGGGTCTATTTTACGGTTTTGACGATTTTCGCCGTCTTCGGAATGGCGATGCTCTACCTCGGAAAGCCCAAACAACTGCTTCTATATGCTACGATGATTATGAACTTTGCGTTGGGGTTCAGTTGCTGGCATGTGCTGGCGTTGAACCTTGTGCTGCTGCCCAAGGCATTGCGGCCCAATTGGTTCATCCGCATTGGACTGGTTTTGACGGGGGCGTTTTTTCTGATATTGGCCGTGATCTCAACCCACTATCAGTTTACGAAAACGTAGTGCCCTGCCTTCGACCGTTCTGGCAGCACTTGTTACGACATGCACCATGTCACGGCAGCAGGATATTGTCTGACGATGTTTCTAAAGACGTTTCGGTATCGCATCAAACCCGCCAAGATGGGCGAATACTTGGCCATACGGCAGCAGGCCGACGGGGTCTATCAGCGCCACCTGACGCAAATGCCCTCTTATCTGCAAAGCGCGACGGACCCTTATCAATGGCTCGAGCTCTATCACTACACTGACGAAACGAGCTACCGCACAAGCATTGAACAGATGCAGCAAGACGAAGAATTGGCCAAGCTGTGGGCCCGGTTTCAAGCCATTCTCGATCCCGCGTACCCGGCAGTCGTGGACGAATATCGCTACAACGAATCGAGCAATGGCAGGCCTCCCGAACCGTGGACGGAGCATGAAGGTCCACCGGAGTAAGAGTCTTGCCGGACACGGGGCATGTCATTCAAGGTTGATACGGAGGAATCTCCGCCACGCGGCGACCGGCCATCATGTCGTCCAGATAGGCTGCCAACCGCTCGACGAAGAGCTCGATGAGTTCGTTTCCCGCCTTGGCGGTGGCTTTTGCCGGTGCGGGGTCTTCTTGGTCTGCCACCGCATCCTGACGCACATTCTCTGGAAACGCGGCCAAAGCGAATGCCGTCTCGAACTCCTGTGCGTGGCCGGGCAATTCGCCCGTCACGAGATGCTTGCGTGCATCATCCTCATCGGCCAAGTCCCAATAAGGCAGGAAGTGCAAGTTGACTTCGGTTAGTTGCTGATACTGATCCCAAATGCCACGGCATGGTGCCACGTTTCCGCCATGACCATTGAGTACCAACACGTTCTTGAAACCGGCCCGAACCATGCTGTCGATCAGATCGTAAAGCACGGCCAAAAAACTGCCCGGTCGCAACGTCAGCGTGCCCGGGTGCTTCATGTGATGTTCGCTAATTCCGGCCATCAGCCCTTGTGCGACGATCACGCGCGGGGCAAGCCGCCCGGCGGCGGCGACAGCCAAGTGGTTCACGCTTCGCCAATCGTGCTCCATGGCAAGGTGTTCCAAGTGCTGCTCGATGGCGGCCACGGGAATAATACATGCCTGCAATTCACCGCAGGCCATCCGTTGGCGAAACTCCCGCCGTGTCAACTTGCCAAGCAGAACCTGCTCGTTGGGGTTCATCGTATTCGACCCTATGAATTGGGGACTCGAAGGACGCGCTGTGTGTAAACGACGTCCTAGTGCTTCGTCACGACTAAGATTTAGGGTGCCACTGGCTCTGCCAGTGCCTGAATGCGGTGTCTATTTCAACTCCGGCACTGGCAGAGCCAGTGGCACCCAACTCCAAATCTAAAGATTGAAGAAGCACCAGGCATTTCCAACATCAACGCACACACAACCGCTGTTTTATGCACGACCGCGCGACGATTGACAACCCACGGACACTGACGTGGCCCCTTTGTGCGGACGTTCGTATAATCACGACGACTCATTGTTGGACGTTTCGGACTCTCTCGTGACGGATGCAAGATTCATGGATGGCCCCCGTGTGCTACTGGTTGGCGATCACCAATCGCACGAGTTCGAGCAGCCGGTCCGTCAACTCATCGCTACGGCTGAAATCACATTTGCCGAAGACCTGCAATCCGCGATCGCGATGGTCGACGATCACGAGCTGACGCCGGACTTGGTGATCTTGGCACAGCGATTTCCGCGGCAGTTTCGCCTAGAAGATGTCGATCGGCTTCGGAGAAAGGT
>CAZNXE010000079.1:5702-20182 GCA_964576465.1 uncultured Planctomycetaceae bacterium
AAAGGTGCCCACCGCACACTTCGTGACCATGTTGGGGAGTTGGAGCGAGGGCGAGGAACGTTCCGGGGATCCACTGCCCGGGGCACAACGGGTCTATTGGCACCGCTGGACGGCCTGGTGGACTGCTCAACAAGAACTGTTAGCGGCACAGAGATGTCCCGATTGGGGCCAAGCGATCACCCTGGCCGAAGATGATCGCCAAGTCGTGGCCTCTGCCCAAGATGATCTGTCGTCTCACTTGGGCGAACCACAACACATGATTGCGGTGGCGGCGACCCATTGGGAGATGGCCGATTGGCTCTGCGAGGCTTGTCGACAGTGGGGCTACGCCTCCGTGGGGATGAACCCAAGAGAGCGTCTTCCAAGCCTGCCCGTCACGGCGGTGATCTGGGATTGCCGCGATCCGGGTAATCTTGCCGAACTGGTTCGATTGCGCCAACATTTCGGCGATGTCCCGGTATTGGCTCTGACCAACTTCCCTCGCTGGCAACATCGCGAGTCGTTGCTCACCGCCGGAGTGGCGACCGCGCTCTCAAAGCCCGTTCGATTGAACGAGCTTCGCGCGGCACTCGATGCGCTGATTCCGGCATCGAAGATCCGGTCCGTCAGCCACGTGGCTTGAACGTCTTACGGTGCCGGACTGCCCAACAGGGCCATCGCGACGCTCATGTAGATGACGATTCCAAGAATATCGATGATGCAAGCCACGGCAGGGTTGCTCATCAGGGCGGGATCGAGACCGATTCTTCGCAACGCCAACGGCAGCATGGCCCCGATCAGGGCGCCGCACACGACCACCAACAACAAGGTTAACCCCACGACGGTCGCTTCGATGACCCCCGGCGAGAGCATCAGCGCCACCAAAAAGCCGGAACCGCCGAGCACGCCGCCGAGTAACAATCCCATGGAAAGTTCGCGTTTGGCGATGCGAAACCAATCGTTAAACGTGACGTCGCCACTGACCATGGCCGTGATAATTAGGGTGGCCGACTGATTGCCGGTGTTGCCGCCGCTGGAAATGATCAAGGGGATAAAGAGCACCAACCACTTGATCTGGGCGAACTGTTCCTCGTAATGTCCGAGGGTGATCACCGTGAGCAGGGTCATGAAAAACAGCCCCGTCAGCCATACGCCCCGCTTCCAGGTCATCGACGGAATCGATGTCTGTGAATAGCTCTGCTCCAGCGGCTCAACCGCCGACATGCGATGGGCGTCCTCGCGCGCTTCTTCTCGCATGACATCGATCACGTCGTCGTGTGTGATGATTCCCAGCATGCGGTTGTCTTGGCCTACGACCGGAATGGCCAGCAGGTCGAAGTGCGCTAGTTTCCGGGCGACGTCCTCTTGGTCGTCGGACACGAAGACGACGACCATTTCGCGCTGCATGATATCGGCGATTTTCGTGTCGCCCTTGGCCAAAACAAGTTGCCGCAAGGAAACAAGGCCGTTCAGGTGTTCGGCCGTGTCGACCACGTACAGGTAGTAGATCGTCTCTAAGTGCTCGACCTGTCTCCGAACTTCATCCAGCGCCTCGTTCACCGTCAATTCTTCGTCAAGCCGCGCAAAGTCGGTGGTCATCACCGCGCCGGCAGTTCCCTCGGGATAGGCACCCAGGCGGAGAATGTCGCGTCGCTCCTCGGCAGGAAGACGTAACAGGATGTCTTCCACGACCTTGTCGTCGACATGACGCAAGATATCCACGCGCTCGTCGTGCGGCAGCGCGGCGACGAGTTGGCTAACCTCGCCGCGATCCATGGTCTCGATGATTTCGGCCTGCTGCTCCAAGTCGAAGTACCGAAAGAGCTCTGCCTGATTCGACGGGTCCGTGTATTGCAGCACGGCCCAAATCTCAGCGACATTAAGCCCCTCCATGAACTCCGCGGTTCGCGCGGGATGCAGTGCGGTGCAGAACTCGCGCAACTCGGCCTCGTTTTTCTCGGCCAACATTTCGCGGAGTTCGGGGAGGAATAACGTATTGGTCATCGCGTAATGCCCTGCTAAGGCAAAGCCAAGGGTTTGCGATCGCCAGACTGAGCGGTCTGGCGGCCACTGGCAAAGGATCCTCTTCCTAGAAAGCGAACCTTTCTAGAAAGCGAAGCAGACGAGTATCGTCGCCTGGCCCAATTGTGTCAAAAGCAAGCCGATCATCACCAGCGGCTACCAGACGATTGCGCCGGTCGAACCACGAACGGGTTCCATCGAGCGGGGCTTGAAGAAGTGCTGCAAGAGGGAAACTTGCGAGGCCAAATGCAGATTAAAGCTGCACGCCACGAGTGGCCCCTGTGCCAGCATGTCGACCTGGGATTCTCCCGCGATTGAATAGCTGCTGAGTTCGGCATTCGGCTGCAACCGCCAACATCCGCTACGATATCCACGGATCGTCGAGTTGTTGGGTGCCAGCCAGCAATCACGTTGCAGTGTCGCCTCGACGGGAATTGGCTCAGCGCGGTCTCTCTGGTGCTGGGCAACGCACGGCAAAACACCCACCATGGGGAGCATCGTGCCGGAGTCGAGTTCGACATGCTGACAAAGGTAGGCAACTCCAGCCCCCTCGGCAAAAATGCGTCGTCCCGCGCAGAGATGGTTTCGCAGAGAAAGGGCCATGCACATATTGTCCGAGAGCCGCCTCGCGAATCGCTCAACGTTTCCGCAACCGAAGTAGACGATATCAACTCCTTCGGGCAGAACCTCGTCTCGCAACGGTGAAAAATCGACGACCCGAGCGCCGAGGTGTTCGAGCACTTCGAGGGTTTCCGGGAAGTAACCGGCGAACACGTCGTCGTAGGCAACGGCAATGGTCACGCGAGGCAAGTCGGTTTTGCCGTGAAAAACGCTTGTCGCAACATCAAACGACCACGGACGTGCGGCAATTTCATGGATCCGCTTCGCGGAGGTGAATCGTTGTAGTCCTCTTGTCAGATGAGCGATGATGTCAGGCGACGCGGGCGACCCTGGCTCGCGACGCTGAATTTCGCTCCTCAATGATTCGAGCCGCTGTAGACCGCCAACCACGGGAATACCCCAGAGGGCTTCCAAATTCGTCTGGATCTGGCAGAAGTGCGACTCGTCGTCGACACCGTCCAAAAGCAAGCCAACGGCACCTGCCGGACGTTTCGGCAGCCGGCAGCCGTCGAGCGCGGCGACATCAATCACCACCAGCCGGGGCAGATCAAGGCGATCGGCCAAAACACCCAAATCGCTCGCCAAGGAATTGCCCTGTTGATAGTGCCCGTCGACCACCGAAAAATCGGACCGCTTCGCGGCTCGAAAGAAAAGCTCTCGGCAGACATCCTCGGACATTACCCAACTGTCCAGGTGCCGCGGTGGGGTGCCGTTGATCGCCTCGTCGGAGCCGCAAAATGGTGAACACGCGCGGCCTAAAAACCGCTGGACCTGTTTACGATCTTGCCCCAGCATGCCGAGCAATGCCCAGGTCATGAGCTGAGGAGCGGCCTGCTCTTGGATGGTGCCAACTGCTAGGCGAGGCAATTCGGGCATACCGAGGGGCTCTCCGGGGCGAATCCGCGATCACGAGGGTGTCTTATGGCCGATGCGGCGGCGTGTGCGAGGGTTTTCATTGCTGAGAGATTCGTGTCGTGGCGAATCGCGGTGCGTTTGATGCCCGAATCCACCGGCTGAAGCCTCGCGGTGCTGACCGCTAACGTATTTTTCGTCCCCCCTCGTGGGTAGTCAATAAGCTTTTCTTAGGATCGCGGCCAGATTCGACATTTTCAGCAAGAAAAGGAGGGGGTGCAGCGGCAAACGTCTGCCGCCACCCCCCTTGAGAGATGTTTCCCCGAGGGCTTGGAGCCTTCTGAATCCATGGTGAAAAAGCTAGCCCTTGAGGACCATGAAACGATTGCCTCGGGGCGTCTTCACGAGCACCAGGATCCCCTCCTCCAGCGTCTCCTGCTCCATCGCCTTCTCGAATTCTTCGACGGTGTTCACGTCAATCTGGCCGATCTTGAGGATCACCATGCCCTGGCGAATGCCATCTTCAAAAGCCACTCCGCCACGATCGACGTCGCTCACTAGCACACCTTCGGTATTGTCGTAGCCAAGCCCCTTTGCCACGTCGGCAGTCAACTCGCTGACCCCCAGCCCAATCGAGTCGGAGTATCCTTCCTCGGGCGTGTCGAGTTCTCTTTCGATTTTGCGTGCCGCCCGGTGTCCGAATTCAGAAGGAAGTGCCCGAACGACGACCTGCGCGTCGCGTTGCTTTCCATCGCGGATCAGCGTCATGGTTTGTGTCGAGTCGAGTTCGCAGGCTTCGACGATTCGCTGTAGATCCCCAGGTGTCGTGACGCGCTTTCCAGCAAACTTGAGAATGACATCCATCGCTCGAATGTCAGCATCAGCGGCAGGCGTATTGGGGTGAACCTCCGCAATCAGTACACCACTGCGTGGTTTCACACCAAGCTTCTCTGCTACGTCCGCGTCAATCGGCGCGATGGCAACTCCAAGATAGGCGCGTCGGACCTCGCCATTGGTAACCAACTGCTTCGCGATTCGCTTGGCAGTGTTGATCGGGATGGCGAATCCAATGCCTTGATAGCCTCCGCTTCGAGAAGCGATTGCCGTGTTAATGCCGACAACTTCGCCATCAAGATTGACCAGTGGCCCTCCCGAGTTGCCGGGGTTAATCGCGGCATCGGTTTGCAGAAAAGTACCTCGTTCAATCAACCCCAACGAGCGCCCTTTGCCGCTGATAATGCCGGCACTGACCGTTTGATCAAGCTCGAAAGGGTTGCCGATTGCCAGCACCCAATCGCCAACTTCCAGGTTGTCGGAGTCGCCCATGCGTGCGACAGGCAATGGGTGCTCGGGTTTTACGCGGATTACGGCCAAATCAGAGCGCGGATCGGTTTGGATATCGGTCGCAACGAGCACCGTTCCGTCGTTCAGTTCGATCGTTACCTTGTCGGCACCCTCGACGACATGATTGTTCGTGAGGATGATCCCCTTGGCATCGATAATCACGCCCGATCCCATGCCACCCTGGGGTGGAATGAAACCGTCGCCGCCATGAAACCCGTCTTTGCGATGATCGTCAAAGAGACCCTCCCACGGCGTTCCCTCGAAAGGATTGCCATCGCGATTCGACGACCCACGGACACGCCTGGCTTTGGTCGTCGAATTCACAGTCACCACGGTCGGAAGCGATACTCTCGCAGCGCTGCGAAAGGCCGTGGAAAGCGACTTTGCATGGCTAACCGCGGGCGAGTCTTGCGCAACGGCAAAGTGGTGTACGCCAATTCCGCCGACGGCGACCAGTGCTGATGCCACCACCAGCGCTACAACCATTCTGCCTCGCCGTGTGTTGTTTGGTCTTTGATTGAATGCATGCATCGAATGCTCCTCCGTCACAATGTTTATTCTGTTCGTTAGGCGATTTGCCCACCAGTGGATATTTTTCGCTGTCGCGGACAGCGCTGTTGTCGAGAAAATTCTCCCTCCCTGATTGATGTCGCGCATCTGAAAGCGCGCCGACCGCCAATCGGAATCGACCGAACAACGACCTATGCAGAACGATAACGCCGAGCTTTGTTGGCGGCCATCCGTATTCCAACAGGATGTCCCTTTTGCATCTACGTTGCAATCGCGCCGGAGGTTCGCCGCTCGGCTGAATAAGACGCTCGCATGCAGACGCGTCTCACGAATCAGTTTGCCAGTTTCACAATGGCTCTCAGAGCACGCCGGTGCTACCAGAATGTCTTACAGAACCGAAAACGTTGACAAAACCCGATGCCGCAGATAGGGTTACGTATATTGGCCCGCCCGTGATGCGACGCTCGGAACCTTTTCCAGCTAGACCGGATTCCCAATGACTGTGCGTACCGATGGCGCCTCGATGCACGACGCGAAGACACGGATCGGCGCATGTGAAGAGCGAATTGGGTATACGTTTCACGATAAGTTGCTATTACGCGCGGCACTGACGCACGCCTCGGGGGCACTGCATCGGTTGGCCTCCAACGAGCGGCTTGAGTTTTTGGGCGATGCCATCATGGGGGCGGTGGTGTGCGAAATGCTCTACCGCATTTTCCCTGACTATCTCGAAGGCGAGTTGACCAAGATCAAATCGGTGGTCGTCAGCCGCCAGACATGCGCCAAAATCAGCGGAGCACTGGGGCTCGAGGAGTTCTTGATCCTCGGCAAAGGGATGACAACCCACCCGAACGTGCCGCCTTCGTTGTTGTCCGACGTGTTTGAATCGCTTGTTGCGGCCATCTATCTCGACGGTGGAGATGCGGGGTCGCGGGAGTTTATCGAGCGGCACCTTGGTCCGGAGATTGAGTTGGCGGCCGGCGCGGATCATGGCGGTAATTATAAGTCGCACTTGCAGCAGCTAGCACAACGTGAATACGGCACCACGCCCACGTATCAACTACTCGATGAAAAAGGCCCCGATCACAGCAAGTGCTTCAAGATCTCTGCCCAAGTCGGGCGGAATCGCTATCAGCCAGCCTGGGGGCGGAACAAAAAAGAAGCCGAACAACGGGCGGCCCGAAACGCTTTGAGTGAGTTGAGCGGCGAACCGATCCCGTTTCCCTCTGAATCGATGTAGCTTCCGGTGCTTCGATCGGATATGCAAGGCTCGTGCGTACATCAGGACGCAGGTTTCCTGGGCGCGATTCGACCCTCTTTCAACAGATTTCCCCCCTATGCACACGCCATCGTGCACGGATGCCGCTGGTAGCGTTGCGACTCGTGATAGCACGAGTCCTTGCCGACTGCAATCTTGGTCACAGCTCTACGCCCATCGTCGCGCAATAGCGAAGCGGTTCGGCAAGATATTTTCTTTGCCACTGGTGAAACGGGTCAACGACGTGATCCGCGATGAGATTCGCCCCCAGGGAAACGTTCTTGAAGTGGGCGCCAGCGAGCGAGGGTTGCTGCGTCGTATCCAGCAATGGGGCGTTGTGGTGGTCTACAAGTCGATGGACCTCGACCCGTGGACAAAGCACGACTACCGCGAGTTGCATCACATCGACGAGCAGTTTGATCTGGTGGTTTCGCTGGAGGTTGTCGAACACTTACCGTTCGACGAGATTCAGCCATGGCTGGCACAACTCGCCACGTTGTTGCGGCCCGATGGGCGACTCGTGTTGAGTACCCCAAACACCTACTATCCGCCGGCGTATCTCCGTGATGCCACGCATTGCACGCCGCTGTGCTACGACGAACTTGGCGGGTTCGTCGAATCCGCCGGATTGCGTGTCGAACGGATCGTTCGCATCTACCACGATCCGCTGCACCGCACGTTTTTGCGTCGCTACCTATTCGGCTGGCTATTCCGACTGATCGGCATCGACTTCGCCCGACAAATCGTGCTCGTTGCAAGCCGCAACTCTTAGTGCCAATCCCAGAACGTCTGTGGGGAATGTCCTCTGTGGCATTCCGCGCGTAACGGTTGGTTCCCGGAACGCCACGGAGGACGTTCTCTGCAGGTATTGGAATGAACGCTTCGGTTGGCGCTCAACCGCCAGGCTTTCTTCACACCATGGGCGGATTTCCGACAGGCGACGGATGGCATTCAGGTTGTGTGCGTTACAAGGCCCGTTCAACCTGAATACCAGGTTTTAGACGAACCCTGCTCTGCTTTCGGCGATTTCACTGCGCGCTCACTACCGATACTCAACCTACGATTCTAGTCGCGTGCGTCGAGACGATGCCGTTCCGAATGAGACGACGCTTTTCCGGTACGTGATTATGGAGTTTAGCGTGACCACACTGCCAACATCCCTAGGCACCCTCGCTCTTGAGCACCAACAAGTGTTGCTTGTCGAAGACTGTCCAGATCAGGGGCGTCTCTATCTCACGTTCCTGCAGCAGGCCGGTGCGGAAGTCGCACTGGAGTGCAGCGGAGAGTCGGCGGTTGATGCTGTAAGAAAGTCGCCAACGCGATTTGATGCCGTGGTGATGGACTTTCAGATGGGCCACATGGATGGCCTTGTTGCCACAAGACGCCTCCGCCAGCTTGAATATCGCGGAGCAATCATCGCTGTGACCGCCTATGGTTCCCACGCGTTGATGCAATCTTGGTTTCAAGCAGGCTGCAACGAGTTTCTTAACAAGCCACTTGTGAAAGTGGAACTCATCAGCGCCATTGCTCGCCACACAACGGCGGCGAAAGAAGCCACACCACAATAGCCCGCAAAGGTCCGTTGGAGTCCGATATCGAAACGGGGCATGAACATGGAACAACCACGAAATATCAACGGCGCCTCCCCAGATCGACCCTTGGGGAATGAATCCCCTGAGGAAAGCATGATCGCCCAACAATACCGACGCGTGCTGGATGCCAAAGCCGCGGCCCAGCAAGAACACCTGGAACAGAAAGAGCGGCACAAGGCCATTCTGGAAAGTGTGGTCGATGCCGTGATCACGATCGGCGAGAAAGGGTTTGTCGAAGAATTCAACACGGCCGCCGAGAAATTGTTCGGCTACAGCGCCAATGAAGTGCTGGGGAAAAACATCAATCGATTGATGCCCTCACCTTATCGAGAGGAACACGACGGGTACTTGGCTCGTTACATGAAGTCGGGCAAGAAAAACATCATTGGCATCGGGCGAGAAGTCATTGGTCAGCGGAAGGATGGATCAACGTTCCCGGCATTTCTCTCCGTGAGTGAAGTCTCTCTGTGTCCACAATCTTCTCGCCTTTTCACGGGCATCGTTCGCGATCTGACACAAGAAAAAGAATCGCAAAAGGCCGTGCGACAAAGTGAAGAACGACTGGCGTTCGCGCTGGAAGCAACCGCCGAAGGGCTCTGGGATTGGGATCTCACGACGGGCCATGTCTTTTTCAGTCCCGCTTGGATCACATCGCTTGGATACGACGTGGAAGATATACAACCCCATGTCTCCTTCTGGCAATCGATTGTCCATCCCGACGACTTGCCGAAAGTTCAAGAAGCACTCGAGGCTCACTTCCAGGGCCTCACAACGCATTTCGAGTGCGAGAATCGTCTCCGCATGAAGTCTGGCGAATATCGATGGAATCTCGACCGTGGCAAGGTCGTTGCCCGTGATGAAAACGGTCGGCCCTTGCGGATGATTGGTACCGACGTTGACATCTCCGAAGACGAACATCGGCGAAACGAATTGAAGCATGCAAAAGATGCCGCCGAAGCCGCGAATCGGGCCAAGAGCGAGTTCCTCGCCAACATGAGCCATGAGATTCGCACGCCGATGACGGCCATTCTCGGCTTCAATGACATCCTCCTTGAAAATGCGACTGAACCTGAAAGCATCGATGCTGCACGCACGGTGAAAGAAAATGGCGAGTATCTCATCGGACTCATCAACGACATTCTCGATCTGTCAAAGATCGAGGCAGGCATGCTCAGCGTCGAACAGGTTGACTGCTCCCCGCATGAGATCATCGACAACGTAGCTTCACTCATGAAAGTTCGGACTACCGCAAAGGGCTTACCGCTGAAGGTCCGATTCGATGGCCTATTGCCTGAAACGATCCAAAGCGATCCGACTCGGTTGCGCCAGATTCTTATCAACATCGTCGGCAATGCAATCAAGTTCACCGAAACCGGATCGATCCAACTGGTTACCCGGCTGTTGAACAACCCGGGTGAGGAACCCATTCTGCAATTCGACGTGATTGACACGGGTGTCGGAATTGCTGAAGGGCATATCGAGAAACTCTTCTTGCCGTTTTCGCAAGCCGACAATTCAACGACGCGGCGTTTCGGCGGAAGCGGTCTTGGGCTCGCAATCAGTAATCGGCTGGTGGAACTATTGGGCGGCGCGATTTCTGTTTCCAGCACGATCGGACTAGGCAGCACGTTTTCAGTCACGATTCGTACTGGCCCTTTGAATGGCATTCAACTGATCGCGAATCGTCCTGAACCTGTTAGCAAAACGAATCGCACAAAGGAAGCGGCCCAGGCAAATCTTCCGCTAGAGAACTGCCGCATCTTGCTCGCCGAAGACGGCCCCGACAATCAGCGGCTCATTCGCTTCATCTTGAAGAAGGCAGGGGCAGACGTCACCGTTGCCGACAACGGTCAGATTGCATTCGATCAAGCAACCGCGGCACATGCCGAGGATTCGCCGTTCGACGCAATCTTGATGGACATGCAAATGCCCGTGCTGGACGGTTATGCGGCGACCCAACAATTAAGGGCAACCGGACACACACTCCCGATCATCGCCCTAACGGCTCATGCCATGGCCAGCGATCGTCAAAAGTGTCTCGATGCTGGCTGCGACGAATATCTCACCAAGCCGATTGACCGAAAGAAGCTCATCGAAATGGTACATGTGTTTGCCAACAAGTTATCGGACGATCATGAATATTCTGCGGTCGTGGCGAGCAAGGCAGGCACGCTCGATGAATGAATCAAACTTCTTCTTCACGAGGAATACTGCAACACCTTTTCTTGAAGAGCATGGCTTGCTTTCCGAGAGCCGTGGTGTGCAGCAGGGCTTGCTATCCAAAGCAAGAAATCGTGGGTCGGCCATCGTGATGGGAATGATAGCCGCGATGGTGATCGCTGCCGCGGTTGCGTTGCAGTTTATTCCATGGAACGGCAACCGAGAGTTGCACACCGTCATGGAAGTTTCCGCAACCCTGTTGGCGGGCATTGTCGGAGTGCTCTCGCTGGCTCGCTTCTACTCAAAGAAAAACAACACCTATCTATTCTTGGCAACCGGCTTCATGGGGACGGCGTTGCTCGATGGGTATCATGCGGTGGTGACGAGCAGCCTGTTGAACTACCTAATGCCATCACCGCCCGAATCACTGATTCCGTGGAGTTGGAACGCGTCACGCACATTCTTGGCAATCTTGATGACCATGACGTGGCTCGCGTCGCGAAGGGAAGCCAAACGGGGGGCCGCGGGCCGTTTCCGCGAGAACCACGTATACCTACTGATTGGCGGGCTGACACTGGCCAGCTTTTGCTTCTTCGCGTTCGTTCCGTTACCGCGTGCGTATTATCCCGAGCTATTTTTTGGTCGGCCAGAAGAGTTTGTTGCAGCGACATTCTTCGCGATTGCTCTGTGTGGTTTTGTGTCGAACGCCGATCTGCGAATTCGCTCTTTTGATACATGGCTCGTCTGGTCGTTGTTGGTCGGTTTCGTTAGCCAGGCGATTGTGATGTCGCGATCCTTCGCGCTGTTTGACACGCCGTTCGATTTGGCCCACTCGCTAAAAATCGTCAGTTACATGCTGGTATTGTCTGGCTTATTGATTGAAGTGCATTGGCTATTCCGTCAAGCGGAAGAATCTCGCGATGCTCTGCAAACATTGAGTGACGAGTTGGCCGAGCAAACCGACTACGCGACGCAGTTGGCCGGGGAAGCCAATCAACTGGCCGCCGAAGCCGAAGCCGCCAACTTGGCCAAAACTGCGTTTCTGGCAAACATGAGCCACGAGATTCGCACCCCGATGACGGCCATCCTCGGCTACGCCGATCTGATGGCTGATGAGCCAAACGTACCGCCCCACTGCCTCGAAGCGATCAACACCATCAAACAAAACGGGCAGCATCTCCTTACGGTCATCAACGACATTCTCGATATGTCCAAGATCGAAGCAGGCAAGATGACCGTCGAGCACATCGAAACTCACCCGGCGCGGATCGTGGAAGAGGTTGCCTCGCTCGTGCATCCCAAGGCAAAGAGCAAGAACGTCGACGTCATGGTGCAGTACGACACCCCGGTTCCAGAGCAGATCGAATCTGATCCAACAAGGCTGCGGCAAATTCTCTTGAACCTGCTGGGCAACGCAGTGAAATTCACTGAGGGCGGCACCGTGACGATTCACGTGGCGACAGCCCCAAAAGAGCAACTGCTTCGGCTTCGTGTCGTGGATACAGGCATCGGCATGAGTCCCGAGCAGCGTGATGTGATCGCACGTTTCGATGCGTTCAGCCAAGCCGATGGCTCGACGACACGCAAGTTCGGTGGGTCCGGGCTCGGCTTGCGGATCTCGAATTCGCTCGCCCAAATGCTGGGTGGCAAGATTGAGGTTCAATCCACACTTGGTCGGGGCAGCACGTTTACCGTGACGGTTGGCACCGGTGACCTGACCGGCGTGCGGATGCTGAGTTCTGGCGAACTTGCCAAGGGAGCCAATCAAGCAGCCCAGGTGAAAAGCAAGCGATCTGATGACTCAAACAGTAAACCGCTTGAAGGTCGGCGGTTGTTGCTGGCTGAAGACGGTTTAGACAATCAACGGCTCATCGCATTCATTCTGAAGAAAGCCGGAGCCGAAGTGACCGTTGCGGAAAATGGGCAGATCGCCGTCGACAAGGCATTTGAAGCGGACAACGCCGGGGAGCCGTTCGACCTGATCCTGATGGACATGCAGATGCCTGTGCTGGACGGGTATGAGGCCACCACACTATTGAAGGATTCCACGTTCTCTGGCCCGATTATCGCCTTGACCGCGCATGCGATGGCAAGCGATCGTCAAAAGTGTCTCGATGCTGGCTGCGACGAGTACCTCACCAAGCCAATCGATCGGGCCAAAATGATCGCCATGATAAAAACGCACACTTCTAGCCAAGAAACCGCCCCAACGGCGTTGCCGGCATGATGCAAGGATTTGTGAACTGGCCGCAAGCGGCGACCAGCGCAAGCCTGAGAACAAGATGTTCGGCGAGAGCCGACCACGGAATCGCCACGATCCAGACGACAAGCAACCATCGAGCCCCAGTCACAATCGGCACGTTCGCCGGTCCGCAACTCGTTGCTACACCGGCGTTTCCATAAAAAAAGCCGACGGGGTTAGCGTCGGCTTATGATCATCATCCACATGTAGCCAACTTTCGCTACAGACGGATGCAAATGGCGGGGGCCAGATTCGAACTGACGACCTCGAGGTTATGAGCCTCGCGAGCTACCGGGCTGCTCCACCCCGCGTCTGTGTCTATTCATAAGTAACATATTTCGTCGCGATGTCGCGGGCCGATAAGCCATTCGCCCTGAATCGTTGCCCAAATTTCACCTCGCTGGCCGACATCTGGTTCGCTATTCGGGCGAACGGTTCTTCTTCTCGCGCCTGCGGGGCGTTTGCTTGGCACCGTACGAAACCGGTTGATGTCCCAGCAGACCGGTCGAGATATCGAGGTCAACACAACGGCGAATTCTGTAGAATGATCGCATGGAAAAATCATCGGATTCCAATGGCTGATCGCTGATTGCCTGCGGACTTGAACGATCCGTGTGATTGGGCCGCATAATCGGCGCAAACCGTACCTAGACGATCGGGTCCAATGCCGGAGGGTGAATCGTAAGGCAGTGTTTCGTGTGGGATGCGTCTTGCACCCGGGCAGGGGATCGCTTGCCCAAGAAGTGCCGAATTCCGAGGACTCTAGACTGGCGAAGGCGCATGGCTCAACACGGCGAAAGTCGAAGCGGCCAATCGCGATTGGCCAATCGCGGGATCCCGCGCGAGCAGACCCCGAACGTCGACCCACCACCGGTGACGATTGCCCGCAAAGGACGCGGGGACGAGACTCCAGCGCGGCCGCGGGTTTCTGTGGGGGTGACGGTCGAAGGCGACGGTGCCGCGGAAGACCATCCAGAACTCACGCAGATCGCATTACATAATGCGCCACCATGGCTGATGAGCTCGATTGTACACATGCTCGTCATCATAGGACTCGGGTTATGGGTCTTCTCTCCGGCACCACATCGCGGCATTGAACTCAATGCGGTGTTTGCAGAAGACCACGGCGATCAGGTTCTCGACGAGCCAATCCTGCTCGTGGAGGTTGATTCACAAGCCATCGAAAGCATCGTGGTCGAAAACCCGCTGCCAGAAGTTTCCGACCCGTTCTCGGCCCCGCCCGACGTTGAGATAGTTCTCGATGGCGTGATGGCCAGCAGCGACATGATGCTATCGATCCCATCGATTACCGCGTTGGATGGCCGTCAGAAGGGGAGTAAAGAGGAACTGCTAGCGGCCTATGGCGGCAACGCCCACAGTGAAGCAGCCGTGTTGGCGGGTTTGAAATGGCTGGCAAAGCAACAAAACCCCGACGGAACATGGAGCTTGAAAGGGCCCTACAGCGCGGGAGCCGGGGTTGAGAACTTTGCCGCCGCAACGTCGATGGCGTTGCTGGCATTCCAGGGCGCGGGGCACACGCACCTGCTAGATGGTCAATTCAAGAAGAACGTGGAGCATGGAATCGAGGCCTTGCTCGCGATTCAGAACGCCGAAGGTAGTTTTTTCGACGAGCAGCATGGACGGAACAACCATCGTTTCTACACACACGCCCAGGCCACGATCGCGGTTTGCGAACTGTTCGCCATGAGCGGTGACGAGCAACTGCTTGAACCTGCTCGCAGGGCGGTAAACTACTGCGTCGAGAATCAAGACCCCGGTCGCGGAGGTTGGCGATACCTCCCTCAACAAGACAGCGACACCTCGGTCACGGGCTGGGTTGTGATGGCGCTCCAAAGCGCACGCATGGCAGGGCTGGAAGTGCCTCAGGGAACGTTGGATC
>CAZNXE010000080.1:0-20015 GCA_964576465.1 uncultured Planctomycetaceae bacterium
AGACGACGATGGCTGCGAGAGCCATGCACGTAATCGTTAGCTTTTTCATTAGCAGTATTCTCCGACCAGCCAGCGCCTTGTGAATCGCCCACGAACGGACCCTGTTAGCTTATCGACTTCTCCTGGTGATCGCAAGAAAAATAAGAATTGTCGAGAGGTTCTGGCGGAATGAGCGAACCACTTCGATTTGCTCCGCCGCCGACAGGTTCACCCACTCGGTTCGCCCAAACTGCCGCAGAACGTTCTGGCACTCGCTGATTTGAACAAGCCCCTAGCGCATCAACCACTCGACTGCTGATTGCTCGTCTGCATTTGAGTCCCCGTCAAACGACGTCACATCATGCTTGGCCTCAGCCGCTTGATACGCGGCTTGAACGATTTTGGGAAGCGACGAACCTTCGCCTGCCAGCCAAAGCGGATGGGGGGCGATCAATGCCAACAGGCCAGGAAGATCGCCATACTTCGCGCCGCCGGGCAAGAAGTTGACGTCATCGAGTTGTGTCACGTTGGTAAAGCGGAACCCGGCGGTATCAACCACCGTGCGGTCAACCGCATCGCCGGCAATCGCCCGGGCCATTCCAACCCAGTGCCCTGCCCCGTTCAGCCCCACCAAGTGAATGGCTTCGGGAGTCTGTTCGTGGTTCTTAGCGAACGACACCAGCGTCAGAATATCTTGAATGCGACGGCTAACCAGCGAGTCGTTGTATCCATAGGTGTAACCCAGATAGGCTTCTCGCCCCTGTTTCTCGCTGCCGACCATCGGAGCGTGTTCCAGCGGTTCTCCATCGGCGAGAAACTCACCCTGATACAGAAGATCGGCGCCGATGACAGCCGTGCCGGTGTCGAGCAGGAGTTGGACACCCGTTCGCAAGTCGCCACTGGAGTTGTACAAGCCGGCCTTTCCATTCGGATCGATCCAGATGGCCACCTCTTGATTCCAGTCGTTGGGGTAAAAGATCAGACTGGGCAGCGCAACCCCCGCGCCGGTGTCGCGAATCAGTCCGCGATACTCCACATATTCGCCACGACTCTCCTCGAATAGATTCTCGAACTCGAAGGCTCCCTTTTCCGGCAGTCCTCCTCCCACCATCACTTCGAGCGCGCCCCCCACGACGCGGCGATACTCATTCAAAGACTCTGCATCCGTCGGGGACAGCGCCGCGATTTGCTGTTCGGAAATCTCGTAGATGGTCCGCACCAACTGGCGTTCGTAGTCGTCCCCACCCGCGGGCTTGGGGTGCTCATCATTCCATACTGCAATCTCATCGGCATTAAGCGGAACGTAGTCTTCCTCAACGATCGGCGGCTCGAATCCAAGTGCGAGATGGCGGTTGAACCAGTCGTACATCACGGCACGACTGACGTTGTTATAGTTGTGGCCAAAATGCACGAAGGGGCGGCCTAGAATGTTGTTCGGCGCGCCAAGCATTGTGTACAGCCGCTGCAACTCCGGTAGTCCCTTGGTGGCCAGCTCGCGGGTCCAGTCGTTGGCAGCCGACAGACCCAAGGGGCGCGGGGCGAAGAGCGCCGCAATCTCGACATTTCCGGTGCCGACTCGCAAGTAGCTGGCGTTCTCGCACGTGCATCCTCCCTGCATGGCGGTCGAAACCATCACTGCCGGAAACGCCACCACGGGGCGTGGATCCAATGCACACAAGATGAACGTCTGCGTTCCCCCACCACTGGCCCCGGTAACCCCAATCCGGTTGGGATCGACATCGGGCAGTGCGCTGAGCCAATCAAGTGCTCGAATCGAGTTGTACGTTTGTAGCCCCATGGTTGTTTGTAATCGCGATTCGGCCTGCGGGCTGAAGTACCCCCAGTTTTCCGCCGTGTTCATATGCTTACGAACGCCGGCACGGTGTTCAAGCTGCACGCTATCGGCATAGCCCACCATGTCGTAGTTGAACACGACACATCCCATTCGCGCAAGCTGCACGCAACGGGCTTGAATGGGGTGTCGCCCGCCCTGTTCAAATCGCTCGGCCCCATTGACGATCTCCTCGCGAACTTTCTTCGCGCCTTGGTCGTGCTTCCGCCCGTTGGGCCAATGCCCATGCGGACAAAGCACCGCCGGGTGACGTTCAACGTCGTCTTCGGGTCGATATAAACTTCCCGTCACGAAGTGTCCCGGAAAACTCTCGAAGTAGACTTTCTCGACCGTGTAACCGTCGCGTTGCACCTTTCCGTGGATCACGGCATTGGCTGGTGTTCGCTTTGGCATGGGCCACAGTCCCTGCGACACGAGCAATTGTCGACGAAGTTGCTTCGCGCGGGCCTTCCACTGTTCCGGTGTCTCGGGTGGAACGAAAGGAAAGTATCCGTTGAGCGTCTTGAGCGCCCCCAAACGTTGATCCTCGGGCAATGTTCCCTCGGGAAGAACACGCGGAGCGGCTGCCACGCATACAGTGGCAAACATCACCACCGGCACGGCAGCAATCAGAATGCGGCTTAAGATCCAACGATTCTTGGTACGCAACAAGGACATAGCGTGGTTTCCGGTTGAAAGAACGAATGCACGGTTAGCAGCCATGCGAACCAGTGTAAGCCGTGGACCCCGGACATGCCACAATCGGCCCTGCGCGTTCGATCAACTGGCGAACTCAGGCGATGATTTCATCGACAATCCGACCATGTACGTCGGTGAGCCGAAAATCTCGGCCCGCGTGACGATAGGTCAGTTTGAGATGATCGAGCCCCAGTAAATGGAGCATCGTGGCGTGCAGGTCGTGGAAGTGGACTTTGTTCTCGACTGCGTAGTAACCGTAGTCGTCCGTCGCGCCAAAGCGGAATCCAGGCTTCACGCCGCCGCCAGCCATCCACATCGTAAAACCGTGCGGGTTGTGGTCGCGTCCGTCTCCGCCTTGGGCCACGGGCGTTCGTCCGAATTCGCCTCCCCACAACACGAGCGTATCGTTCAGCAGTCCACGAGCCTTAAGGTCGCGGAGCAGCCCAGCGATTGGCTTGTCGACTTCCGACGCGTTGCGCTGGTGCGACTTCTTGAGATCGCTGTGTTGATCCCACTTATAACTGTGCGACACCTGCACGAATCGCACGCCACGCTCGGCAAAGCGTCGGGCCATGAGACACTGACGGCCAAAGTCGGCGGTCGGCTTCTCGTCGACACCGTAGAGTTGCCGAGTGGCTTGCGTTTCTTGCGAAATATCCTGCAACTCTGGCGCGGCCGCCTGCATGCGAAATGCCAACTCGAAGGAGTTGATGCGACTCTCTAGTGCGTCGTCGGGCCCTGTTTGCTGGAGTTTCCCACGATTGAGCTGCTGTGCGAAATCCAACTCCATTCGCTGAAGATGGCCGGGGATGTGTTTGTTTTCGATACAGGCAATCTGGGCATCGTTCGCCGAAATACTCGCATTGCCCAAGGGGGTGCCATGATAGACCGCGGGCAAGAACGAGGAACTGTAGTTGTTCATTCCGCCGTGCGTCAACGTGGGGCAAATCGTGACAAAACCCG
Source organism: uncultured Planctomycetaceae bacterium (assembly GCA_964576465.1). GTDB lineage: Bacteria > Planctomycetota > Planctomycetia > Pirellulales > JAEUIK01 > CAZNXE01. Next base: position 3,473 of record CAZNXE010000080.1, read on the forward strand.
GCAGGTCATGGTTTTCAGTTCCCAGGCCGTATGTAATCCACGACCCCATGCTGGGGCGAACGAACGTGTCGCTCCCGGTGTGCAGTTCCAACAAGGCGCCACCGTGACGAGAGTTGGAACAGTGCATCGAATTGATAACGCACAGGTCGTCGACACAGCCAGCCACATGGGGAAACAGCTCGCTAACGGGAATTCCACTCTCACCATACTGTTGAAACTTCCACGGAGACCGTAGCAAGTTGCCCGTTTCGCTGGATACAACCCGGGGCTTGTCGAACGGGAGCGGCTTTCCATGATCGCGAGTCAGCAGCGGCTTGGGATCGAACGTATCGATCTGCGAGGGTCCGCCATGCATGAAGAGAAAGATTACCCGACGCGCACGAGGCGTGAAGTGCGGACTCCGCGGTGCCAGCGGGTCGTCGCCGCGCACATCGCCGACAGACTCCGCTGCCGCCTGTTCAGCCAACAGGGCAGACAAGGCGAGCGAACCAAACCCGGCACCGCACTGACGCAACAGTTCGCGGCGAGATAACACTGGGGGCATGGGCATGGCTACTCTCCTCGTACGCTGCTATTCGACAAATACAAACTCGTTGGTCGAGAGAACTGCCCGGCATAGTCCTTCCCACACACGCACGATGCGTTCGGAGTCATCGGGCACGTCTCCACGGATCGCCTCTTCGTAACGCTTGATAAACGCGAGCGCCTGTGCGGATTCCTCCTCCGCCGGTGGGCGACCGTAAGCCAGTTCGTACACTCGATCGATTCGTTCAACGTCGGAGTTCTCGATCTCTTCGAGAAGTCGTTGGGCCAAGTGTTGACTGGCATCGATCGCCAACTCGCTGTTGAGCATGAACAGCGCCTGGGGGGCGATGGTTGTCGATGAGCGATTGCCGCTGGGCACACTAGGCTCGGCAAAATCGAACACATGGTAGAAGTCGTACAACGCACTGCGAATCACAGGCAGATAGACGCTTCGCCGGGGAGCCGTGTAATCGACAGAGTTTTTCGATGCCGTGCTGGTCACATAGGTGTGATTTTCAAACCCCAGGATCGACCCACCCATCTGCTCATCCAACTGACCGCTGACCATCAACAGTGCATCGCGGATTGCCTCGGCTTCGAGCCGCTTTCGATTGGCACGCCACAAGAGCGTGTTCTCCGGATCGTGTTCGGCTGCTTGCGCGTCGTATGCGGCACTCATCTGATAAGTAGCCGAGAGCATGATCGTGCGATGCAGCTCTTTGATCGACCATCCGTTCTCAACAAACTGCACGGCCAGCCAATCGAGCATTTGAGGGTGACTGGGAGCTGATCCAAGGTGCCCGAAGTTGTCCGTCGTCGCGACCAACCCTTGCCCGAAATGCCATCGCCAAATGCGGTTGACCATCACACGGCCGGTCAACGGATGGTCGGCGCGCGTGAGCCATTGGGCCAACTCAAGGCGACCGCTTTGTTGACCCGTGATACTTGGTGGAACGCCACCAGCGAGAACGCGCGGTAAGCCACGATGCACATCGTCGCCGGGCACAAGATGATTTCCACGAATGTAAACCTTAATGTCTTGCGGTTCATCATCCTCGACGGCCATGGCATAGGAAATCTCTGGCGCGTCACGTTCAATGCGTTCCACCTCCACACGCAAGACTTCAATCGCCTGGGCGTCTTCGGCGGTGACGAACTGTTTGATTTCGTTGGCCGGAATCAGGCTGCCCGATTTGTCTTCGACCAATTGTCGAATCGCTCGCTGCGCTTCGTTCTGCTGTTCATCAGACTGGCGGCGGGCTTCGGCCAACAACTGGCCAAACCGGTTGGCCAAGTCTTCGGGTGTTTGGGGGCGAGGATCGGCCAACAACATGGCTGCCGCTGGCGAAGATGCTGCCAACTCGTCGAGTGTTGCCTCGTCCGAATTCTCTGTTATCGCGGCAAACAGTTCGGCGATCCATGGAACATCACCGCCGTCGGTCTTCAACTTGTTGATCCAGCGACGCAAGACCGACGCGTGCAGACCTTGCGATGTGGCGAGTTGCTCGGGCGTCAGCACGGTCTCTTCGGCAGAGGCTTCCGCCAGGGGAATCAACGCGAGTTTGTCGAAGTGGGGAAAGGGGCCTTCACGCGTCAGTCGGATGGTGTGCGGTCCTGCACTTAGCGGAAGCACGCAGACGACCGACCACCGCTGCGTGTCAGGATTCCAAGACCCTGTCACATCGACGGCTGCCAGAGCGTTGACCAGTTGCCCATCGACAAAGACCTGCACGGGTCGCGATTCGGCGGCCGCAAATCGAAGCTCTAGTTGGTAGGAATCATCGATGTCCACGTGAACATCGTATTCAACAACGTTGGGCAACTCACCTCGATTGAGAATGACGCCAATGCCCGCTCCGTAACCGGTCGTATCGATGAGAACATTGCCGCCGGAGAACTGCTCCGCTTCGACAACGGTCAATCGATCGTCGAGATCGGAATCTGATTCGCCCAATCGAGAAATCACATCGGTCTGTCGTGCAAGTTGCCATGCGGCTAGCAGATACTCGCCTGCGTGACTGACAATGTCTTCCCGCAGTGTGCCCATCGCGGCGTTCAACCGGGTGTCGTACTGCGTGCGGCTGGTCGCCAACGCTTGCTGGTGTGTTTCAACCTCGGCTTGTAACGCTTCGGTCAGCAGTGGTCGCTCGTGCCAGTTGGCGACCACCTTGAAATTCTCCATCGTCCGGGTGCTTTTGAAGATTCCCGCCAGCGCGTAATACTCGACCGTCGAGATTGGATCAAACTTATGGTCGTGGCACCGCGCGCAACCAAGCGTTTGTCCGCAGAAGGCGCGGCCCAATGTATCGATCTGCTCGTCGATGATGTCCATTTCCATCTTCACCGGGTCGTCTTCGGCCAACATCTTCGCACCGATCGACAGAAACCCCGTGGCGATGATTTGCCGCAACCGTGCAGCATCGTCGGAAGCCGGGAGCAAGTCGCCGGCAATCTGCTCTCGCACGAAACGGTCGTACGGCACATCGGCGTTGAACGACTCGATCACGTAGTCGCGGTATCGATAGGCGTTGGCAAAGGCCATGTTTTCATCCAGGCCGTTGGAGTCGGCGTAGCGGGCCACGTCGAGCCAATGCCTTCCCCAACGTTCTCCGTAGCGGGGCGATGCCAACAGCCGATCAACCAGCCGGGCAAATGCCCGCGGCGAATCGTCCGCCAGGAAACTTGCGATTTCTACGGGCGATGGCGGTAGCCCGGTGATGTCGAAGGTGGCGCGTCGGATCAACGTGCGACGGTCGGCCTGCGGCGCGGGATGCAAGCCAGCAGTTTCGAGCTTCGCCAGCACAAAGTGGTCGAGGTCTGCTTGTGGCCACGCCGTATCAACAACCAATGGCAACGGTGGACGGGCCGGCGGCTGAAATGCCCAGAATTGCCACCGATCGTCATCGGTTGCTGCTACCGATTCGTTCTTCCCCGCCGGTGGCCCCGCCGGCGAATCTGTCGCGGGCCAAGATGCGCCTGAGCGAACCCATTGGACCAGCGCGGCGATGTCTTGATCGGCGAGTTTGCCGTCCGGCGGCATCTCATACACTTCGCCATATCGAACGGCGTCGATCAACAAACTTGCGTCAGGGTCGCCCGGCACCATGGCGGCCCCTGAATCGCCACCGGTGAGTAACGCCTCGCGGGAATCGAGCCGAAGTCCACCTTTGTGTTCACGGCCAGCGTGGCATTCGTGACAGTGATTGACCAAGAGTGGGCGAATCTTCTTTTCAAAGAATTGTAGCTTCGCCGTTTCTGCAACATCGTCCTGGGCGCGTGATGTCGCGATGCACGTCAACGACAACACCATCGCTGTCACGAAGCTCAGCGTTATTGACCATCTCTTCATCATTACGGATGCTACTTAGAGTTTTCGGGGGGAACAAACATGCGGTTCGGGGGCAGGTTATCCCTGAGGAAACAACGTGGCGGTAACCACCTCGGCGGTGTTCTCGATATGCTGCGTCATGCCCTGTGCAGCGCGATCGGAATCTTCATCCAACAATGCGTTGACCACGACAAGATGCTCGGCGATGGCGCGCTCTTGAGCCTGACGGCGGTCGCCGACCACATCGCGAATGGCCTGCATGAGCGTGCCGTATCGTTGGATCTCTTGTGTCAAGCGAGCGTTCCCACACTGTTTTGCAATCAGCTTGTGCAATTGGCGGTCGGAATCCATTTCTCGTTGCGACCAATCATCCCCATGTTGCTCCTCAAGGCTTTGGATCTCCTCACGCAGCGTGGCCAATTCGGCCCGATCGATTCGTCCACAGGCACATCGCGTGGCCTCGACTTCGAGGATGCGGCGTAGATGGAACATCTCGCGGAGTTCAACAGGGCCAAAGCGACGCACCACGGCGCCGCGGTTGGGTAGCAAATCGGCCATACCGATGTTGGCCAGTTCGAGCAATGCCTCACGTGCCGGGGTCGCGCTCACGTTGAGCTGTGCGGCAAGCCGCTGCACGACAAGCCGCTGGCCCTCGGGCATTTGGCCGCCAATGATGGCTCGCAGAATCTGCTCCACGACTTGATGCCGGAGGCCGCGAACAGTGGTGGGGTTGAGAAGTAGGTCGGTAGCCATAGTCAACATAATATATTATGTATAAAATTTTGCAAGCCTCGACCGAGGAAAACAGGCATCCGAAGGAAAATTTCACTGATAGCACGATGTAAACTCCCAAATTTGCCGGCCTCGACCCACTCTCAGCGGTCTCGTATGATCTCGTGGCTGCGTTCTCCGGCTTCTACTCTTCCGCAGTGAACCGCAATCATCGGGTCCGATCCGTCTGACGTCAGACCCGGTTGCCAGTCGATACATTCAATTGTTCCTGTCGCAACGTATCCCCCGAAAGCTGTACGGATGTTGCATCGCCAATCACGGACGATCATCAAGCTGATTCAATGGATCGGCCTTGCCCTGGTGCTGGCACTCTTGCCATGCTCACCCGCTCGTGGCGATGTCGTGCGGCTGCTTGATGCTGACGAAGACGCGCTGCAATCGCGGATCGACTTGATTCAACGAGCGCGTCACGAAATTTGCTTCTCGTACTTCTGCGTCGGCGGCGACGATACGGCGTTGGGCGTGCTAGCGCTGGTGCGCGATGCGGCACGTCGTGGTGTGAAAGTGCATCTGCTCGTCGATTCGATGCACAACAGCATGCCGAAGGCCGTGCAAGCAGCATTGATCGATGACGGCGTTCAGATCCGTGAGTACCATCCGTTTCGACTCGACCGGCCGAGATGGACGTTGTGTCGATTGCACGACAAGCTTCTCTTGGCCGATCGCTTTGAATTGATCACCGGCGGCCGCAATATCGAGGGCCGTTACTTTGGTCACGAAGCGGCCAACTACCACGATCGTGACATTTACGTCCGTGGGCAAGCCGCCGTCGAATCGAGACGCTATTTCGAGGAAATCTGGAATAGCGACGATGTGAGTGCGGTCAGCGCATCGCTATCGACCGGCCAACATTCACCACGGGGCGCAGCGCGCTTCAATCACGGCGCCACACCGAAAGTCTCGCGAGAGCAATTGATCGAGATGGCTAATCGCTCGTTAGAACAACACCGTCTACAACTCGATAAGAAACCCGAGGTGCAGTTGGCGTCGACTACCGATTGGGCGGCTGGCCAGTACGACGTTCCGGGTGTGCGGTTTCTTTGCGATCCGCTCGATGGTCGCAAGCGAGACAACGACTTGACCGACGAACTGCTTCGCATGTTTTCCTCCGCGCGGGAATCGATCTTCATCGAGTCGCCCTACCTGTACCTCACGCCTCTGTTTCGTAATGCCCTGGCCGCGGCCAGCGAACGTGGTGTTCGAGTGGTGATTCTGACCAATTCCTTGGCTTCGACCGATGTGCTGATTGCGCAAGCCGGATATGAGTCACAGCGAACGACCATGCAACGACTGGGCTTCGAGTTGTATGAGTTTCGTGGACCGCGGACCCTGCACAGCAAATCGTTTCTGGTCGACGACCGCATCAGCGTCGTCGGTTCGTTCAACCTCGACCCTCGCTCGGAAAACCGTGACACGCAAGTCGCCATTCTGGTCGATAACCCACGGTTCGCCCTGGTCTTGAAAGCATCAATCGAAAGTGATCTGGCCCAGGCCGATGCCGCCTCGACCAATGCGGTGCAGTTGCCGGTGATTTTCTCCGACGTGCCGCCGGAACGCCGCCTATTCTTCGGCGTCTCACGCCTCTTCGCACCCCTGCTGCGAGGCGAACTGTAGCGGACCAGCAAACAGGCAAATCAATCCAATCGCACGAAGCGAAGCCAATTGAGACATGTATTTGTCGTGCTGTTGGGCAGACCGATCTCGATGGTTAGGCGGCCGTCTTGAACTGTCACATCGACAGACTCTTCGGCAAACCAACCGGAGCTGGTTTCGCGATCACGAAACATCGGCTGGCCTTCGACCGTGACGTTTTGCCCGACTTGGGTGTGACCCGCATCGCCGATACAGACGGTAACGCGATACTCTCCTTGGCCAACGGCACACTCCCATTGCGCGTGGCTGCGCGTGAAGATAAACGTGTCGCGCCAATCTCCGTCAAGCATCATGCGACGGCGATTGTTGTCGCTCACATCGCGTGACCAGCCGTACCCACGATCTTTGTCGAAGGGGGAACCGACATCGTTGGTAAATCCCTTGATGGAGGACGACCCCTTGCCGGTGAAGTTGAATTGGCATGACGCAGGGCCTGTGGTGACATCGGGATTGCCATCTTGATCGAGTGGCGGCGCGTATTCGGGCCACGTACTTGAAGTCGGTTCAAAGGGCAAAGGATCGACTCGATCGGCAATTCCGTCGCTGTCTGCATCGTTCGGCTCTTGCCGCTGAAAAGGTCGCTCCGGCAACCGTTCAATAGTTCGCCACCACTGCCGTGCGAAGTCGCCGCGAGTCAACTCGCCACCGGGCGGGATTGGAGTTTGCACGACGTTCTTCGTCGCCAGCGACAACCCAACGACGGCTTGTTTCCAAGATTCGGTGGCTACTTCGTCAGCTCGAAAATCAGTTTCGTCGAATGCGACCGGCAACGCGCGCCGGGCGGCCAACAGATTGATCGCCTCGAACGCCGGATGATCCACTGTGAGATCTCGAAATGGCCATAGCGTTAGCGGTTCGCCACGGTCGTGTCGCGCGCACAGCGACTGCCAAACCTGAGACAGCAAGCTGCGATCGTATGGAATGTCCCGTGGTTGAATCTCCTGCTGGATTGAAATTGCCGCCACGGCTCCGGCGGCTTGACCGATGGCCATGCTTTGGTCGTGCAAACGCACTGCGGAACTGACAATGCTGCTATAGCCGAGGTTCTTCTGTGCTCCTAACAATCCATCGATCTTCTCCGGCACTAAGCTTCGCAGGGGAAACAAACATGGCCCACTGTAAGGCGGTCCCCAAGTACGTCCCTCGCGGAATTCGTTCGTCCAAGGGCCGTCAGGGTTCCCATGATCTGAGAAACGCCGCTTCGTGGGATGAAAATCGTACTCGAACTGCCAACAGGCGACTCCATCATGGTACATCGCGGTGGCATAGTTTGTCGCACGGCGCCCATGACCTGTCGTGTCTTGCTGACGCATCATGTACATCGCCTTCAACCGCAGCGACTCGCGTACGTAGGGCTTGGGCGGCATGCGGTCGTCGGTTCCGAACTCGTCGCTCAGTTGAAATCGGCGAAAGCTGTGCGTCTGATCGTCCATCGAGTCGTGAACTTCGGTCTGAAGATAATACAGAAACCCACGCGAATACTGTTTTGCATCGTCGAAGACAATCTGTCGCTGCTGACGTGTCATGTCAACAATGTTCTTCTTCGATGCACCCGCCTCGGTGGCTTCAAGGGCCTTGGCGACGCTGCCTGGTAACACGTCCAACGGATAATCGAAGGCCGGAAAACAGAGCAGCAAGACGTCCGGGTGGTTGATCTCGGGGTATCCGTAACGATCAATCACCCGGCGACTGGCGTACAGAAACATCGGGTCGCGGGGGTAGCGGTGATCGGCGTAGTTGCGACGGTCGTATCCCGGCGGTGCGGGAATCGGGCGATACTCGTCCGTTTCGTTTATCACCATGCAATAGGTGATCGGGTTCATGTCGGTCACGGGATAGCCATCGCGAGAAGTTGGCGCCAGCGGTTCGTCGTACTTCTCCTTCAGGTCGGGTCCAAATTCATAGGCAGCACCACTCACCCTGATCGCATCGCCCCAGTCCGAAGCATCGATCGTCATCTTTGCAACAACCTTCACGTCGAGATGATCTTGCTGGGTCGCGCGAAAGGTTATCGCCACGAGCCGGTTCTTGTCGACCGACGCAGTGACGGGATAAAAGCCGGAGACGATTCGGACTTGTCCCGAGGAGATGTAAGGAGCGATCAGGTCGCGGAACACGCCTTCAGCATCGACGGGTCGGCAAGTTGTAATGACACGTGTGTTTCCTGGTCGGGCTCGACCGTAGGTGGCAAGATTGTGGGCCTCGATCCGATCGACCACTTCCTTGAATAACCCCGATCGCGGAAAAGGAACTCCATGTCCATAACCTGTCGGCCCGCGGTTTTCGTCGATGGCAACCAGCGCCTCGGCGGAAAACTGCCCACCGAGCCACTGGATATCGTTCACCAGGGTAATGGACTTGACGCCCATTCTTGCCGCCTGAATAACAGCCGCGCAACCAGATTCCGTTCCTCCAACTACGAGCAGATCGGTTTGAATGATTTCGGCGCCGGCGTCGCAAATGGTTAACCACGGTGGCAGCAACCAGAACATGCCCAGCGCGACGATCCTGGAAATTGTGTTGCGGCGACGATATAAAGGCATTGCCATTAGCATTCTTCTTTTTCGACATAGACCGTAGACATCGGGTACTACATCTCTCATCTTACACGCTGACTCATGCGAGGCAGAAATTCGCTATCCGCGACCGATGGGATAAGACCAAAAAACGCCACGGAGAAACACCACCGTGAAGATTGTCGATGAGGGGATCGTATTCGCTGGGCGCAAGCAGACCGAGCAGCAGAGCTGCGCGTTTCCTGGCATCTGTATCACCAGCAGCGGGCGTTGGATTTGTTCTTTCCGCGCGGCCCCAACGAAGGCGGCAACCGTCGGACAGCATGTGTTGCTGAGTTGGTCGGATGATGACGGGCGGACGTGGAGTTCGCCGAGTGAACCGTTTTGTGCGCCCGCGACCGAGAGCGGAACGGCAGGCATTCTGCGGACCGGACATGTAACCACCGTGCAAGACGGCAGTCTATTGGCGGTGCTGTCGTGGATCGAACATGGCGACCCTTCGCGACCGTTCTTCAATGAAGAGACCGAGGGTCTGCTCGATACGCGAATCTGTTTGGCAAGCTCGACCGATGAGGGAGTGCAATGGTCGTCCACGGAGTTCATGACGCCGCGTCCTTTCACGGTTCCCTCGCCAACAACGGGGCCGCTGGTGAGCCTCGACAATGGCAACCTGATTTGCCAAGTCGAGCTCAACAAGTCCTATGACGACACGCAGCCGTGGCGCCATCAATCGGTCTTGGTCTTTTCGCGAGACGGGGGACATTCGTGGAACAAACCGTGTGTCGTAAGCGATGACCCCGAGCTGAGGGTTTTCTACTGGGACCAACGAATAGGCCATCTTGGGTCGAATGAATTGCTCGACGTTTTTTGGACATTCGACCGTGTCGAGGGACAATACCTGAACATGCACGCCCGTCGCTCAACCGACGGAGGACACGATTGGTCGGAGATGTGGGACATCGGCATCCCCGGGCAGCCCGCCGCCCCGGTCCTGCTCGACGACGGACTCATCGCCTTGGTCTACGTCGATCGCACATCGGGGCCGTGCATCAAGGTTCGCACAAGCAGCGACGCAGGACGGACATGGCCCGATGAAACCGAGGCCACTATCTTTCAGTCAGCGCGGCGCAAATCGAACGCCGACTCGCAAAGTATGCAGGAAGCCTGGGACGAAATGTACACGTTCGCACTCGGCTTACCAGCCACCGCCAAGCTCCCCAATGGCGACTTGCTGGTGGTCTTCTACGAAGGCCCAACCGGCGACGAAACAAGCATCCGTTGGGCAAGACTGAGTTCGATTTCCATGTAACGCGGTGCGGACAATGCCCCTTGCCTTCCGCTACTCTCGGGCGTTTGTCTCCCGCAGCAACTCATCCGGAAACATCGCTGGCTTGGCACCGTCGCGGAGTCGCAGGTTTTGCCCGAGCGAACGCTTTTTACTGAAGAGCACACGATTGGCCCCTGTGTCCGCGAGAATCTGGTACAGATCATTTCGCATCTGCCGGACTTGTTTCTGATGATCGGGGCTGAAGATTAGATTGTTTCGCTCCAGCGGATCGTTCTCGATGTCGTACAACTCGTCGATATCCCAGATGCCGTGATACTGGATGAGTTTGTATCGCGGAGTTCGCAGTGCGAAGGTCGTCGGCGTGTGCGGGAAGTTGTACTCCCAGTAATACTCGTACAACAGTTGTTTCCGCCACTGCGACGGATCGAGTGTTCCCGCCGCCAAACTCTGAAAGCTTCGACCGTCCATCTCCTCGGGCGCCTTCAACCCCGCGGCTTCCAGGCAAGTCGGGCCGATATCGATATTGGCCACGACCTGTTCGACCGTCGTCCCCGGCGCCCACCGCGGAGGGCAAACTCCTAACAGCGGAACACGAATGGAAGCCTCGTAGGCGGTACGCTTGTCGATCAGCCCGTGTTCGCCCCACTGAAAGCCGTTGTCGCCCATGTAGAGAACAAGCGTGTTGTCGGCCAAATCGTTTTCCGCCAGCCACGCCCGAACGCGTGCGATCGAATCGTCGACGCTCAACAGGGCCTCGCAATACAAGCGATAGTGTTCGGCGATGTCGGTATCTTGGTGATAGGCAAAGTCGACGCCGTGCCAACTGTTGCGTTGATTCTTCAGCCACATCGGCTTGTGACGGTAGTTCTCCTCAGTGTTCGCCATTGTCTCGGGCACGGGCAGCGGCTTGTCTTGGTAGCGCCCAGCATGTCGCTCGGCGGGATGGAACATTCCGTGAACGCCTTTGTGCGACAGGTACATGAAGAACGGTTTGTTGTCGCCTTTGATGCTGTCGAGCCAATCGATTGCGTAGTCGGTGAGTTCGTCGGTGATGTACCCTTTCTGCTTGACTACCTTTCCGTTGACGTTCAGGGCCCAGTTCTTACGATTTCGCGGAGGGTAGTAGTGTCCCTGTCCTCGAAAACTAACCCACTGGTCGAACCCGGGCCGTGGCGCATCGGAGTGACCGCCCATGTGCCATTTGCCGAAGTATCCGGTCGCGTAGCCCGCGGCTTGAAGATACTGCGGAAAGAAGATGGTGCCGGGCGGGGTGAGCACGTTGTTGTCGACGACCCCGTGATGGTGCATATACCGCCCGGTCAGAATCGACGCCCGGCTTGGCGAACAGAGCGATGTGGTGACCATGGCATTCTTGAAGTACACGCCGTCGCGTGCCATAGCGTCCATCGCCGGAGTTTCGACCCAGGGATGGCCCAAGAAGCTCATCACGTCGTAACGATGGTCGTCCGACAGAATGAAGACCACGTTCAAAGGCTTCGCACCGTCAATCGTCTCTAATGTTGGTAGAGAATCGGCCAGCAGGGAAGACTTCGACCACAAGCATGCAAGACCGATGAACAAGACGACTAAACGACGCATGGATTACTCCCACATTCGGGGCGAACTGACGTGTCAATCCTTGGCCACCGAGTATAGCCAATCCAAGCCTTGCCAGTGGCATGTAAAACCATTCGCTTGGCCACCCCGGGCCGACTATGATGGCGACGTTTCGTGTTCGGTTGATTCGTGCGATGTAAGGAAAATATCGATGAAGTACGGGATCTCTTCTGGTGTGTTGGCCATGGTCGTCGTTTGTTTTACCAGCGCGATGGGCGACGAGCTTTACGTGCTGGGGCCCGACTCTCAGCGGCAAGAAGGTGTGCCTCGCGGTGAGGTGACCAAGCACGTGTGGAAGAGTCATATCTTTGAAGGGACCGTTCGCGACTACTGGGTCTACTCCCCTGCCGGATACGATCCTGATAAGCCGGCACGCGTCATGGTCTTTCAGGACGGGCACGCCTATGTGGGCGAAGAGGGTCAGTTTCGCGTGCCCGTCGTGTTAGACAATCTCATTCATCGCGGCGAACTGCCAAACATCGTGGGCATCTTCATCAACCCGGGACATCGCGATGAGACACGCCCTGAGCCAGCGTGGCGAGCCAATAACCGCAGCTACGAATACGACTCGCTCTCCGACCAATATGCACGTTTCCTGCTCGAAGAGATATTGCCAGAGGTCGGCAAGATCTACCGTCTTTCAGACGACCCTAACCACCGTGCAATCTGCGGGATTTCGTCTGGCGGCATCTGCGCGTTTACGGTTGCCTGGGAACATCCCGATGCGTTTCGTAAGGTGCTCAGTCACGTCGGCAGCTTTACGAACATCCGCGGCGGCCATGTTTACCCGGCGCTAATCCGCAAGACCGAGCCCAAGCCCCTTCGGGTATTCCTGCAAGATGGCGAGAACGATCTGGACAACGAGCACGGCAACTGGTGGCTCTCGAACCTGCAAATGGAAGCCGCGTTAAAGTTCAGCGGCTACGATTATAAGTTCGTCGGCGGCACAGGTGGACACAACGGAATCCACGGTGGCGCGATCTTGCCAGAGGCGCTGCGCTGGCTGTGGAACGACGACCAAACGGCCCCCGCCGAAGGCAAGTGATCGGTTGTCTTTCCAAAGAACCAAAAGGCGACAAGAGAACCAGGGCAACGCCCAAGGAATCCATGGTCCGAAACGCCATTTGGCTGTAAGGCGTGCGGCAGATAAGAACGTACCAATCACAACCCGACGCGTGAGTGAGGGAACGCAGCGTATTGCCGGTTGGTCCCTCGCTCACGCGTCGGGTTGGTATATTCTCATTCGCCGCTCGTCTTAGTCCGCAAATCTTGAGCGTTTTTCGTGCAAGATATTCTCCGGTAAAGCTCTCTGGCTTGGCCCCCCTTGCGGGGTCGTGAATTCTTCACGAGCGAACGTATTTCACCGCAGGGCACACGATTGGGATCGAACGGGTCATCCATGGCCGCTAGCAGTTCGACGTCGAATAATCGGATCAATCGCTACGGTCGGCCTATGTGGCGCACGTCGAAAAATCCACACGACGTGTATTATTCGACCACTGTGCAGCGATCAATCGAGCAACGCCGAATCGTATACGTAAGAGCAATCGATTCGTTCCCGACTACCATCGGAATCCGTTATTCGTCAAAGGAAGATTACAATGCTTCGACGCTTTATGCCTGTGATTCTCGGGGCTGCCTTGTTGTTGGGAGCCAGGCCCGCGCTTTCGCAAAGCCCCGATGCGGAGGATGATACCTCTCAGAACGTTCTTGTGGACTACACATCCACCGCAGATTATTCAAGCCAGATGGCGAATCTGCAGGCCGAACTGCGTGCCAACCAGTCACGTCTCGAATCGTTGGAATCGGGAGCCTTCACGTCTCAAAGCTGTGGGTCGTCTCAAAGTTGTGGATCGTCTCAAAGCTGTGGGTCGACCTGTAAGCCGGCTTGCAACAGTTGCGCCTCTGGCGTGTACGCTTCGGGCCAGTTCTTACGCTGGAAGGCTCGTCGATCGACCACGCCCTACGCGGGAAGTCTCACGGAAATCGCCGGCCCTGGCATCGATGCAGGCGACAGCTACGCGAATTCGCTCCTTGAAACCAACTACGGCAGGGACTCCGGATATCGCCTTAGAATGGGGTATCGAACAGAAAATCTCTGGGACTTTGGTGTCCAGTACACCTATTTCAACTCCAATGGCTCAAGCGCCTTGGGCGACCCTACCGCCGATACTGACAGTGTCTTCGTCAATCTGGCCGATCGGAGTCTTATAGACGATGCCAGCTTGAACGGAAGTTTTGAGGACGGACTCGCGGACTTCGCGGAAGAAAGCATTGGCGTCAGATACCATGTTTTTGATGCCGTGATGGGCCGCTGGGTAACACTTAACCGCGGTTTTTCGCTACGGTTTATCGGTGGTCTGCGATTCGCCGAAATCAACCAATCTTCAAACGTAACCTACGCGAATCTCGAAGTTGGTGATGGTGACGACTTTGACCAATACAATCTCGACAATCGGGTCACCATGAATGCCTGGGGAATCACCACCGGCGGAGAGGTTCATTGGTCTCTCGGTGGGAGCGGCTTAAGCGTCTTCACACGTGGCCAAGTCTCCTTATTGCAAGCAGATTTCGATCTTTCCCGCGTCGATGTGGCGAACAATCAATCTTCTGACATCGCGATTCGCAGCGACCGGCTGGAAACGACCAAGGTCGTGCCCGTGATGGAGCTCGCCTTGGGGAGCCGGTACGAAGTGAACGGATTCTACGTGGGTGTGGGATATGAGTTCGCCAACTGGTTCAACATGCTCCAAAACCTGGATCGAGTCGGCTTTGACGACATCAATGATGAGACATCTCCGGTTCGCGCCGACCGAGGTGACTTGACGTTCGACGGCTGGTTTGTCGAAGGCGGCTTCACCTATTAGTGGCCTTTGATCGCCTATCCCACTCCCGCTCCCAGCGGCCTCTCAAGAGATACGGAATGCCACAGAGGGCGTTCCCTACAGGTATTGGGATAGGCTTTTAGTACACTTCTTGTAGGGTGGGTAGTTCTGCTGGCGCATGGTGCGTCGCCATTGCACGAACTCAATTCGCCAGCAGGTTTACCCACCTTTTATTGGGCGGACCGAACGGTGGGTGAACCTGTCGGCGGCGTAGCAAATCGAAGTGGTTTGCTCGTTGTGCCGGCCAGAACCTCCTGTCGTTGATACACAAGTCTGGAGTTTGGTGTCTTGGCCGAAGGCCTTTTTTCACCGTAGCCTTGGGCAACGCCCAAGGAATTCATGGTCCAAAACGCCTTTTGGCTGTAAGCCAAATTCACCTGAGGGTCGAACAAGGGACGTGAATATGGCCTTCGGCCAAACGTCGGGGCTTGCCCTCCGGTCCTTGGGCGGCGCTGCGATTGCCCAAGGCTACGGTGAAAAAAGGCCTTCGGCCAAAAGCGTAGGGCCGACTTGTGTATAAACGACAGAAGAACCTCCCACCCTACAATTCGTTCATTCCTCGTAAGCGAAGGACTTCAGTCCGTAGCTCACGACTTACCTTTCAAACCTACCGGCTTCAGCCGGTAGTAGTTCAGTCTTCGAGCAATCACAGTTTGACAGAACGCCAGAGATTTCTTTGCGTACAACCATCCTGGCTGTATGTAGCCCCCGAACACGGTCTGTCCATGTCCCGATTTCGTTTGTTTGCCGTTGATATTGATGGCACGTTGGTGAACAGTCGAGATGCGTTGACCGAGGCCGCGCGACGGGCAATTGCGAGCGTGGTGGATGCGGGCGTGCGCGTGGTGTTGGCCACCGGACGGCGGTATGGCCGGACGCTTCCGCTGATCGAACCGTTGCGGTTGGACGTGCCTGTGATTACGGCCAGTGGGGCACTGATCAAACTGCCGGGATCGCATCGCACGTTGTTCCGTGCCCGGCTCGAACGCCCATTGTTGTGCGACGTGCTGCGTGTTATTGATGAACATGGCTACGATGCCATGCTGTATACCGACACCTTCGAGCAAGGTTTCGAGTTCTTTCGCCCCCCGAACCAGACACCCGAGCCGCTGTTGGCCGAATTTCTCGCACTCAACGAAGGTTGGTCGAGGGACTGGCCAGGGCTGATGGCCGACCCGCCGGAGGAGATCTTCGCCTGTTTCGCCATGGGGACACGCAGTGACATGCTGCAAGTTCACCAGGCGATTCAACAGCGGCTGCCCGAGCAATTGTATACCCACGTACTGCGCAGTCCGCGGTACACAGGGTATATGTGCGAGATTGCCCCAGCCGGCGTAACCAAGTGGTCAGGCATTCAATATCTGGCCCAACAATGGGGCATTGAGGACGACCATATCTGCGCGATCGGCGACGATGTGAACGACCTACCGATGATCGAATCCGCGGGGCTCGGCATCGCCATGGCCAACGCATTGCCTGAAGTTCGCGCGGCCGCCGACCACGTCGTGTCTTCTTGCGACGAAGACGGAATCGTCGAAGCCGTAAGAATAATCTTGGACAACACGTTCTAAGACGTTATGCCCTTGGTGAGTGTCATGAAGGCCGTTTCTAGATTGAGTTCGTCTTCTTTGAACAGGGTTATCTTGAAGCCGGCCTCGATTAACATGCTGGGCAATTCGCTGTAGTCTTCGACACCGGGGACCAGCTTGACGAGGAGTTGGCCATCTTCGATTTCGGCGCTGTCGACCAACTCGTGAGATTCCAATACGGAAACCGCGGGCTCGGGGTCGCCTGCGAGCGCGATTCGCAAGACGCCTTGCCCTCGAACTTTCTTCATCACTTCGGCGACCGACGCGTTGACGATCAGTTCGCCCTTTTCGATGATGCCGATCTTGTTACAAATGTCGGCCAACTCGGGCAAAATGTGGCTGGAGATCAT
>CAZNXE010000081.1:0-1543 GCA_964576465.1 uncultured Planctomycetaceae bacterium
AGCGATTATGCCTGCCATTGCCATGAACAAGGTGCCTCGTCGCAACTCTTTCTTTCGTTCCGTACCACTGCTGCGCACGATCTACGGGCGGCCACTTGACGCCGCGTTTTGGCAGGCCAACAATCCCGTGGCCATCGCCGCCAAAAACGCCGCCGCCATTCGAGGCTCAGGGCTGATGATTTATTTTGAATGCGGTGACGAGGACTCATTGAACTTGACCGATGGTGCTGAATTTCTGCATCGAATATTGTACGATCACCAGATTGGCCACGAATACCATCTCGTCCGCGGTGCCGACCACCTGGGGCGCACGATGCCGGCGCGAATGAGCGAAGCGCTCGGTTTCTTGGGCAGCGTGCTCGTCCCGGCAGGGCCGGACCCTGTTGTTGAGAAATTGCGTAAGGACTTAGCCCCTTTGAAGCGCCGGGCTGGTATTCAGTAGCGAGCGGCTGATAAGAACGCACCAATCACAACCCGACGCGTAAGCGAGGGAACGCAGTGCATTACGGGTTGGTCCCTCGCTGACGCGTCCCCTTGATATACTCTCATTCGCCGCTCCCCTAACGACCATACAAGGGGATTGCAGGCGGCGGTTCCCAAACTGGAGATGTGACGGCGATGCCATCTGGAAACGACTTCACGATCAAAACGCTGGGAGCGCCTGCGATCGATTCGCCCTTTTGGGTGTCGCCCGACTCGAAGGTTCGCGAAGCTCAGTTTGTAGATGACGACGACCGCATTCTGCTCGACGATAACGTTACGACCATGGCACCTAATGCGGGCGCTGCCAACGTGGCCTCGCTGGCACTTGCCGGACCTCGAAAGCGGATCTTCTTTTCTCCCCAAGACACGACCGCCGCGGTGGTGACCTGTGGCGGCTTGTGTCCTGGCATCAACGACGTGATCCGCGGGCTTGTCATGGTGTCGCACTATCGATACAACGTTCGCGAATTTCTGGGATTTCCTTATGGGTATTGGGGATTTGATGAGAAATATAACGACCAAGTCGTGCAACTAACTCCCCAGATGGTGACGGACATTCACGAGCAGGGAGGAACGATCCTTGGTTCGTCGCGTGGCACGCCGGACACGGAAATAATCGTCGATCGGCTGGTGGAACGTGGTGTCAACATTCTGTATGTGATTGGCGGCGATGGAACCATGCGTGGTGCCTCGGCACTGGTCGAAGAGATCGATCGCCGTGGACTATCGATTGGCGTCGTCGGAATCCCCAAGACCATCGACAACGACATTCAGTTCATCGACCAAAGCTTTGGGTTCAGCACCGCGTTCAGCAAAGCGGTCGAGGCCATTCAGTGTGCCCATATGGAGGCGCACGGGGCTCCGCACTGCATTGGCTTGGTGAAACTCATGGGCCGCCATTCAGGCTTCATTGCTGCGCATGCCACGCTGGCGACCAGCCATGTAAACTTCACGCTTATCCCTGAAGTACCTCTAGTGATGGACGGACCGCGAGGGCTGCTTGAAAGTGTGCGGCAACGAATCGAGCAACGACACCATGCCGTGATCGTGGTTGCCGAAG
>CAZNXE010000081.1:1560-19960 GCA_964576465.1 uncultured Planctomycetaceae bacterium
GCTGAAGCGCGATGCTAGTGAATATGACGAATCGGGAAATCCGAAGCTCAAAGATATTGGCCCCTATCTGGTCGAGCGAATTAAATCACATTTCGGAGAGAAACGAACTGAGCTGAACCTCAAATACATCGACCCCAGCTACATGATTCGCAGCGTTCCGGCCACACCGTCGGACAGTGTGTATTGCTGGCGGCTGGCACAAAACGCCGTGCATGCGGCAATGTGCGGCAAGACCGAACTGGTGATTGGCCAGTATCATGGTCGCATCGTTCATGTGCCGATGCACCAGACCACCTCCGGTCGCAAGTGCGTGAATCCCGAGGGCGAGCTGTGGTTGAGCGTTTTGGAGTCCACCGGCCAACCACGATTCGCCGAATAGCAACAGCACTATTCTTCGTAGATCGCATTGCGGCGGGCGTATTGTTCTAGCCGCTGGCGAATATCTTTAGCCATCGCTTTGTCAGCAGTTGTCTCGGCAGCCCGAAGCGCACGATTGGCCGTGGCGACTGCATCTTCGAAACGGCCAACCGCGGCGTAGGTTGCCGCCAAGGTGTCGAGCAAGGCGGCGGATGGTGCGGCCAGTTGCTGGCAAAGTGGCTCCATCATGCGCACGGCCTCCTCCCCATCGCGGAACGAAGGATCGCGCTGCGTTGCCAACAGCCAAGCCAGCGTATTGATCGCTTCGATCTGACCCGGATCGATTTGAATCGCCTTGCGGAGCGCCTGCTCAGCAGCGGGCAGTTGATTCAAATGCACTTCAATGGCAGCCAAACGGAGGTAACCGCTCGCCAGCTCACCCTTGGCCGTTTCGGAGATTACACGGATCCTCAGCGCGATGTCATATTGCTTAGCGGCCTCTTCCCAATGCCCTAGCTTTTCGAGCACGATTGCCAAATTCATCTGGAGGTGAAAGTCCGCGGGTTCGAGTTCTGCCGCTTGACGGGCGTAAGTCAGCGCCTGCTGAAGATTTCCCCGTTGGCCCTCCACCGCTGCGAGACCTGCAAATCCACGAGCGAAGGATGGATCGCGTTTCACGGTCTCCTCGAAGTACCGGAAGGCCTCATCAAGTTCGCCTCGCTGAAACAAGAGTATGGCCAAGTCGTGCGCAGCGAATGCGTCCCGGGAATTCAGCAAGAGTGCTTCGCGAAAGTAGGTCTCGGCGTCGTCCGGTTGATCGGCTTTTTGGAGCGAGACCCCCATCAAGTAGTTAGCCAAGGCGTTGCCGTCGGTCACCGCCAGTGCGTGTGAGGCAAGCGTCGCATTGTTCCGCCATGTTCCAACTTGACGCCATGTCAAAGCAGAACAAGTGACCACGGACATCACCGCGAGAGTGGCAATGACCTTTCGGCGCGCGTTTGTCGTTGCCATTCCAGCGAGCAACCAGGCCGTCATCAGCAACAAGCCGATCTGTGGAATGTACATGTAGCGGTCTGCCCTCATTTGCCCGCCAACTTGAACCAGCCCAATCACCGGCACGAGAGTCCCCAAGAACCACAACCATCCGACCACGAGATACGGTCGCCGGCGCCATTGCCACACGACAACACCGGTGATGGCGACGAGAAGTACCGCAACCGTAGCGACATCCAGGCCCAACATCTTTCGTTGGTGAATATCGATGGGATAGAAGAAGGCCAGATCGACCGGCCACAACGTTTGCCTGATGTACGCACCGTAGGACAACAGCGAGTTTGCCACGCGATACCCAATCGGCATTTCGTCCCAGGTTCGCACCGAGCCGCCTTGTCGCTGAACAAGAAACGTGACCATGCTCGATGCCAAAGCCAACGCCACCAACGGAATCTTTTCCACGACAACACGAGCCCGAAGCCACCCAACCTTACGAATATCTTCTGCGACCGTGGCAATCCGTCTCAAAGGCCAATAGTCGAGCAACAGCAACAGCAAGGGCCACGTCACCAGCATCGGCTTGCTCATCAATCCCAGTGCAAAGAGCACCAAAACCGGCAAGTACGCAGCCCAAGAAAATGGGCGACGGGCATAGACGATATACGCCATGATGGTGAGCAGTCCGAAGAACGTGCTCAAAACATCTTTTCGCTCGGCAATCCAGGCGACCGATTCGACATGCAATGGGTGCAGCGCGAACATTGCCGCTACCCAAGCTGCCGCCCAAAACGACACTGCATCGGAAAGAAGCGATGGGTCACGGGCCTGATGATCGTCGCCCTTTGGCGCCTTGTCGGGCTTCCGTTGTGGCCGCTTTCCCTTACGCCCGGTTTTTTTCTTAACGGGCTGAACTTGTTGGGCCAGATCGGCCTGTGATGGTGGAGTGGTCGCCATGCGAAGCACGACGAATAGCAGCACCGTGTTTGCAAGATGAAACAGAACGCTCGTAGCGTGATGCAGCCAGACGCCTTCTTCGACACCTGCAATCTCCACATCGAGCATATGCGACATCCAGGTGAGCGGATGCCAGTTCGACGAGTGCGATGCCGTTAGTGCCCAGTGGATGCCTGTGGCGGTCAGCCCATCGCGAACGTAGGAGTTCTCATACACATAGGCGTTGTCGTCCCAGCCGACGAAATCGTGATCGAGAACCTGCGAGTAGACGGCGGCAGTGAGCACGACCAATGCCACACTCAGTACCACTTCACGACGGCCAAACGACATCTTTGTCTTGCAACTCCCGTTTCTCGCGAACTGTTCCTTGCCAGAACTGAATCATACAACAAACTAAGCGAGATTTCCGTGGGCTGCGATTGACCGATTGCCCAACACGTCTTCAGCGTCATCAAGAGTAGAGGTGCCTACGTCGAACCTTGCTCGACAGACCAGCAGAATCCCGTAACATGATTATCCGTGCAATCGCCCGTCCGGCGGCCTAGAATCAAAGCCCGGCACCATGAAACGTCGTGTCGAGATGCAGCCTGCCGGCTGGGCATTAAGAAGAACGCCCTTCGCCCACTTGATCAATTAAAACACTTTTGCCGAGGCCCTCCCCAAGCATGACAACCCTGAACGTCACCCCTTGTTGCGTACGAACATCGCTGGCACGCCCGTTCATTGCGGTGATCGCTTGCATGACCATTATCTTTTTGACCTCAGTGAGTACCGCCCACGCGGAAACGAACGCAACGCTAGCCAGTGCGGCGGCCAGCCAGCCCCGGGGATATTCGATCCCTGTCGTCGATTTGGCCGACGATGAGAGCCGTCAAACGATCGTCGATCGTGAGCCTGGACAGTATTTGGGCCATCCGACGACAGTTCTCTTGGAAGACAATCGAACGATGATCGTCGTCTATCCCAAGGGCCACGGTCGGGGGGCAATCGTGATGAAACGCAGTACCGATGCCGGACGTACTTGGTCAGACCGTTTGCAGGTGCCCGAGAATTGGTCGACATCGCAGGAAGTGCCGACCATCTTTCGCGTGGTCGATCCCTCCGGCACCAAGCGGCTGATCCTGTTCTCAGGGCTCTATCCCATTCGCATGGCCATGTCTGAAGATGACGGGCAAACATGGACACCGCTGGAACCGATTGGAAAATTCGGCGGTATTGTCGCGATGAGCGCACTGGTGCGACTGAACGATGGTCGCTACATGACTTTGTTTCACGATGACGGACGTTTTCTACGCGACAAGAAGAAGGTCGATAAATTCATTGTCTTCAAGTCGGTCTCCAGCGATGGGGGTCTCACATGGAGCGACGCGACGAAGGTCGTCAGCCATCCGAAAGCTCATCTTTGTGAACCCGGCGTGATCCGGTCTCCCGACGGAAAACAATTGTGCATGCTGCTGCGTGAGAACAGTCGCAAGTTCAACTCATTCGTTACGTTTTCCGACGACGAAGGGCAAACCTGGAGCAAACCGGTCGAGGTTCCTGGTGCCCTGACCGGGGACCGCCACACCGGACGCTATGCTCCGGACGGAAGGCTCGTCATCTCGTTTCGTGATACGACACACGAAAGCCCGACCAAGGGAGACTGGGTTGCCTGGGTCGGAACATATGAAGACATCGTTGCCGGTCGCGAGGGACAATACCGCATTCGTTTGATGGACAATCACAAGGGTGCCGACTGTGCTTATCCTGCCGTGGAACTCCTGCCCGACGGAAACTTCGTCATGACAACATACGGTCACTGGAAAAAAGGCGAGATGCCCTACATCGTAAGTGTGCGGTTTACGCTTGCGGAAATCGACGCCCTAGCTAAATCCGCACAATAGCGCCGCACCAAAGTAGAATGGACCACCGGGGTCGCGGTCCTTGCTGCCCACTCTCGCTGCACTTTATAGTGGTGAAATCTCTCAATACCCGCGACGGCCTTGTTCCGTCCGAACACAAAGCAGCATTGCTCGATGACCATGCCCGATGCCCAAGACAAATCTCGGACTCTTCGTCGCCTCGCGCCGGCGATCGTCTTACTGGCATTGGTCGGTGCTGGAGGGGTCGTTTACCAATCGTGGCGAACGCCTGATGCCGAAGTACAAATTCGCGAGGTCGTGGAGTCTGAGGAGCTGCTGCTGTCGTTGACTCAGGAACTCAAGAAGCTCGCCAGCAGCGCAATGAACCTCCGGCTACCAGACTTTCGCAGCCGAGAGTTGTTTGCCGAACACATCACAATTACGGATCTCGATTCCCGGCATCATGAACACGTCGATCACGAAGTAGCGAGCGTTGCGGTCACCGTCGACAAGTGGAGCATCGATCCCACGCCGAGGACAACGTCGGCCAAGGAACTGGATTTCTGGCGACCCTTGCTCGAACGGATCGAATATTTTGACCATGCAAAATTCTATCTAGTACGCGGCGATTACGAGGACGACTCGCGCGACACGTGGGAAGCCGAGGTCGGTTTTGCCGCGCTGGCTCGACTGACCGACGGACAATGGTGTTCGGTCAAGGCAAGTCAAGATGTTCGTTTCGCCCGGCAGGCGGCTCAGGCAGGGCAATCGAAGGGTGACTGGCGAATCGTCGATTGGCGGCTTACGAAGCTCAAAACAATTCGCACTCCAAGGCCGCTATTTCGGGAGGTTCTGGATGAGGTTCTTCCCGATCGTGATACGCTGACAGCGGCACGCCGCTCATTGAATGACGAGTGGCGTGTTCGATTTTCCAAGGAACCGGAGTTCAAAGCCCCCTACCCGCATTTTGCCGACGCTTTCAATTACGAATCTGGCGTGGCGGTTGTCGACTTGAATCGAGACGGCTTTGACGACTTTCTTGTCGTACCACGTTGGGGACGACTGATGTTCTTCGAGAACCTTCGCAACGGAACATTCCACGAAAAAGGGGCCGAGCTGGGACTCGATTTTGAAGACCATTGCACATCGGCCATCTTTGCGGACTTTGACAACGACGGGGATGCCGACTTGTTCTTGGGCCGCTCGCTGAAGCCCGCGGTCTATCTGATGAACGAGGGTGGCCGATTTGTTGATTGCTCCGAATCTCATGTCGCCCTATCGTTACCTTCGCTGATCCATTCAATTTCCGCGGTCGACTACAATAACGATGGCCTGTTGGACGTATATATTTCGACCTACGCGGCCTACATCTTGCAACGTGAATTGCAGGATGCCGAAGGGGACATTCCCGAGGTGCTTCTCGCCGATTTCCTTGATGTGGATGCTGGCCAAGACCTTTCGCAGCGCGTTCGCAATGAACACCATCCGATTCTCAATCGCAGCGGTCCGCCTAACGTGTTGTTGCTCAATGTTGGCGGCGGACACTTCGAGCGTTCGCCTGTCTCCGATCAACTGGCCGTGTGGCGAAACACCTTTCAGGCCACTTGGGCCGATATCGACAACGACGGTGACCAAGACGTGTATGTCGCCAACGACTTCGCGCCGAACAATCTCTTCCGCAACGATGGTAAAGGATCATTCGAGGACATCACCGAGCCGTCCCAAACGGCCGACGTTGGGTTTGGCATGGGCGTTAGTTTCGGTGATTACGACTTCGACGGACGGCAAGATCTTTACGTCTCGAATATGTATAGCAAGGCCGGCCGCCGTATCACCGCACAGTTCCCCGATATCGATCCCCGTTTCGCCGCCATGGCACGGGGAAACTCCTTGTTCCACAATCGCCTCGATCACTTCGAGAAGGTCTCCGGCGTCGACGCGCCAGCGCTGCTGGTTGAAGCCGCCGGGTGGTCATGGGGCGGTCAGTTCGTCGATCTCGATAACGACACCGATCTGGACATCTTCGCGCTGAGCGGCAATCACTCGGCCCCTGAAGAGACGGCCGTTCAGGCCGATTTGTGAAGTGCCTTCTGGCGCGCGGTCGTGCGCACGGATGAAACACTAAAAGAAACCGATGCCGACTCTGATGTATGGAAGCCTAAGGATACGGCTGAATACACGGTCAACGATCTGCTGACCACAACGGTGCCGCCGGGGTTCTCCTTCTCTGGATCGGAACGCAACCATTTGTTCATCAGTCGCGATGCCCAACAGTTCGACGACGTATCGGGCATCTCGGGCCTTGATGCAACGGCCGATAGCCGCAGCTTCGCGTTGCTCGACTTCGACCGCGACGGTCGACAGGACATCGTCGTTGTGAACGTCAGTACGCCGACACTGAATCTGTACCACAACGAGACGGGAATGCAGTACGGCAACGCAACTGACCCTGCCGGTCATGCGGCTGAACAAGCAACACACATGCTGGCCGTTCGGTTCCGCGGTGGGAATACGGAGAGTCAATCATCCACTGGGTACTCAACGCGCGATGGCTACGGTGCCGTGGTACGTGTGCAAGTTGGGGAGCGAACCCTGGTTCGTGAACACCGTTGTGGTGAAGGCTTCGCCGCGCAAAACAGCAGCACACTGATCATCGGCCTCGGATCACACACGGAGACCGGCCAGTTATCCGTGCGGTGGCCCTCTGGCATCGAGCAAACGATCCCCCAAGTTGCGGCGGGAAAGCTACTTACCATCTACGAAAATCCGAAAGATTCGCCTGGCGACGATTTCTTTACCAGCGAACCGTATGTTGTCGAGACCACGCTACCGACGCGCGAAGCACCAGAAGAGATAGACCGACCGAAGCTCGTACTACGGTCCGTGGAAGCGGCCAGCGGAACCGCGGACTTCCAGATGTTTACGACGACGGCCTCCTGGTGTAGTGCTTGTAAGAAGTTCCTTCCGCAACTCGAGCAGCTACGGCAGGCGTTCGATCCGTCGGTGCTCGCCATGTACGGAGTGCCGGTCGATCCGGATGACGACGACGACAAGCTCGCACGGTATGTCCGCGACCATCGACCCGCATATGAGATGCTGCTGGGAATCGCCACGGAAGACCTCGACATGGTCGGCCAACTGATCGCCGCCAAATTCAAGGATGCGGCGCCGCTACCCTCAACGATCATCACCGATCAAGCAGGCAATGTCCTACTAACCGTCAGCGGCGTGCCAACACTTTCGGAAGTGCGCCGCTTGGTCGACAAGCGACGGTGACGCGATGGACCTAAGTCTTTCACGGCACTCGTATCCACCACATTAGGTTCGGCGGTACCGGGCATGAGAAGACGATGAGCGAGAGCAACCCAAGGCCACCAAATGCAAGCATCGGTAAGTGGTTAGCCATTGGCTTGACGACACTCGTCGTGCTCTTTCTCGTGGCAACCTCTTACGGTCTACGCCGCGCGCGGCATCGCAGCGCTGCCCTCGTGGCCATTCAAGATACCGGAGGGTGGTTTTGGACACGCCCGGCAGTCGACGTTCCGACTTGGCTCCACCCTGTGACCGACCGATGGTTGTCGGAATGTATTGATACGGTTGGTATCCGTAACGAAGACCTTTTCACCGACATGGAGAATCTGCTGCCGTGGCTCTCGGAAACCAGGATGCTACACCTCGAAAGCGTAGCACTCCCCGCGACCGGCTTGTCCTTCATCGAATCGATGGACGATTTGCAAGGTCTGAGGTGTGATCAAACACGTCTTTCAAATGTTGATCTTGAGTACTTGCCAGCAAATCTTGACTTTCTGTATATGCGTGGCACAGGTATCAGTGACGAAGGTTTCCAGCATGTCTACCGGTTCCACAACCTTACCCAACTATTCGCCGTGGGGGAATCGATCACGGATCGAGGAACTGCCAAGCTATCAGAACTTTCGCAACTCGAAGGCCTCAGTTTTCCGGGTACGAATATTACCGATGTGACCATGTCGCGTTTAGCCAATCTGTGTCGACTCGACTATCTCGACCTCGGAGGGTGCCCAATCACGGATGCCGGTATGCCACACCTCGGGGCTCTGGAGCAACTGGAATATCTCAGCCTGTATGAAACGAACGTTTCAGATGCTGGAATGAACTACTTAGCATTCATGAGAAACCTTGAATCCTTGTCACTTAACGCTACCCGTGTAGGTGATGCCGGACTCGTCCACCTGAAAGACATGAAGCATCTCTGGTTCTTGAATCTCGACAAGACTTCCGTTACCGACGCCGGTTTGAAGCATCTGGTAAGTCTCGAAAGCCTTTACCATCTCTCCCTTGCTGAAACCCAAGTCACGGACGAGGGAATTCAAGTCCTGCGAAGCTTGTCGAAACTTGAACGGCTGGATGTGAGCGACACGAAGGTCACCAACGAAGGGGTTTCCAGGCTGCGGGCACATCTGCCTGAATTGGAAGTCTGGAAGTGAGCGCGTGTTTTGAAACCCCGCGGATCATGACAAAGCGTCGTCCCAAGGACAATCACCCAGAACCAGCAGAGATGGTGGCTTCCGGAAGCCCTCCAGCAAAGGGCAAGTGCATAAGCGGGACTTACCCCGCAGGGGTACAACAACGAAGCCCAGAGTAAGCGGAGCGCCACTCTGGGTAGCCGACAACAAGCCAACACCTACCCTGAAAGGGTTGAACAACAGGGCCGGCCATTGTGATACCCTTTCAGGGTATGCACTTGGTGGTGGAACCCTGGACCCAGGGTGACGCAGCTTCGCCGCTTACCCTGGGCTTTGTTGTTGAACCGCTTTGCGGTTACTGCCGCCGAAACGGCAGTGCCCAATGAATTCTCACCGGCAGAGCTAGTGGCTTCATGCTGCCTCACGCCTGCACAATCTTCGCGATATCTTCGGAACGTCCCAGTGCGATTAGGCTATCGCCGGCGAGGATCTGGTCGGTGCCTTCTGGCGGAAGAACAAGATCTCCGTTGGCACGACGGATGCCGACAATCATTACGCCCAGATCGCGGAGATCGGCCGTGGCGAGGGTCTTGCCGGCGTAGTCGCTCTCGGGCGTAACGTTAATTTCGGCCAAGTCCAATTGCGTGCCGAGGGTCGAAACAACCTCGAAAAAGTCTTCCAAATTCGGGTTGGCCAACAATTGGGCCATCTTCATGGCACTGGTGCCAAAGAGCGTGATGACACGGTCGGCACCGGCTTTCTGCATCTTGGGCACGCTCGCCTCGTCAATCGCGCGGGTGACGATTCGCAACTCCGGAGCAAGCGATCTTGCCGACAGGGCGACGTATAAGTTGTCGGCATCGGTGGACAGGACTGCCGCCAGGCCGGTGGCGCGCTCGATGCCCGCCTGCTGAAGAACGCGATCATCAGTCGCGTCGCCGACGACGTAGAGCCAATGTGATTCCGCACCGTTTCGTAGCGTGGCTTCGTCATGGTCGACGATCACAAAAGGTGTCTTCTTCGCCGCAAGTTGCTGGCACAGCGCGAGCCCCATTCGCCCTCCGCCGCAGACAATGAAGTGGTTTCGCATTGACTTCAGTTCAGAGTCCATTCGCCGCCTCCCAAACCAATGATTCAGTTCCGCCCGGACCGCTAGTTCACCTAAATAGACGATGCCGAAAAAGAAGATTCCCAGCCCCACGACCAGATAGGCCATGATAAAGATCCGACCGCCGGTCGACAGCGGGTGTACTTCTTCGTATCCGACGGTGGTAATCGTCATCATCGCCATATAGAGCGCGTCGAAGAAGCTCCACCCCTCGATCAACATCAAGCCGATGGTCCCCATGGCTGGCAACAAGGCCAGTGCGACCACAACTCGAACTCCGGTTAGCATACTGTCTCCATACCATGCACTTGCAACTTCACGCTTCGCGTCGACCACGTCACGGCGACGAATGTGGTTCGATTCTGTCGCATGCCCGGCATACCGTCAATCGGCACGCCCCACAGCATGCGGAAGACCTGAATTTGGAACCAACGCCTGGGCGCTATTGCGCGGCGGTGAGTTTCAGATAGTTGGCATACATCGTCGAGCAGTCTGCTGCTTCATCGCCAGTCGACGTTGCATGAACACACACGCCAAACTTCAACGTGAGCGGTTTTTCACGCCCAACGACCACGCGGCTCTTTGATTTTCCGGTGAAAGCGTTTCTCCCAAACGGGTTCGCCAGCAACAGGCCGTAGTCTCGGACATGAAACCAACTTTCGCGGAAATTATCCGGATGTGGCATCACCAGTACGCCCAACTGTCGATCACCCATCGTCCGACTGTAGTCGCACCAGGCGGCCTGTTTTCCCCACGCGCCGGCCTCATCGCGATCACCGTGACTATTTAGCACATGCCCTCCTCTTTTGACGATGAGATTCGTTGCAAGGCGTACGCCAAGCCCCATCTCCTCCTGATCGCCAAAAGCTACCGTCTCTCCGCTGGGGGTGAAGCGCGATTCCCACAGCAGATAGTATCCGAATTCAAATGGAACGAACTCGATGCGGCACACCTCATCGCACACCGGACCGTCTTCCGTTTCGTAGCGGTTGCGAACGGTGAACCCACCCTGCTCCGCGGCGGTCTGGGAAACCTTGATGAATTCGACTTGACGGACCTGGGCCTTGTTGCGCCAAAAGTCAGCGCCTCCCAGTTCGCCGAACGCCATCCAGATCCCAGGATGATACGTTGGGTGATCCGTGAGATCCTCGACATCGCGCGGCGGGTGGTTTCGCGTTACCTGCGTGCCATCGAGCGTACAGACATCGCACAAATAAGGGCGTGGTATCAAATCATCGCGGTACACATAACGTGCCACAAGCTGCGACCCGATGGACACCCGCAACTCGTCCTTTGCCTGAACCAACTGCACCCGCTGATCGTCCGCCGTGGTGGAAGAGTTCCACGAACCAAGTAACAGCGAAAAGGAGAATGCGATGAAACACACTCCCGTAAAGCCACTAACTCGTGGCGCGTCAGCCTCGCGTGCGGCAAAGTAGAGCGATTCTTGTTGGCGGCTGCTGTCGGACCCTATCATCATGTTCTACTCTTTCGACATGAAAGGAGATGCATTCAGAGACGGTTGAAGCATCGGGTGATTAACGTTCTTGAATTTTGATCCCGTCAACAATTTTGTCGCTGGGGTGAACGACGACTTTTTCGTGTTCTTCGATGCCGGACAATACTTGGCTCTCGAGCCCGTTGCGTCGGCCAATTGCGACAATGCGCAGTCGGGCATTCCCCGAATCATCGACGAATGCGGCCCAGTCATCCCCTTGTCGAAACAAGGCACTGGTGGGCACCTTCAACACATCGGGCTGTTCCCAAATGACTATGCGTGCCTCGACGCGATAGCCATCGCCGAGATGGCTCCATAGCTCCAAGGGGTCGGTAAAGTCGGCGATGACGTAGACCCTTTGCTCTTCGACCCCCAAGGCCGAGATCTTCGTGAATGCCTGCGGTTCGACCCGTTTCACACGCGCGTTGAGTGGACGATCTCCGCCCCAATGCTCGAGGATAACGCGGTTTCCTTGTGAGATTTTCACCGCATCGCTTGAGAGCACATCGACTTCAATTTCGAGGTCATTCGGAGCCCCCAGCTCGAGCAGCGACGTTCCGGGAGTAACGATCGAACTGCTCTCTTGCAGAATCTTCAAGACTGTTCCGTCGATGGGTGCGCGAATCTCGACTCTTGGCGCGGCGTCGCCCTCCACCGGGCTGGTGTGAATTAAGGCGGCCCGCGCTAGTTCTAATTCAAACGACGCAATCTGCACGGCCAGATGCGCGGATTTGAGTTCCTCGGACCGCTGCCGCTCGAAGAGTTCCAACTCCTCGAACTCGTCCTGCGAGATTGCTCGTTGTTCATGCAGTTCCCGCCCACGGCGAAACTCCGACTGGGCAAATTCATAACGAACTTTGGCTTGCTCCAACTCGGGGCCCGCGCGTTTGAGCGACGTTTCCGATCGTTTCACGCGAGCCTTGGCTTCGGCCCGAGTGCGCGCGTCGAGTAACGTGGGATCAGTCGGTTCGAGTACGGCCAGCAGGGTTTCACCAGAGATAACTTTGTCTCCGGGATCTAATTCGATGCGCAACAAGCGACCGCCCAGAGGGGAAGAGACAACATAGCGTTCCCGAACGCGCGTTTGGCCTTCCTCATCGACTGTGATGATCAACTCGCCACGCACGACCTCTTGCAGATCGACGGCAACCGGCTGTGGAAGCAGGGCATAGACGATGGCCGTGATTGTGCCGACCGCGATGACCACAATGAGCGAACGATTCGCCCAGCGGCGCAGCCGGCCACTGCTGACGGCTGTGGAGACGGGATCAAGTTGTTTCGAGTCTGCTTTCATGTCCTGGTTGGGTCGGGGTATTACTCTCTCGACTTGAGCACTTCCACTAAGTCTAAGTGATCGAGCCGGCGACGGACGATCAATCCTGACAGAAATGCGGCAACAATCACAACCCCGGCGGCGTAGGCATAGGTGGCCGTGCTGATGATAACCGGAATGCGGTAGAGTTCAGTATCCAATAAATGCGATGCGATCACCACCTGCCCATAGCCTAAGGCCATTCCCATCGGAAGTGCCACCGCTGTGAGCACGGCCAGTTCTCCAAGCAGAATGAAGCTGATTTCGGCCCGGGTTAGGCCAATCACGCGCAACGTGGCAAGCTCACGACTTCGCTCGGAAAGGGCAATTCTGGCGCAGTTGTACACAACCCCAAACGCAATCACCACGGCAAAGAAAAGATTGAACGCCTGCATTCGCAACATGTTCTCGGCAAGTGTTTCCTCGAAGCTCTGAATCGCGGCATCCTTGATGGTCACACTCGCCACGGCGGGAATTTCCTTGAGTGTGGTGTACAGCTCATCGAGATTCGCGGTGTCGGCCGTTAGATTTGCCCCAGATATCGTATTTCCTTCGCGCATCACACGATTCAAGGCCGCGATGTTCATGTAGGCCGACATGCCGATGAATTCGGCAAACACACCTGCCACCGGTACGCGAACCACCGGACGAGAGCCTTCAAGCACTTCGATGGTTGCCAGGTCTCCGAGCTTCAATTGCAATACTCGGGCAAGCTTTTCCGACAACATCAAACCTTCGGGGGGGAGGTCGACCTCGTGAAGTTCGTCGTCGATCAAACGCTGCAGTTGGGGACGATCGGGAAGCCCCATGATGGCGACGCGACGGTCGCGATGATTGAAACGCAAACGAGCCGGAACCGCTCGAAAGGGTTCGACATGGATTACCCCTGGCAAGTGCTGGGCTTCGTAAAGGGCTTTCGCGGGTCTTGGTTCGACGTAAGTAAGAGTAATGTCCTGTCGCTGTGCCACGTTGAACTGCGCATCCAGCATGAAGTCCAGCGCATCGGTCATGAACTGGCCCAGCACGAGAATGGCAACCGACAGTGCGATTCCGAATGACGACAAGAAAGCCTTCAGAGGCTGGCGTTCTAAATGCCGAAGGATCATTCGCGATGGCTGCGTCAACAGGGCTTGTAGCCCGATTCGCTCGGCGAAGGTTACACGGTAACGCGCTGGTGGCTCAGGCCGCATTGCCTCGGCTGGCGGCAACTTTACCGCGCGGCGAACGGCCACCAGCGTGCCGCCCACGGCAGCCAGTGCCGTGACGGCCACCGCCAATACGATGACATTCGACTCCAGGCGATAATTGAGCAAGGGAAAGCGATAGAATTGCGTGTACATCTGAGTCAGGTTCTGGCCAAGAAAGTAGCCACCAACAATCCCCAGGACGCTTCCTCCGAGCACAACCAGCAACACGAGCTTGAGATAATGAATGCCGACCTCGAGATCGGTGTAGCCGAAGGCTTTGATGGCGGCGATCTGTTCCCGTTGCGTGCTGATCAAACGATTCAAGACCACGTTAAGCAAGAACGCCGCCACCGATAGGAAAATCGTCGGCACGACGATCGCCATGGTGCCGAGTTGCTTGATCTCATCCGAGATAAAGTAATTCGACACATGCTCTTTGCGTCCGTAAGCGCCTTGGCCACCGTAGGCCTCCGTGAGGCCATCAAGCCGACGCAAGACTTCGGACTCGTTGGCATCCGGCATCAGCGAGATCGTCACGTTGTTGAACGCGCCGTCCATGTCGAAGGCCGCCTCCATCGGAGTGAGGTTCATCCAAAACACTCCGAATCGCTCATCGTCGGGAAAGATGGCGCCGGGCCCGATCTGATAGATGTATTCCGGCGAGAGGGCGGTGCCGACGATCTTCAACACCTTGCGGCGCCCATTGAGAATCGCCACCACCGTATCACCCGATTGAAAGCCATGGGCATCGGCGAACCCCTCGCTTACCAGCACCTCGTCGCTTTGCCGGGGCTCGGGTCTTCGACCGGCTCGAATGTAAATGTCGTTGAGTACCGGCGCGTGTCGATCGGGAATGGAGACTAGCCGTCCGACTGCCGGCTCGCTCATCTCCGGCACGTCGAGATTGACATCGAAAACCACTCGGGTTTGTACACGTGCGACTCCGGGGATTTCTTCCAACCGACCGATCAGAGACCGTGGTGCCCGTTTCATTTGAGTGAACACGTCGGCGAACCGAAATCGCTCGTAGTAGGTGTCGAGCGTCAACCTGAGAGAGTCTTGGACGCTGAGCGCCAGCACGAACATCGCCACGCCGCTGGCAATCACAAGCGTGATGGCTAGCATCTGCCCCTTCATCAGCGTCAAATCGCGAAGCAGTTTTTTATCCAGGGCACGCATTCGGGTTTCACCATTCCAATTCGCGTGGTGATTTTTTTATTTCGTTGGCATGCACCGAGGCGATTCTTCCGTCTGAAAGGGAGATCACTCGATCGGCCATGGCTGAAATTCCGGCGTTGTGTGTAATGACCGCGGTCGTGGTACCCAACTCGCGATTGACGCGCTCGATCACTTCCAGCACGACCACGCCCGTGCTGTAATCGAGCGCGCCGGTGGGTTCGTCGCACAATAGAACATCCGGTCGCTTGGCAATCGCTCGGGCGATGGCCACGCGCTGCTGTTCTCCACCGGAGAGTTGTGCCGGGAAATGATCGAGGCGATGATCGAGCCCAACCAGGGAAAGCGCCTCTTCGGGCGACATTGGATTGCGAGCCAACTCGGTGACCAAGGCCACATTCTCGCGTGCCGTAAGGCTGGGAATCAGATTGTAGAACTGGAACACGAACCCAACGTGATCGCGTCGGTAGCGTGTGAGTTGCCGGTCGTCGCTTCGGGTGAGGTCGATGTCGCGATACCGCACGCTCCCGCTGCTGGGAACATCCAGGCCACCCAAAATATTGAGCAACGTCGACTTGCCGCTTCCAGATGGGCCGAGTAGTACGACAAACTCACGCTCGAACAGGTCGACGTCCACACCGCGCAAGGCGTGAACATCGATCTCCCCCATGTGATAGATCTTCGTGACGTCTCGTGCCACGAACACCGAAACGGCGGGAGCAGAGGGCGAGTCCGTTTGACCTGCGGGAACCATACCCTCATTGTACGGCCTAGCGACGAAAGAGCGAAGGCTGCGGTTTCAGGGCAGCTACTCATTCAGGACGTGAGGCAAGTTGCCTACATCTGAACCGTCACGCCGAAGTTGTCGCCAACTCGGTGAGGCTTAAGTCTCCGTTTGCATCTTCCAATGGCAAGGCCTGTTGGCCGTCGTGCCAGTGTTGGCAGTTTCGGCCTGCGTTCTTGGCAGCGTACAGAGCTTCATCGGCCCGTTTGATCCAGTCGACCTCCGATTCGCCGTTTCGGGCCTGAGCGATTCCCGCGCTTGCGGTGACGCGCAATGATTTCCCTTCAAAGCGAACCTCACTCCGATAGATCGCCTTTCGTACCTTTTCCGCCACGGGTGCCGCGTTCTGCAACGTGGTATTGGGGAACAAGATGGCAAACTCCTCGCCGCCATAGCGGGCAGGAATGTCGACATCACGACCCGTCTCCCGAAGCACTTCACTTACGCGCCGCAGCACCTCGTCACCGGCCAGATGGCCGTGGCGATCATTGAAACGCTTGAAGTGATCGACATCGATCATCATCAGTGTGGCGGGTGTTTGTTTTTCGATTTGGGCAGCCAGCAGCCGCTGAATCTGTTCGTCGAATTCTCGGCGATTTGAAAGCCCCGTTAAACTGTCGGTTCGAGCGTCGGTGGCAAAGACGTCCATCTGTTCCGACTGTTCTTCGATCCGTTGCCGTGCCGTGCTCAGTTCGGTTTGCATTGCCTCGTTGGCCTTGATCAAACTAGCCACGGCGGCGAGCACGGTTTCGCTGTCACTGTTTTCGTCGACCGATAGATCGTGCGAGATTTTCTTGACGATCGTGTTATGCCGATCGATGCCACGCGCGACGTCAGCGGTCAACCCGTTTACCGACTCCACGATTTGCTGAAAATCGTCAATCGGGTTCTCTGCCAATTCCTGTTCGCACACGGCGATTTCGATGACGACCTCGCCTGCCGGGGTGGTCAATGGAAAGCACAGTGGAACGTGTGATGAGTGGTAACTGGTTTGCGACGCCGTACCATGCACCACGATGGGATAACAAGTGTGTTGGCTGTCTTGAATTTTTGCCGCCAGGGCGTCGATGAACTCAACCACGGTATCCATCGCGCCACTGTCGAGCGTGCGTTTCGGACGCTTATGAATCCCGGCGTCCAGGGCCAAAATGACGTCAGGATCGAAGTTGATGACCAGGGTGCCCTTTAGCTTGCCGGCGAAACCGACCATCACGGGAATCCGCCGGTCGGGTTCGACCTCTTGCTTGACGAACGGGCGTCCTCGAGTGATTGTCCACCCCAACACATCGGTGAAATGGTCGTGAACAGCAGCAATAACAGGGTTGATCAGCTCAGCTTTCATGGTGTTCCGCTATCGTGTCTGGGGCGTATCTTGGTGTGAAATTCAGGAGACTCTTTGTGGCAACCGAGATTGAACTGGGGGCGCCAAGTTGTCTATGCGCTTGTACCCTGCTTGGCGTGTATGTCTTATCTCCTAAAGCATAGGTCAGAGATTGACGATCGTCGGCTGAAGTTGCGGAAAAGTCCGATGAGGGCGGTTATCTTTGTTGTTCCGCCAATTACTGCGCTGGTTGCTTGCCTGTAGCTATCATTAGGATTTCCCATGAACTATCGCCCTGGGAAGTGAGCAATTTCACAGACCTCACTTGGTACCATCCCGATAATTCTCCCAGAGCTTGCGGCAAGATGCCGTGGACGGAACCGAACGAATTCTCGAAATGGTAGAGAGGTTGGAACGATGAGGAAGCGACAACTGCTGGTGGGATTGGGTTTGGTTTGCGTGGTGGGTTTGCTTACTACCCAAGTCGAGTGCGGTGCCGCGGATACGGTCACGGTTGGTCACACATGGCCTGCCAATCAACAAGTATCGATTGACCAAATCGACCATCGTCCCTTCAGCGTGCTGCTTGCCAAATACACCGACACAACCGGGATGGTCAACTACTCCGCTTGGAAGGCGTCAAGAGAAGACTCACAGACGCTCGATCGCTATTTGCAGTCGCTGTCACAAGCCAGCACTTCCAAGTCTGCGCGGCGCGAGGCCCAACTGGCGTTCTGGATCAATGCCTATAACGCCGTGACGATCCGTGGAATTCTGCGGGAGTATCCCACGACTAGCATTCGTGACCACACGCCACGGCTGGTGGGATACAACATTTGGGATGACTTGCAGTTGATCGTTGGCGACAATCGCTACTCGCTCAACCAGATGGAGCACGACATTCTTCGTAAGATGGGAGAGAACCGCATCCACTTTGCTATCGTGTGCGCCTCGATCGGTTGTCCTCGCTTGCTAGCCGAAGCCTATACGGCTGACAGGCTAGAACAACAACTTGTGGCAAGCACACAGTATTTCTTCGCGGATCGAACGAAATTCCGCGCGGATATCAATGGCGGCCGAATCCATGTTTCGCCCATTCTCAAGTGGTTCGGCGAAGACTTCGGATCGAATCTCGCGGAACAGATGCGAGCGATCTCGCAATATTTGCCCGACCCCGCCGCGCGACAACTGGCTGCTAGCGGGTCGGCTCGGGTCTCTTATCTCGATTACGACTGGAATCTGAACGACCAAGCGACTCGTGCAACGACGGCTCGTCGGCAGTAGTGGACTCTTGATGGCCTCCTAAAAAGGGGGGGCTTCAGCCAAGAATGCCAATTCGCTAAAAAAGACGTCTTGCGCCGGGTGCCACTGCTGGATTGTCCAACAAGTCCAGTGACGACAATTGGTGGTGCTTTCCTAGCGTG
>CAZNXE010000082.1:0-5279 GCA_964576465.1 uncultured Planctomycetaceae bacterium
CCCATCGGGTTTTTTCACCACTAACGTGTTTTCGTTTTTGAAACGCGCATAACCTTTCAGCAA
This sequence comes from uncultured Planctomycetaceae bacterium, assembly GCA_964576465.1. Lineage (GTDB taxonomy): Bacteria > Planctomycetota > Planctomycetia > Pirellulales > JAEUIK01 > CAZNXE01. The sequence goes on from CAZNXE010000082.1 coordinate 64, forward strand.
GGTTAACGCTGGATTTGATTCAAGAATGTTTTGATATTTCGCTTGGCGTAATTCTTCAACTCTTGAGCTTTGCTGTTGTGCAAGCAATGCTCGGTTTAATTGAGGAATGTGATTTTCTAGTCCTGCAAAAGGGTTTTTACGTTGTTGCTCTGCAAGTTGTGCGGCGCGGATCAAGATTTTTGATGGAACACAACCCACGTTGACACAACACCCCCCGATAACATCTGCTCCTTCAATAATAGTTACTCTCGCACCATTTTCAGCCGCTTTTATCGCGCAAGAAAAAGCACCAGAGCCACTACCAATAATAGCAATATGTAGTTGTTCATTTTTATTAGTAGAGCAACAACTTGATGGAGATTGATCTGAAGACATAATAATTCCTCTATAGATTGAAGGTTTAGCTAGTACAAGTATTTTCTGAGCAATGTTTATTAGCTGGTGATAGTAAATCCCATAGTGAGACGGCTAACATCAGTGCCAGAGCAGAATAAGTAACGTAAGTGCTCCAGCCATATTGAAACCAGGGATAAAACGACAATAAAAGTAATATCGGTCCAACAATGCCGATTAACGTACGGTGCCATTGTTTATGACTAAACCAACCGAATAGGTTGATAACCAATGTAAGCCAAGCAAAAAAAGGTAATAATGTATCGAGAAACAAATTCTCCCATTGACCGAGGAATCCAAGGCCAATTGCAGCGCCAATATTAGCTATGGCTGGGAAGCACATTGCACACCCCATTGCTGAAACAACGGAGCCGATACTTCCTGTTTTATCACCAAGTCGTATGAACCCATTGACTAAATTTGTCATTATCTCCCTCTTTTAAAATGATTAACCTATTAAGTAACGCTATTCATCACTGGATTGTAGTGTTGCCGGGTAGCCAATATTTGTTGATGCTAATGCAATAGCCTTAATACTTGCTTTTGTAGCATCAAACACAACAGTGGCGGTTTTTTTATCATAATCAACGGTCGCTTTTACCACACCTTCTACTTTTTCCATGGCTTTGCGCACCGTGATATGACACATCTTGCAGGTCATTTTTTCAATCGAGAACGTTTTAGTAGACATTCCCTGAGCCGTGACCTGTTTGATTGCTTCACCCTGTGGCGTTGCCACTGCATTTCCCAACATAAGTAGTGAACTTAAAAGTATTGAAACGGTAATTAATTTTTTCATGGTATTGCCTCTAAATAATATTTATCAAAAATGAATAATGGTTGTTAAATCCGGTTTTTATTAGTCAACTCTTATCAATCTAATAGGTATTCTGCGTAATAGGGAAAGCTCACCATTGCGATAAGGACAATGCTGACTAGCCAAAAAATGATGCGTTGATTCGTTAGCACTTTAGGGTTGGCACAAATAGCATCTTCTTCGCATTTTTGTGGTGCGATGTATAATTTATGAAAAACTAGCGCTAATATAGCGAGCGTTATTGCCGTAAAATATCCACTATAGGGTTCCATTGCGGTTAAATTACCTACCCAAGCACCACCTATACCAAGTGATAATAACAGCAGAGGGCCTATACAACAGGCAGATGCGCCGATACCCGCGACGATTGCCAAGAATAAGGAACGATTAGGTACGGAGGAATTTGACATAATGAGATCTCATATAAAGGGTATATGAGATAGCTTACACTCTGTGGTGTAGTACAGAGTCAATAAGTTAATTGAAATAATTTAAAGAGCTCACTTCAAAACGACTAACTTTTAAGAAAGCCTTTTTGTGATAACCCTTCAATAAAACCACAACGCCTTGATTCGTCATCATGATGACAAGTTGATATTAAGTCATCTAATGCTGTTTGAATGGTGAGTAACCCCGTGATTTGCTGTTTAATTTTATCTCGTTTTTCGCGTGCTAATGTTTGCACATCATCACAATTTTGTTCGCCTAGTGTAAGCAATTGCTTTATTTCTTTTAAAGAAAACCCAAGTTGTTGGGCGCGTTTAATAAAACGAATGCGATCAATGGCTGAAATGGGGTAATGGCGAAAGCCACCCATAGGCTTTTCAGGCTCAACAATTAATGCTTTACGTTGGTAATGTCGAATAGTCTCGATATTTACGTCAGCGGCTTTGGCTAATCGGCCTATGGTTAAAGGTGGATTTTTCTTATGCATACGAACTTTTTCTCAACTTAAGTCTGGACTAATAGTACAGACTGTAACGAAGAGTACAATTTATTTAAAAAACTTATTGACCTAGAGTTAACTCCATCACTTATGCTTAATAAATATCGGTGAGTTGCATCAAACACTAACTCCCCATTTTAATGTAATAGAGGTATTAAATGAAAACTTGGATTGAAATAATAACCTTAGCTTGCTCAGTCTTGTTTATAAGTACATTTGCTAGTGCAGCGGCAAACGAATTATCTTCCCCAATTGCGGTTAAACCAGATCAGGCAATTGTACAAGTGAAAGGTGTTGTCTGCTCATTTTGTGCTTATGGTGCGGAAAAGAACCTCAGTAAATTGAGCTTTCTTGATAAATCGCAATTTGGCGATGATGGTGTACTCGTCAACATAAATACTCATCAAATCACTTTGGCATTGGAATCAAGCAAAAAAGTAGATCTAAGCAAAATAGTTGAGGCGATCACAAAAGGAGGTTATGACCCAGAAAATATTTATTTAAATCTCTTTGGAAAAGTAACGAAAGAAAATAACCGGTATTTACAGATAGTAATAATCAATCAATAGAGTGCAGCGTCATGCGAGATATGCTAAGTCGCATCGGTGATAAATGGAGTTTATTGGTTATCATCACATTGGCTTCCGCTTCTGATCAGCCCTTGCGCTTTTCAGAGCTTAAGCGTCTGGTGAATGGTATTTCACAACGGATGCTAACAACTACGTTACGTAGTTTGGAGAGGGATGAATTTTTAACGCGGCATGTTTATCCAGAAGTCCCTCCGCGTGTTGAGTATGCTTTGACAGAACGAGGCAGAGGCTTACTTGTGCCAGTAACAGAGTTGCTGGACTGGATCAAACAACAATGGCCAGCTATTGAAAAATCAAGGCTAAAGTATGATGTTGCCAACGCTAAGTAAAAATTCATACAGGGGCTTCTATTTTCAACTTTGAACAAGCGGCCATAAAATCGGCTTTATCCAGCTTTTGACAATCAAACGAATTAACATCGTTCATCAAATGGGGGAGGGCTTCAAAGGCTTGGCTTTCAGGACAATAGCCCAGCAGTGAAGCAGGAATACCCCCAATTATTTTAACGATAATAGGGCGGCTTCCTACAAGATAATAATCAATATTATTCATTTTCTTACGCCTCTAAATTCAGCTATACGCACTCTTTTCAAGTCGTCCTTGAGATTTTTTTTTAGCTCGCTATTGACTGAAAAAATAGTTGATTTTGAACAACCAATAATTCTTACTATATCGCTATAGGTATTTCCAGCCAGTAACATAGTTTTGATTTTGGCGCGTTGTTCGACATCGAGGGGACGGCCTTTATATTTACCCTCTTTCTTGGCGTGCTCTATGCCTTGGGCTTGTCGTTTACGGTTGGTGTCATAATCTTTACGGGCAACAGCGGCCATCATATCCAAGAGCATAGCGTTTAAGGCTTCCATCATGCGGGCGGTAAAATCATCTTTCACAGGGTTCAAGAACTGGTGAGAGGTTGGCAGATCGAGAGAAACAACCCGAACGCCCTTTAATGTAATTTCATTTTTTAAGGCTTCCCAATCCGCAGTTATTAAACGGCTGATACGGTCTACCTGTTCCACTAGCAGAATATCCCCACGCTCTGCAATGTCCAGCAAGCGGAAGAGTTCAGGCCGTTGCAAAGTCGCCCCGCTTACGTTCTCAGTAAACCAACTAGATACTTTGAAATCATGGGCTTTTGCAAATTCTTCAAGTTCACCTTTTGCGCGGCTTGCGTCCTGTTCATCGGTTGACGCTCTCAAGTAGGCATATATTCTCATTTATTCCTCGGTACTGTTTGACTTGTTCGTTAATAGTGGTACTATTTGAGTGGTTCTTTATTGGTAGATTACCATTAAAAGAGCGGTACAGAAAGGGCATACTTAAAAAAATACTTAAACACGCGGCGCAAGCCGTGACTATAAACCTTTAAAGGAGGCGAAAAAATGAGCTGGCTTACAGGTGATACAAACCACATGGAAGAGCAGATAAAAATCTTTCAGGAGCTTTTAAACGACAAACAGGAACAGCTAGATAATATAGAAAATATTGAAGGTAACGCCAATATTGACGCGCAAAAGGACGATTTAAAAGAACAAATCTTGCATTTAAGGTTGAATGTTGAGCAAGCAATGGAAGAGGCCGAAAGAGCAGGGCGCGAGGGTGAAACCTACGAACAAGAAAACGATTTATTTGATGATTAACAAATGAGGTGATTTATGCAAAACCGAAAACAACAACACAAACCCGCAGCAATTCGGAATGTAGGCTTTACGGCTATAAAGTTTTATATTTTCGGTTTTATCGCTTCGGCAATCTATGTGCTACTTTTCACAATTGGCGCGGTTAGTAATAATTTTACAATTTCAAAAGGGCTTGTCACTGGTCAATATTTGATAGTTTCAGAGCCAGAACCAGCACCAGAGCAAAACGAAATTTCAGCCACGCCAGAACCCGCAGCACAGGCCGCAATCAATGAACCGGTGATTAAGCCTTATATTCTGGATTTACCGCCTTATGACCTTACAGCCCGATGGTTTTCTACTCCAGAAAGTAAGCAAAATATAATAATTATAAACACCCGCTTGCAATCATTTTTAAAAGCATGGGAACAAAGAACAGGGCAAAGCATATTCAATCAGTCGTTTATGCAAAAAAACAGCGCCGAGACGAACGCCGATAGCTTTAAATATTACGACCAACCCAACGCAATGCCCGCTTTGATTATTAACAATATTGATAATACTTTGAGCGGGTCATATACGCTAGAGCGTTATAGTGATTTATGGAATAGTAACTATACAGCGTGTGAAGCGGCAGAATATCAAGAGTATTTGAGAGAAAAGGGAAATGGGTACAATCCATTTTTAGACCCGAACGCGGATAGGTCTTTAACAGATCATACGCAATGCGCTGATGATAAAAGCAGGGTTACAGCAACGGCAAAAGGGATCTGTTTTGATGGTAGTATGCAATATTTATGTGGGCAACATACGCGGGATTATATCGAGCGGGTTTATTATGCTGTAAC
>CAZNXE010000082.1:5335-19950 GCA_964576465.1 uncultured Planctomycetaceae bacterium
TTAATAATGCACGAATTGCCTATGAATTGGGCTTGCCACAGCAAACCACGGCGGAAGAATTGGCGGTTGCTGATATTTATAGAGGCATGGTAAAGCCAGAGGTTTATAATCGTATTCGAAATTCAAATAATAGATTTATAAATTTTGAAACATTTGAAAAAAATAAAGAGGTAGAGGCAAAGCCGAAACCGCAATATATTACTTCTGAAATGCCCTTTATTGAGCGGGTGAAATTCGCAGATATTAAGCAGATTGAAGCCTTGAGAGTTACGCTTTTATTCGGTTCTTGTATCATACTATTTCTATATGTTCTTATTGGCCATAAACACGCCATTATCAAAACCCCCGCATTCATGGGAAAACATTTTTATATCTACAGTGTGCCATTTTTGGCCGCCTATGCGTTCACGTTTATCAATGGCAATGGTTCGGTGTTTTCTTCTATGTGGTCGGCGTTCTGGCTGTTCATACCCCCAATGCTCTTTATGACTGTTCCAGTGCTTCGTTTAACAATTGTAGAGTACATCAAAGAAATGCCTTTATATCGCCGCTGGTTCATTCTTGGCCGTGGTGGTGAGGCTTCCAGAATGGCGGGCATTAAGGACTATATGGATAAAGATTTATCTGATTATTTTACCGCTGGTAAGCTAGTTTTTAAAAAAGAAAGTTCAATATATTTGGGTAAAACATTGCTTGAAAATGATACAAAAATAGGTGGCCGCCATGTTGGTGTAACGTCAGAGCAACATATGATTACTTTTGCCGCTACGGGCGCAGGTAAAAGCCGTGATGCTGTATGGAATACATTACTTAATTATTCAGGTGGAGCAATTATTTTTGACCCCAAAGGCGAGCATTTTGATGTTACCTATGAACGAAGGGCGGAAGTAAGACCCGCATTTTTACTTGACCCATACGGAACATCTAAAGACAAGAAGGATTCGGATTATTGGAATCCTTTGGATGAAATTGATCCCGAAAGCCCAAGCGCAAGGGATGATTTGCGTAATATGGCCGAGGCTTCAATTTATATGGATAGCGGCGAGAGTGGAAGCGGGGCATTTTTCCGAGAGAATGCACAACTTATTTACAGGGGTTTCCTTGCCTATGTTCTTGTTAAAATGTCGCCAGAAGATAGGCATTTAGGAACAGTTTACGACCTTATGGCAACAGGTGAGCCAGAGGGCAAATTTGCCAGTAAAAGAAGTTGGGACACGCTCATACAAGAAATGATGTTATGTGACGCGATAGCGGGCGCACCGAGAGACGCGGCCAGCTTACTTGAAAGGGTAGGGGAGCGAGAAAGAGGCTCTTATATATCAACTATTGTACGCGGTATTGATTGGGTAAACTCGCCGCCAATTCGGGCTATTATTTGCCAGCCGTCCAGTTTTTCAGTACGTGACGCGAAAACAAACGAGGCGAGCATTTATCTTACTTTGCCCGAAAAGTTCATACATACGCAAATACGCTTTGTGAGGACGTTTTACAGCATGGCCTTTAACTTTTGTAATAACTTTGAAACACCGCAGCCCACAGGCTCTAAACGCCGCGTATTGTTCCTTTTTGATGAGTTCAACAAGCTAGGAGAGTTCAGGCCAGCCGTTGACGCAATTTTGACCCAAAGGAGCAGCTATTTAAAATGCTGGTTTATTCAGCAGAACTTAGGGCAACTTAAGGCCAATTATAAAAACGTCGATGATTTTTTAAGTTCATGTGATAAACAGTTTTTCGGACTGGATACAACAGACAGCACCGTTTTAGATTTACTTGAAAAGTCGTTAGGAAGTTACACAGTAACCACCAAAAACGACAAGGCAGACAGTGCAGACCAAAATGAAAAACATGCGTTAATGACCAGAGCAGAACTTGCGGAATTTCTGGATATTAAACAGGCTGGACAAATTGTTATTCCCTTAAGTGGAAAACCGCTTAAACTTAATAAAGTGCCATATTATAAAAACTTTACGCCCGACCAATACGGGAAGCATGATTTTTAATAGTGCAATGAATTAAGCCCCAATTAAGGGGCTTTTTTTATGGGTTAAATTCTTCTATGTTTAAACTGGCTTTATTGAGTTGGTTTATTTCAGTGGTTACTTTTTCGCTGAATTCTTCCCAGCTTAAGTTTTCTTCACTATCGTACTTTCTCATAATTGAAAGCTTCGTTTCATTTTCAAATAAATCACCGCCGACACTATCGTTTAAAATATCCCATTTATTCGCTTGTTCTGTATGGCGTGTTTCTCTTTCGGCTATTTCGTTTTTATAGTCAATATCTTCTTGTGTTTCTGGATTTTTCAGATAATTAGGTGTTATTTTTTCCCGCTCTTCAATTGGTATACTTTCGGCATGTTTTGCAACCTCTTCAATATCAAAGCCCCCGCCGTTATCCTTATGAAATTCTGCAATAGAAGCCCTTAATCCTTGTGGGCTATTTTCTACCAAATCACGAAAATACACATTTCTAACTATATGCTTTATACGCTGTTCTTTTGTAAATTCTCTATCTGGCATTACGCCAGTTTCTACATGAATTTTTGCATCTTCGTATTGTTCTTGTAAGTCTATAAACCATTCCCGTAAAGGTTCAGTAAGTTTATTAAACAGGCTTGAAAGAAAGCCCATTTTTTTCTCTTGTGCTGGTTGATCTAATACTATGCTGGTCATTGTTTTTTCTTTCTTGTTACTATATAACCATATCAATAAATGAACCAATTACACAAGAAAAAAAGGAATTTTAACAATGGGACAACCAGCATTTAAAGCGCGTGATGGTGCGTTAGAAATAACCGTATGGGCGAACACCAGCGACAAGGGGATATTTTACAGCACAGACCTTAAAAGGTCATTCATGGTCGAAGAAGAATGGAAGGACACAACCAGCATGGGTAAGCAAAATATAGGGGCGGCAATCGCTTTATATAATCTGGCTTATGTGAAGATTTCAGAGCTTGAGGCCGAGGCAAAAGCGGCACAACCAGCCAGCGAATAAAACAAAAATCCCCCTTTGAAATTATCGCGGGGGGATTAGGTTTTAACCTTCAATCGACAATCGCGGGCGGTTAGCCTTGATTGCCCCAATACTATAAATTGTTTTCTTTAAAATGGCAAATTGTCATCATTATTTTTCTTGTTTTTTATGATGCGATTTCGCCCGCTTTCAGGGTCGTATTCTGTTTTATACGGCGTTCTATTTTTAGGCTTTACCCTACCATTTTCAAAATCAACATAGATTATTTTTTCAGGCTCTTTCTTGTTGGCTTTTAACATTATGTAAACCTCTTATTTCTCTTTCCAATTTAACCAGATTGAGCTATGCGGTTTCGGGGTTTGGGGCAGACAGCCCCATAAAAATTTATGTGGAGCGAAGCGACTTCCTTTCACCCCGTAGGGGTTCATTTTTTTTGCTTAATTAAGGCCGAGTATCCTACGGGCTTTAGGGGACTTTGTACGGGCGTTTATGATTGGGTTTAGGGTTTGCCCTAGTTCTTGGTTGTCGTTCAATTCAGCAAGCACCGCAGCCCCTACAATCTCGCATCTTTTAGCGTATAAAACCGCTTCTCTTTTTGTTTCGGCTTGGCGGGCTTCTTTGATTTGTTCCTTGATTGAGGCTTGTTGTTTTTCGAGTTTTTCTAGCTTCGTTTCTTTTGACATGGTTGCACCTCATTTATTGATTGTATTGGATCAGGTTTCTTGATTATACGCTAAGTTATTGCTTGTTGTCTAGGTTTTGAATAGTTGGATATTGCAATATAGGCGGGTTTTAGTGTAAAGTTGAGATTAGACGAGTAGCAAGCTATGGTCTTGTATATACAATTTCGTTCCTCATTGAATATACAAGACCGCTTGGCAAGGAAGCCGCTTCGCTCTTTCCGTTGCATCCTTTCCGATAAAGGCGGCGACAAAACCAAAGGTTTTTATAATGTCGCCTAAAGAAAAAAAAGAAACAATGTCCGCAAATCTGCCAGCTATTCGCGTGACAGAAAGCGACCTTGCAGCATTTAAAGCCAAGGCTTTTAATGCTGGTTTGTTTCTCTCTGAATTTCAACGTCAATCAATGCGTGATTGCGTCATAATTCAGAATGATAGTGAAGCCGATAAGCGTTTGACTTATCAGCTTTCATCATTAGGTAACAATCTAAATCAGCTATCAAAACGCGCTAACATTCACGGCATATTAGCCCCTGATGATTACGCCCGTTTTAATGATTTGATAGTCACCATTTCAAGTCTTTTGAAAGAGCGCGTTTAATGAATATAAACATTAATAATCGCGGGCAATCTTTCAAAGGCGTTACGGCTTATTTGCTGCATGACAAAAAGGCCGATACGTCAGAACGCTTTGAATGGGGCGTTGTTGAAAATACCTATATTAATCATAATAATGATATAAATAGTGATTATGAAAAGATACAGCAAGCCACCAGACTTATGGCATGGACTGATAAAAATCGTGATTTTATCAAGCTGGAAAATGGCGGTAATTTACCCAAGACACAGGCCGAAGCGGGCAACGTCTATCATTACTCTTTAGCTTGGGCGAAAGACGAAACGCCGACCCGTGAACACATGGAAGAAACAGGCCGCGACCATATTAAAATGATGGGCTTAGATGAACATCAATATTATATGGTTTCTCACTCTGACACCGATCACGCGCACTTGCATATAGTGGCTAACCTTGTTCATCCAGAAACGGGCAATATCAACGCTCTTTTTAAAGATTTTGATAATAGCGACCGTTGGGCGAATGAGTATGAAAAAGAGCATGGAATAGTAAGCCATGACCGCGCCGCAAAATACGAAGCGTGGGAGAATGACCGCCCCGCTTATGACGTTAAAGAATTGAAAGCCAAGTACGAAGAGCTGGCAACTTTTGCTTATCATCATTCGGACGGTATGGCCTCATTTAAAGCCGCCCTTGAAGAACAGGGCTTGACGCTTTCAGGAGGCCGCAAAAGTCATGTTGTTGTTAGTACCGAGGGCGATATTTACAACCTTTCAAAGCTCATTGATTTTAAAGAGGATATGACAGCCAGAGGCGCGAAGGTGAAAGCCATTAACGAAAAGCTGGACGGGCTGGACACCGCCGCCCTACCCGATGCAAAAGAGCTTGCAGAAGAGCGCAAGCACTTTGACCGTGACAAGCAAGAAACCGACCAGCAAGCCGCGCTCGATGACGGAGCGCACCAAGCCGCGCAGAGCATGGCAGAAGCCGCCGAAAAAGAAGAGGCGTTAAAGCATCAAGAAGAAAAAGCGGCACAGGATTTGAAGGAACGGAAAGCCGATAATGAAGAAATAACAGAGCGCACAGAAAAGGCAAAATTTGCCCTTGATGATATGGTGAAAGCTAAAGAGCGCGGAAATATTGCGGTTATTACTTCCATTGAAGATAACAATAGATACGGCGTTATTTTCACCAATAAAGAAACAGGCAATACATTTGAAACCATTCTAAAAGAAGATGAATTTACCTTATATAAAAAAGGTAATTATGGCCTTGATACCGAAGGTATGGACGAGAAACAAAGAAAGGCTTTAGTCTCACAATATGAATTTGAAATGCGGGAAAGGTGGGCAGATTATCAAAGGCTTATTGATACAAAAACCTTAGAGAGCCGCGAAAGATGGAGCATTAACGAGCTAGAAAAAGCCCGCGATAATGCGGCGCAATCTTTGGCTGATAGTAGCGGCTTTTGGGCGAGTGTGACCAATCAGAAGCAGGAAGCAATAAAAGCCCATAAAGCGGCGGAATTGAACCTACAAGAGCAGCGTATCAGGCATGAACAAGATATTCTTGTAATCAATGAACGCCGCCCCGCTTGGCTGAAAGCGAAAGAGCTTGAAAAGCATGGTTTTACGGCTGGTTCAGAGCTTGAACAAATCGACAAGGGCAATGTTACCGCCCACGCCACAACAGCAACGGAACGCGGCTTATTTGCCCATATAAAGGCAAAAATTACAGAGCGGGCAAACAAGAAACAGGCAGAAAAAACCGCTATTGCTACCGAGTTGAAAGAGCGTGAACACCAGCACGACATGGCAGCAAAAGCGGCGGCGGTTATCGAAGCCAAGCAGCGCAACGAGCGAGAGGCCAAGCAAGCGGCCTTGATAGAAAGCCAGCAGAAAGAAACCTTTGAACGGGTGCGCCGCTTAAATATGGCGGAGCAATTCAAAGAGAATGCGGAACGGGTCAATGAACCGAGCCATGAACCGCCAAAACTTCAAAGGGATATGACAGACAGCGAGCTACAGCAGCATAAAGACACTCTACGCGCTGAAAGTCAGGCAGAAACGGCACAGGACACGCCCGCGCAGGAGTTCGAGGAAGTAGCAGCGCAAAAACTTCAAAGGGATATGAACCCCGAAGAATTGGCGGCGTATCGTGAAGATTTACGCGAAGAAATGAGAGCAGAGCGGGAAAGGCTGGAACATGACCAAGGCCAAGATATTGATATTGAAAGGGACTAACGCCCTACTCTTTTTTAAAGGCATTTCTAAGGGGCTGTTGCCCCTCGCGCCCGCAACAACAACTTTTAAAAACTGTCCTCTTTTCCCCTGGTCTTCGCTTCGCTTTCGACTAGGGGAAAATTCACCGCCAACAAACTTTTTAAAACTTCTTATTGCACTTGCTACCCCCACACTTCGCCAGTGGGTCAAGGTTTCATTACATGAAAACCTCTTAACATTTAAAAACCAAAAGAAAGAAAATCAATGTCAGTAACAAACGAAGATATAGAAGCAAACGACCAAGCAGACCGAGAGCAAACGGCATATATAGATAAAACGCGGGATAGTTTAAAAGTCTTATTAGAGGGCTTTATAGCGGAAGAGCAAGACCCTAAAAGCTGGATGCGTCCCAAGACATCGAGAGCCTATTTTATAGAGGATATTATCCAACCCGTGTTACTAGATTATATTATTGAAATGAAAAGTGGTTAAGGCAAAAAGAAGCCCCGAAGCACAAGGCCACGGGGTTCTAGTTCTTGGGTGATACCCCTTGCCGTGTGGGGGAAAGAAGCATCAAGATAAAATAATAATTACAGTTTTTCGGCGAATAATGCAAGAAAATTGACTATTGAATATTATCGTATGCCCTACCCTCTTAAGTATATTTTTACGGTTTATTGATAATTTATGAATAGGTACAGAAAGGCATTAAGACAATGCAAACCGATTTACTGGACTGGTTAGACAGCAAGAAGATAATACTTGCCCTACCCCCAGCACAAAGCACCCAGCAACGTACTTTTTTAATTGACCAGCTCAAGCCGATAATGCGCGAAATGGAACAATTGAAATTGTCACCTTTGGCAATATCCGAGGCTTTGGCGTTCTATTCAAATCATTATCAGGAAGCGGCACAGGCTGAAATTCTCGAAGAGAAAGCCGAGGATTGCGCGACCTAAAAGCCCTACTCTATTTTATCCGTGATTTACCGCCTGAATACCATATTTTTATGGTTTTGGCCGTTCTTGTTTGGCTCGTTACCAAATGGGATAAAAACAGGCATCTATTAAGCCGCCTAGAGGCTTCACAGCGACTTAAGCAGCTAAGGCGCACCAAAACACCAGAAAACAAAATAACCTTTCTACGCGGCGTTAATCCGTTTGTATTTGAAGAAATGATATTAACCGCGCTTAAGAGGCGAGGCCATAAAATCATAAGGAATAAAAAATACACAGGTGACGGGGGCATAGATGGACAAGTCACCATGAACGGCGTTGAATATCTCATACAGGCCAAACGGTACAAAGGCCATATAAACCCCGCCCACGTTCGGGAATTTGCCCTTATATGCTATCGGAGAGACAAACGCGCTCTATTCGTTCACACTGGCAGAACGGGCAAGCAAGCGGCGCAGATTGCACATAATGCAAAAATGAAAATGGTAAGCGGTGACAGGCTTTTAAACTTGCTTTGTCCCAAGAAGGAAAAGAAAAAATGACATATAAAATTATCGACGGTGAAAAATTCTTGATACAGCCCGCCAGTGAATGCACTAGCGCGGAAGATATGCGAGAGTTTGCCATCAAGTGCCACAAGGAAAAAGTGCGGGGCTTGGTTGACGACACGGCCAAAACCGACAAACCAACCAATAATAGTAATCAATAATTACTTACCCCCTTCTATCCAATTTTCATTACACACACCGCATTTTATCGGTAAGTTTGGCTTGCCGTAAATTATAGACGGGCGGGATTCTTCTTTGCATTGGTGCGTGTATCGGGCGCGTGTTGTGTTGCTTTGTGTTTCGCCTGTACTTGCGGGGCTTCCTGATATTAAAACATCATTAGGCGCGGCCTCTGTTACGGCTTGCCCTGTTGCCTTTGAACTTAAACGCTCATACCACGGAATAAATACGCCCTTGGTTTCAAGCTCTTTGAACAGGTCAGGCAATAGGCCATTATCCGCCATATAATCCGCCATTTTTTGCCCTGTTTCTTTTCCGCCCTTTTCGCCTGTAGTGCTTGGAATTAGACCAATGCTTTTCATTTTTTCGGCAAATTCTCTGTTGTGATATGAACGTATTGAGGGCGTACCGTAGTTTTGTTGCCACTGGTGGCACATTTCATGGGCGAGAGTTTGCAGCAGCTCTTTAAAGCCGTGTGTAGCAAAGAAAGCAGGGTTTACGGCTATTTCGTCCACAATTTCCCCAGCATGAGAAATAAAGGCGCGTTGCTTGTAATACCCAAATACCCGCGCTTTTCCTTTGACAGTCAATAACACTTCTGGCAGCTCTGCCCCGAAACATTGCTTATTAATCGCTGTGCAAACAAGGGTTAGAAATTCGTAAGTGTCTGTTGTTGGGTTGCTCATGTAATCGCCTTTCAAATTATATTGTACAATATAAATACTATATCAAACTTTATTATATTGTACAATATAATTTATAAACAAAAGAGACTTCACACCATGTTTTTATGGTGTGTTCCTTTGCTCTATTTTTTGTTGTTGGTTGGTTTGGTTTCGGCTTTGTTGGCCTTGGCAATTTCTATCAATTCACTTTGCAGCTTTTCAAAGTCACCGCGTAAGCGTTCAAGCTCGCTATCACGATCACTTAAGCGGGTTTCTAAGGCCGTTTTAACGGTGTTTAAGCTGGTTACTTGTGCCAATGTATCAGAAAGCAGTTTTTCCCCGTCTATGGCCTTTGTATGGCTTTGTTCAAGCTCATTTTCAAGGCGTGACACTTCCCCCATATATTCGGATAGTTCGGCCTTTGCTTTGGTTATGGCCTCCCCTGCTTCGCTTTGGATACGCTCGACAGTTTCACCAGCGACAGCAGAGGCCGCGCCCCAAATGTCAACGGCTGCGCGTTGTATGGCTTGCGTGACAGTTTCGGGCATATCAATAATGGGTATAGACCGCGCCGCCTGTTCTTCTTTCCATAGCTTGACCTTTTCCCCAACCGTAGAGAAAGAGCCGCCTATAAGGTTAATAATGGCGTTCACAGTTACCGCTTTGTTATCGCCCTGTAACTGTTCACATGCTTGATTTACCGCTTCCTGATTTACAGCCGCTTTACGTGACATAATTTCACCCGTTTAAGTAGTAGTTGATAGTAGTAATACTACTACGATCTACTACCATAGTAAAGGAATATATACCTATATTATTTATGATTAGCATGAAAGCATGCTTCTATTGCTATCAATGTTTATCTTAATTACTATGTTTGTATTGCTATATGTATTAGTTATGATAGTATTGTTTGTGTTGGAAACATTAGGAGTATTACAAATGATAATTTCATTATTAAATCAAAAAGGCGGGGTAGGTAAATCAAGCCTTGGCCGAGCTTTGGCCGTTGAGTTCGCCCGCAATAAATGGGCGGTTCATGTGGCCGACCTAGACAGGGCGCAACAAACCTTTTTCAAATGGGCAGAACGCCGCACAGAGAGCGGGGCGAAACCTTCCATTGATGTTGCATTGTATGCAGACCCGAAAACAGCCCTAAGAGCGGCTAGTAATGTGGACGTGCTTATAGTGGATGGCAAAGCCTTTGCCGATACTCACGCGCTACAAATAGCCCAAGGAAGCGACCTAATTATAATACCCGTAGGCGTTTCAATGGATGATTTAGAGCCATCTTTAAAATTGGCCGTTGAACTGGTGAACAAGGGCATAGACCGCAAGAAAATAATCTTTGTGGTGTGTCGTGTGCCTGATAATGGCGATAAAGAAGCCATGAATACCCGCGCTAGTATCGAGGCTTGGAATTTTGAGGTTGTACGGGGCTGGATACCTTTTAAACCGTCTTATTCGCAAGCTATGGACAAGGGTTTATCCTTCACAGAAACACCTTTTAAGACCCTAAGCGTTAAGGCCGATAAAATCATAGAACAGTTATTTGCCAAGGCAACAGAGCAACAAGCAACAGAGCAGGGGAGCGCATAACATGGCTACTAAATTACCACCACCAGAGAAAAAAGCAAAAGCACCAGAACGCGACCCAGAAACAATTGATTTAGAGGAAGCAATAGCGAAGGCCAAGCCCAAAGCAGCTACAGAGCAAACGCCGCCTAACTCTATTGTGCCAATTCAGTTGAAGATACCAGAAGCAAGGCGCAACGAGTTCAAAGCATACGCGGCCATGCGTGGGCGTACTATGAATGCTTTGTTTTTGGATATGTTCGAGGAATACAAGGATAAGCATGCTTAATATGAAAGCATGCTAGTATTGTTTATATTGTTAGTGTTATAAGTATTTCTTGCTTATAAACCCCAAAAAAGCGCGGTCAGGGTCAGTGATTTTTTTACGCCCTGACTTCTTCCAATGCTCTAACCATTCTTGTTCAAGCGCATATATATCAACAGCACCGCGACACATACCCTTAGCGGTTTCATAGGTTCTTGTGTCACGAATGAGCGGGGGAGGGGCGGCGTTTTTGTCCCACCATTCAGAGCGATTTTTAAAGGTTACTTTATCCGTAAGCGCATCAAATTCTATTGTATAATCTGGTAAATGATTTGTTTTCGCGGCCTCTTTAATATTAAAACGAAATTTTCTAATAGTGCTTTGTGACCCTGTTTTTATATAGAGTTTTTCAATGCCTATACTCCATTGTATTTGCCGCCCGCAGTGTTTGCGCGCAATCTCATATAAACGGCGTTCTATGGGCTTGCTAAGACGGAAATAATCACGGTGTAGGGTTAGAACGTCTTTCTTTTCAATCGCATTAAAAACCCAGTCTGAAAGGGTGAGAGATACAGCCGTTAAACGCCCATCAAGCCCGTATTTGCGCTGAATAGTCGCGCTGTCAATAAGCCCGAAAATTTCAGTATTAACCATATCACCTGACCTTATGTTAGTGCTGATGGTTACGCCCCTAAGTCGCTCTAATGCTTGTTCAAAGGCTTTATAATCTTTTCCCCCTGTACCGCGATTGGTGAACACAAGAAGATCATGCGTATTGATTTGAATACGTTTTGATATTGGTTCTTCGCGGTTGAGTTTGGCGATTACTTGGGATATTGCATAAATCAAAATATCCTTATCGTATATAGTGGGCAAGCCCTTTATGCTTGGCGTTATGCTTAACCAGTTATCACCGTTTCTATATTCTCTTACAGTGGTTACAGGCTTTTTTGAAAGCGAATAAAAAGGGTGTTCCATTTGCGGCATAATGTCTTTTAAAACTGCGTCCGTAACGTCACAGATAAATAAATCTTGGTTAGGGTGTTTATTTTCTGTTAGGTGAGTTTCTCGCATTGTTTAACTTCTTATTGTTCGGGGGATTAGGAACGCTATAAACATATTCGGGGTTTTAGGAACACTTGTCAAGAGTTCGGGGTTTTAGGAACATGCTTGCCCTGTGGATAACCTGTTAACAACTTGTGCATAACATTGGGATTTTAGGAACGCTTTTCAGGATTTTAGGAACGCTTTTTCGGGGGATTAGGAACATACTTTCGGGGGATTAGGAACGGATTTTATTATTTTTATTGTTTTTTCATTTATAAAACAAAGTCTTAGGCGTTTGTCAAAAAGCCGTAACACATACTTTAACACCCATTAACTCATTCTATAACACTTGTGTAAATATTAAGGGCTGTATAAATTTCATTCCTTCAGGTAAAAATTCCCTTCAGGCAACAAAAAACGGTTAATCAGAAAAGAGAAAGCAGCAAGCCGAACCCCTATAGAATGCTACCAAGGGGCAAATGCAGCCCGTACAGAGCGAAAAAACAATTTTTTGTATATCGGGTAAGGTTTTAAGTAAAAACGCATACAGAGGCTTACAGGACGTTTAAAAACATGGTTAATCAGTAAAAAAGGAAAAGGGCTAGGCAGAAAAGGAAAATGTGCTATATTGCATCAATAGTATGATTTTTTCACATCCTTGGAGGCCGTTTTATGAGTACGATACGAAAAACTATTACTGTCACCGATCAACAAGACAACTGGATTAAGGCGCAGATTACAGGTGGAGCATTTACAAACGATAGTGAATATATCCGCGATCTGATACGCCGTGACCAAGCAAGCCAAGCCGATATAGAGGAAATCCGCGCCGCGCTCATCGAGGGCGAGCAAAGCGGAGAACCACAGCCCTTTGATGGTGATTTGTTCAAACAAGAAATGATGGCTAAACATGCCTGAATATCGACTAGCTCCAAAGGCTAGGGAAGATATGGAAGCCGTTTGGCTGTACTCATTGAAGCAATGGGGAACAGAACAAACGGGGCGATATATTGACGACTTAACAGAGGTATTCGGGTTTTTGGCCGAAAGCCCAAAGGCGGGGACAGCTTGCGAGCATATCCGCGCTGGATACCGAAAATATCCTGTAATGCGCCATGTTATTTATTACCGTGAAACAGGTTATGGCGTGAAAGTTATTCGTGTTTTGCATGACCGAATGTTAGTTATTAGGTATTTTTGAAAAACAAGTTGAGCCGCCTGAATTAGTACGTTCTCCTAATCGCTTACTAAGGTGGGAAGATATTTTAAGGTCAAGGACACAATGTCCTTGAGCCTATTTCTCTTTGAACATTTCCAATGGATGCCAGAGTATTTCTTCTCTGGACAGAACCTGAATTATTTCAAATTATGAATTTAATTGGCTGGGATTGACCACACGTCAAATTTGATGGTTATGAGGTCCGACCGGTAAAAGCGTTGAATTTAGCCACGTCTACTATAACTCACTGATATTAGTTGTATTTTAAATTGGTATGCTAGAAAGAAACGATAGAGAGATGCTAGATTTATTTCAATTGCTCAAGTGTTTCAATTTGCTTCGTTATAATGTCTAAATATGCCTTTTTCTGTTGAATTTTAGCATTCAACAAATTTATTGTATCTTCTGGAATATTTAAGTGTTCTGTATTAATCGAAATTAATAGTGGTTTTATATCTAAAATCAGTAAACCTGCTGCCCTGGCAGTTCGAATAAACCGAAGCCGCCTTAAGGCACACAAATTGTAAAGACCATACCCAGATTTAGTGTGTTCCACACAATTGATCAATCCTTCAGTAACATAATTTCTTACCGTATGTACTGTTGTTTGAGCTGCATTTGCCAATTGAGAAATGCTTAATGGAAAACTCAGTAAATTATCATCAGCATTAACAAAACTATTAAAATCAGGGATCACTTCAAAATAACTACGTTTATTGACGGATGCGCTTTCAATTTTCTGATCAACAATCGACATCACATGTTCCTTTAAATTACCCTGCACAGCAGGATAGCTCTTTAACGTCTTTATTAAACGTTTGTGCACATAATTTTAGCCCTTCTACCATAGTCAGATAAGGAAATAGCTGGCCCGCCAAGTCTTCAACGGTCATCTTATTATGAATAGCTAAAGCTGCACTTTGTATTAACTCTCCTCCTTCATGAGTGAGTATTTGTGCGCCGATCAATTTTCCCGTAGCTTCTTCAGCGACTAACTTTATAAAACCATCCGTTTCAAAATTTGCCAATGCTCTTGGTACATTGTCCATCGTTAATACTCGACTGATGGTATTGATTCCTTGCTCACTTGCTTGTTTTTCTGTTAATCCAACCGTAGCGACTTGAGGATCGGTGAAGATAACGGCAGGCATTGTGGCTAAATTTAACTGAGCCTCACCACCCGTCATATTAATACCAGCTCTGCTACCTGCTGCGGCGGCAACATAAACAAATTGCGGCATGTTAGAACAATCACCTGCGGCATATATATTGGCTATTGATGTTTCCATTTTATCATTGACAATAATGGCACCATTGCTCTGGATAGCAACATCAACATTTTCTAAACCCAGTTGGTTTGTATTAGCATGACGACCTGTAGAAATAAGCAATTTGTCAGCGGTGAAAGTGCCCTCATTAGTCTCTAACGAAAACAAATTATCCGTATAAATGATGTTAGTGGCTTGGGTATTAGTGAGTACACGAATACCTTCTTTTTCGAAACACTCGGTCAACCTCTCGCCCAAGAGGGCTTCTTCTTTGTAAAGCAGGGTATGACGGGCGATGATAGTAACTTCACTACCTAAGCGACGATAAGCTTGGGCTATTTCCAATGCGACAACCGATGAACCTATTACTATCAAGTGCTCAGGTAAAATTTCAGAAAACAAGGCTTCAGTAGACGTCCAGTAAGGAGTATCCGTTAAT
>CAZNXE010000083.1:0-19855 GCA_964576465.1 uncultured Planctomycetaceae bacterium
GATTCATGTGGAGGAACTCGTTGGGCTGTTGGTGCTCGCCGCGGAACACGGACAACGAGTCGCGCTGAACTCCGAAGGCTCGCCGAAGACAACCGGAAGCTATTTTGCCGCCTTGGACGAACGTCCCACGTATCTCGAATTGGGGCAAAGGATCGGAGAAGCCTTGGGCAAGAAACGCGTACTCGCCGTTCGCCTCCCAAAGCCGGTCTCGTGGACCATCGGAAGTATCGTGGAGGTCGTGGCACGTTTGCGAGGCCGTCCATCGATCGTCAATTTGGACAAAATCCGCGAGGCAAGCGCCGGCGATTGGACCTGTTCCGGCGACGCGGCACGCGAACAGTTGGGCTTTCAGCCCCAAGTGCCATTGGCCGAGCGATTACGCCAAACCGCCGAGTGGTATCGAGAAGCTGGCTGGCTCTAAACTCCCCGTAGAAAAGCTCATCTCGGCTCCGACCGGGCTGTTTCTCAACGATGTATGGCCGGCGTTGACTCCTACTTGCTTCCAACCCATTTGCCATCGAGATCGCGCGGCACCATGATGAGGTGCCCTGTCACAGTGTTTCTTGTGTTGCGTTCTCCGTTTCGCCTTCTTCCACGGCTCGTTGGAGACCTTTATCGGATGTGTGGAATCGTTGCGATCTTCTCTCCCCAGAAGCCTGTTTCAGAGGACGCCCTTCGGCGGGCGACCCAGCAATTGCAGCATCGCGGTCCCGATGCCCAGCGGCAGTGGATCGCTCCGCATGGCAAGGTTGGTCTTGGGCACGCGCGTTTGAGCATCATCGATTTGGAGACTGGCGATCAGCCCTTGGTCAACGAAGACGAATCGATCCATCTCGTTGCCAATGGCGAGTTGTACGACTTCGAGCGGATTCGCGAAGAACTGGAAGGACGCGGCCACCACTTTCGCACCCAGTCGGACAGCGAGATTGCCCTGCACTTGTTCGAAGACTTCGGCACGCAGTTTCTCGAACACCTGCGAGGCGAATTCGCCATGGTGCTGTGGGACGAGCAGAATCAAATGCTCGTCGCGGCTCGAGATCGATTCGGGATCAAACCGCTTTACTACACCCAAGTTGGCGACACGCTGTATATGGCATCCGAAGCCAAGGCCCTGTTTGCCGCGGGCGTGCAGGCCCGTTGGGATCACGAATCGTTCCACCAAGCGGCGCATGTGTATTTCGACCAAGACCGAACCCTGTTCGAGGGCGTTTATCAGGTGCCGCCGGGACACTACCTCCTTGCCACGCAGCAACGCCTACAGTTGGTTCCGTACTGGGACTTTGACTACCCGACACAAGAACAACTTGCCCACGACAAGCAATCGCCCGAAGACCACATTGCCCACATGCGCGAAGAGTTGGAAGCGGCCGTGCGGCTACGCCTTCGGGCTGATGTGCCCGTGGGATGCTATCTGAGCGGCGGGATCGATTCGTGTGCCCTGCTGGGCTTAGCAGCCAAATACCACAGCGGCCCCATCCAGGCGTTCACGCTTTGCTTCGACGATGACGATTACAACGAACAACACATTGCCGAAGCGATGGCCAAGAAAGCCGGCGCCACGTTTCACCCCTTACAAATTCGACAGGCACAGTTGGCCGACAACTTTTCCGACGCCGTGTGGCACAGCGAGACATTAACCGCCAACGGGCACGGCGTGGCGAAATACCTGCTCAGCGAGCAGGTTCGTGATCATGGCTACAAGGTCGTACTGACCGGTGAAGGATCGGACGAAATTCTCGCTGGGTACGCCCATTTTCGTCGCGACATGTTGTTGTACAACTCCCAACAGCAAGACCCCAAGGAGGTCGAACGGCTGCTGGCCCAACTCGAAGAGACGAATAAGGTTTCTCGCGGAATTCTACTGCCCACCGGCACCGGGTTACCGCTGGACAGCGTGCGGCGAAAGCTGGGGTACGTACCGTCGTGGATTGAAACCCGGTCGGCCAACAGCGTTCGCTATCGTCGGCTCTTCTCACCCGAGTTTACCGAGGAATTCGCCGGGCGCGATGCGTTTCGCGTGTTCTTGGATCGGATCGATGTGCGGGGGCAACTCACCGGACGCGATCCGGTCAATCAATCGTTGTACTTGTGGACCAAGTCGATGTTGCCAAATTACCTGCTCAACTTCTTGGGCGATCGCATGGAGATGGCACACTCGATCGAAGGCCGTGTGCCGTTCCTTGACCACAAAGTCGTGGAGTGCGTGCGATCGATGCCCGTGGAAATGAAGATCCACGGGATGACCGAAAAATATGTTCTCCGCGAAGCCGTTCGCGATGTGCTGACTGATACGGTCTATCGCCGGCAAAAGCACCCGTTCCTTGCACCACCCGCGGGCTTGGAACCCAAAGGCCGGCTGAACGAGCTTATGCAGGACGTGCTTCGAGGGCCGGTACTTCGCGAGATGCCGTTTTACGACCAAGATTCAGTCGTCCGTCTCTTGGATCGGCTCCCTGAGTTGGACGACAGTAAGCGATCCGGCGTATCGTACATTCTGACAACCGTACTCAGCGCGTGCGTGCTTCACGATCGCTATGGCCTGTAGTATCGTCGGACATCTTCAGCAAACCTCACCCTTAAGGCGTGTGGCAGATAAGAACGTACCAATCACAACCCGACGCGTAAGCGAGGGAATGCAGTGTATTACCGGTTGGTCCCTCGCTGACGCGTCGGGTTGGTATATTCTCATTCGCCGCTCGCCTAAGACCGCTTGGCTCCTTACTTCATGTTCGATCTCGACAAAACTATTCTGGAACGACGATCGGTGCGGGGATTCTCTCCCGAGCGAATCGTTCCTCGCGATGTCATCCAAACTGCACTGGAACTTGCCCAACGGGCGCCCTCGAACTGTAACGTGCAGCCGTGGCGAATCTTCGTGGCCTCTGGTGCGCAATGCAATCGTCTACGTGATGCGTTGGTTCAGGCCATTTCCAAAGGTGAGCCGCCCCAGCCAGAGGATGAGCAGGACACATTCCCACCCCCTTATCGCCAACTGCAAATCGATTGTGCCGTCGAGCTGTACAATGAGATGGGCGTCGCGCGTGACGACCATGCCGGCCGGGCCAAGGCGATGTTGCGGAACTTCGAGTTCTTCGATGCCCCGCACGTGGCCATCGTTTGCATGCAGAAGTCGTTCGGTGTCGGCGTGGCGCTTGACGTTGGCATGTGGGTCCAAACGTTCATGCTGGCCCTTTGGAGTCGAGGGGTTGCGTCTTGCGCGCAGGCGAGTCTACGGCAGTATCCGCAGATCATTCGGCCCCTGCTAGAGATTCCCGACGATCTGCGGATCTTGTGCGGCGTCTCCTTCGGTTACGAAGACCCCTTGGTGCCGGCAAATCGCACGCGGCAACAGCGGGCAGCACTGGAAGAGAATGTAGTCTTCCTGGAAGATGGACCACAGTAAGGCGTGCGGCAGATAAGAACGTACCAATCACAACCCGACGCGTAAGCGAGGGAATGCAGTGTATTACCGGTTGGTCCCTCGCTCACGCGTCGGGTTGGGATATTCTCATTCGCCGCTCGCCTAAGAACGTGTTCAATCATCGTCACGTGGCGGTTATTGAAACTCTCCGTGGCAAATGCGAACACAGAAAGCAGAACCCTCATGCGTGTGAAGCTTGACTACGGACGTCACGGATTGGAAGTCGAATTGCCGGACGATCGCGTTGTGCAGACACTCGGCTATCGTCAAGTCGAGCCGCTTTCCGATGTGCATGCCGCCGTGCGCGATGTGTTGGCCCGACCGATCGACTCACCGCCGCTGGCGGAGTTGGCCACGGGGCGCAAGAATGCCTGCGTTGTCATCAGCGACTTTACGCGGCCGGTTCCCAATCGAGAAATCCTTTCCGGAATTCTTGCCACGCTCGAAGGAGCCGGCATTCCTCGCGAAAAAATCTTGATCCTCAATGCCACCGGCTTGCATCGCCCTAACGAAGGTGATGAATTGATCGAGATGGTTGGTCAAGAGATCGTCGATCGCTACCGTATCGAAAACCACCACGGTCAACAGTTGGACGAGCACGCCTATCTTGGCGAAAGCCCACGAGGTGTTCCGATGTGGATCGATAAGCGTTATGTCGAGGCGGATCTGAAAATCACAACCGGTTTGATCGAGCCGCATCTGATGGCCGGATATTCTGGCGGACGAAAGTTAATCTGCCCAGGCCTGGCGGCTTTGGAGACCGTTCGCGTGTGGCACGGTCCTGATTTCCTGGAACATCCTAACGCCGAGAGTGGCATTCTCGACGGCAACCCCGTGCATGAAGAAAACACGTGGATCGCATGGCGGGCCGGATGCGACTTCATCGTCAACGCGATTATCGACGCCCAGCGGCGTCCGCTGCACTTCGTGGCAGGCCACATGGAGAAAGCCTTTCTGCAAGGGGTCGACTTCGTGCGTGACATCGTGCGCGATACGGTCACCGAACCGGTCGACATTGTGGTCACCTCCTCAGCAGGATATCCGCTGGACGCAACGTTCTATCAGTCGGTCAAGGGTTTGGTCGGCGCGTTACCGGTTGTGAAACAAGGTGGCACGATCATCATGGCCGCAAGTTTAAGCGAGGGCGTGGGCAGCCCCGAATTTTGCCAGGTGTTTCGCGAGAATACGAGCCTGGAGGGTTTCGTGAAGCGGATCTTGGGCAAGGAGTATTTCGTGATGGATCAATGGCAAGTCGAAGAGCTGGCCAAAGTCTGTCGCAAAGCCAACGTCAAGATCATCAGCGACGGCGTCGACGAAGATCAACTCCGAAGAATGTTCGTGGAGCCTGCGCCAACCGTCGAACAGGCAGTCGCCGATGCACTCGCCCAACACGGCCCCAACGCCAAGATCGCCGTGATTCCCAAAGGCCCCTACGTGCTGGCGCAGGTTGCATAGCAAGAAACGCATGGCTGGTGACGAAACACTTTCTTGAACGCACTACTCCCCCGCCGCGGGGCGGCAGTAGCTTAGGGCCAACAGGGCGTAGCCTGTTACTAGGTTGGGGTCGCCTTCTAGCCAACGGGCGTTTTGTTCGTTGATCCACGCCCCGTCGGGTCGTTGCTTTGCGGCGAGCGTTTCGGCCAAATCGCGACGCCAATCGTGTGAGGTTCCGTCGGCGTCGGTCACTATGTCTACTTCCAGGGCATCCAGGGCTTTGGCAAAGACGTGGTAGTAGTAATACAAGCCGGCGGCTCCCATGCCGGGATTGCCGTCTAGCTCGTAATGCTTACTGATCCATTCATAGGCCGCTTGAACGCGAGGATCCTCGGGCCCGAGCCCTGCGTAAATCATGCTCTTCAGCCCGGTGTAGGTCATCGAAGCATAGCTACGTAATCCGCCGTTGGCTGTCTCGCCGGCCTGCGAGCTACCGCCGGCGGCGGCCGTGTAGTAGAAGCCGCCGTCGTTCACCTTCACGGCAAACGGCGTGGTGTTGTGCGACGACTCGAGGTTCTGGCATCGCGACACAAAGAGCAGCGCTTTCTGAATCGCAGGGTCGTCGGGACTCGTCCCCGACGCGATCAGCGCCTCGATCAGAAAGCTGGTGTTGGAAAGGTCGGGTCGCTTGTGTTTGCCGTAGCCACCACCGCCATAGGCGAAGTCCGATTCATCGGCACCTTCGTCCTCGTCCCACTGCAAGCCACGAACAAAGCGGTTCCCAGCCTTGATTCGCGCGTCGTAGCGGCCATCACGGTTGGCCTCACTAAAACAGAGCACCGTTAAGCAAGTTTCGTAGTTGCGATATAGTCCGTCGGGATCGTAGATGCCGCCGTCTTTTTGAACATAGCCTTCGAGAAACTCCAGCGCCTTGGCGATCATCGGGTCGTCGACCGTGCGTCCGTGTCGCAGCAGCGCCGTGGTGACCAGAGCCGTAACAGCGGGAGTTGAAGAGCCGGAATACGACCCGTCCGTCGACTGGCCGGACGTACGCAAATAGTCGATCGCCGAGTCGACCATGTGTGCAAAGGCTTGCGGGTCCGGACCGTGCGCAGCCTTCGCATCGTCGGACTGAGCCGTCGAAACTGAACCGCATAGCACGACCGTCGCGATCACTAGCGCACCGTGAACACTGCTGGCCTTGAAGATTCCATGGTCTGCGCTCATTCATCTGCCTCCTAGCAAGAGAGACTGGCGATTTGGCGTGCATTACGGGAAAATACCGTTGGGCCGGCCCAATCGTCACCTTGTCATAATTATTGCACGTGTTGGCAAAAAGTCAGGCGGTTTGCGAAACCGTTCGACGGGGAACCGCCCAACCAACCCTACTTTAGAATGGCCAGAATATCGCCCTCGGACATGATTAGCAGTTCTTCGTCATCGATCGACACTTCGTTGCCAGCGTAGCTCGAAAAGATGACACGGTCGCCATCGCGGATCTGAGACTTGGCACGTGTGCCGTCTTTCAGCAACCGGCCATCGCCCACCGAGAGCACACGCCCTTCGCTGGGTTTCTCCTTGGCCGAGTCCGGCAATACGATGCCGCCGGCCGTTACTTCCTCGGGTTCAATCCGTTTGACCACGACATTTTCACCCAAAGGTACAAGTTTCATTGCAGTTTCCGTGCTTGGTGTCAGGCGGCCATGAAATAACAAAAGCCCCCGGCCGAACCATGTGGGGCATGCACTCGTGAAACGTCCAGATTCTCGCACGCCGTGACGAGGGGTTCAAGAGTAAACAAATAGCCCCGCGGTGTGTGTTACTGTCTCAGGGCCATTGTCAGCAGGAATACTAACCACGCGGCAAACAGCAAACCGGCGATGTAGACGAGGATCCGCTGTCGAGGGTTTGGCGGCGGCAGGGGCCGGCGTGGAATTCGTTCGGCTCGGCTCGGCTGATCGCGTGACGTTGATTCGGCCTTTTCAGGCTTCGCAGCGGTGCGTTTCTTGGAATGCTGAGAAGCGCGCGCGGCAGCTAGTCGATGTGATGGCTGTCGCATTCGCCCGGCGAACCAAACGTTGGATACGTCCACGGTCTCAATCCGACAGTTGAATTTTGTAGTCTTGTCGCAGGGAAACATCGAAGTCGTAGACGTCGTCGAAATCGCCCCGCCGGTCGTTGGCGGTTTTCCGCATGCGACCAATGCGAATCAGGTTGAAGACAATTTCACCAAAATCGCCCGTGCAGCGAATTCCCCAACTGTTCAAAACGCACTTGGCCATATAGCCATATTGCTCGTGTGCGAAACTTCGGATGGCCACGCAGAGTTGTTGCCCGGTGACATGCCGTTGAGGGCTGCTTTCGTCGAAGTCTTCGTCGGCATCCTCGATATCAACGTCCTCGTCCAGCGGCTCACTCTCAGCTTCCGTTCCGATTCCCAAGACCGTCTGCGCATACGCGAGTGCCTCGAAGACAAACAAGTAGGCCTCGAAGCGATACCGCTTGTCTTCTTCAAGCAGTTGTGCCATTTCCTCACCAGGTTGGATCATCTACGGCCGCCTCGAAAATCAGATCTTTCTTGACACCATGCCAAGCCTCCGCGACACACCGCGGAGGAACCATTCACTCACGAACTTCGTCTTGTCGTTTGATGACCGTCAATACATCGCCGATCGCAATCAGAATTCTACGGTGATCTTCCATCTCGACGAGAACCTGGCTAGCGAGAATCTCTTGGGCCAGCACACGGCCTTTTCCCTGGTTGGTGACCACATTGGAACCAACTCGGGGCAATTCTTTTCGCAAACTCTCGTAGGTCGAATATTCATACCGTAAACAGCATTTCAATCGGCCGCAACGACCCGAGATTTTTGTGGGGTCAAGGGTCGACTTTTGCACCTTGGCCATCTTCATCGACACCGGCGGCATCTCGGAAAGATGCGTATTGCAGCAGACCACTTTGCCGCAGTCGCCATAATCGGCAAGAAGTTTGGCCTCGTCCCGAACGCCGATCTGCCGCATCTCGATTCTGGTCTGAAATTCGCTCGCCAACCCTTTGACCAGTTCTCGGAAGTCGACACGGCTTTCCGCCAAATAGTAGAAAATGATCCGTTCGCCGCCAAAAAGATGCTCCACGTCGACCAACCGCATCGGCAGACCGGAGGAGGCAATGTGCTTCTTGCCAATCTCGAACTCGCGACGCTGGTCGGCTCGAATTCGGTTGATTTCATTCTCGTCGTCGTGCGTCATTCCGCGCAGAATTTGTCCCTTGCCCGAGCCCGAGGGCATTTGCGACATGGCCTGCTCGGTGGCCTCGCACAGGACTTCGCCGACTTCGAGACCTCGATCGGTCCGGGCGATGACTTGATTAGACCGCGCGAACGTTTCGCCCCGGCTTGTCGAGAGGACTCCCAAGCGGCGCACGGATCCACAGCGGACGATATATCGTGGCATCAAAGCCTCGAATCCCTCGGAGTATCGCCCACCAGGGCGAGGGGAGGGAAGTAATTGGTAACGACATCGTTGAAATTTGCTCGATCTGTCAGTATATCGGCCAGCTATCACGTGGCAAAGACTTGCAACGCTAGCTTGGATCGATGCACCATATAACCGCCCTGGCGCTGTCTCACCAGCAGCTACGATCGACCGCCGCTGGTCGCCTGGAAGAATCGCTCGGCCTCGGAAACACCCTGTGGGTCACCCTCTCGAAGTGCCGCCAGAGCCTCTTCGGCTTCTTTCAGCGGGCACGTCATCAGATACCCGACAATGGCACGACGCAGCGCCACCGTCGGGCGGATGGCCGGATCATAGAGATCGACGATTTCCGGCAATGCCCCCCAATCTTCCCATCGCCCAAGATCGATGATCGCCCTGGCGGCGAGTGACGGACGCGCGAGCAGGAGCCGGACACTTCGTGCCAGACGCCGCGGAGGAACCGTCTTGCCGATTTCGTAGTAGGCTCGTAGCGCGCCTGCGACGTGCCGCAAGTCTCCTTCGGCCGCATCGGGGTTTTCCAGGATGTGCTGTTCGATCAATTCCAATCCGGCTTCGCCCGTGGCTAGAAGATATCCGCCGATGACGCCGTCGAAGCCGGCTCGAAAATCGCTGGCGGGCATAAGGATGATCTCTCGCAAGAAAGCAGCATTCTCTGCTTGGATGTCGGGCGATCGAGGAAACCCCAGCGCGAGGGCGAAAAAGCCCTTGCGTTCTTGGGGAATATTGAGATCGGCGATCCAAGCTCTTAATTTCTCACTGGGCAAGTGATCGACAACGCGCACCACGTCGGCAAACGGCGCATGACCAAATTCGAGATAGGCGTCTTCGGCGATCAGCGAATCACGATGTTGCAGGAAGCGTGCATAGTAGGCCAACCGCTTTGTGGCCGGCGCGCGATCGGGAGGCGCCTGAATAAAATACCCCAGGCTTGTCTCGTTCATCGTCACGGTCGACCAACGCATCTCTTCGAGGGCCAACGCTTCGGAGCCCGCGCCAAACAACACGGCCAATGTCCCAACTTCGCGGGCGACATCCGCAGGCACCGTGAGTGATTCGGCGTCGCCAACCATTGGCTCGCCTTTGATGACATGGTGAACGCGAAAGACTTGTTCACGCTGCCGGGCGGCGATCAGTTCGCCGAACACGACGACATCGGCACTCGCCCGCTGCTGAGACAAGGTTGGCTTCACCGCAACGCAGAAGGGACAACTCGAAGCGGTCGATGCGAACGTACCAAGGATTGCCAAGACCGTGAACGCTCGAGCGGTTGCGATTGCAATACCCTGAATTCGAAGCTCGCCGGCAGCACTTCGACGCTCTTGATTAAGACAGTTACTCGGCACGACGAATCACCTTCGGTCTGGAAACGCAGGCTAACGCACCCCAACGCCCTCGAGATGAAAGACGGACAAGTGCTCTCCGCCGAGACCACGTACCTCGTCCAAGCTAAGCGTTCCTTCGACGGCAACCGGACGCACGGTGTAGTCGATCGTTTTGTCGTCCACCATGTTGACCGCCACGCAGTCCTACAGTGCGGCGCCCGGACCGAAACAACACTCCATATTATCGCGAACCAGCACAAACTGCTTAATCCCCGATTGCTGGAACGGTGGGTAGATGTAACCGCGAATTCGCACCCTCTTTCCGAATAGCTTTTCAATCTCCTCTGGAAGCATATCCGGCGTGAAAGGATCGCCCGGTTCGATATCGAACTTGATGGTGTCGAACGTAATCTCGGTCACCCCGCCCGAAGCAGCAGCCCGAGTCGTACGTACGACACGGGGTTGCGGTGGCGGAGCCGTCTCGCCAGGCGGCGGAGGACGACGAAACGGACGTCGCGTTGGGCGCGACGTTTCTGGTTCGTTGTCGGAGTCCGCGTCTGCCCCTTCGGTATTGTTCGGAGTGGTCGCTTCGGCAGGCGCATCCTCCCTCGCCACATCTTCAATATCCGCCGACGGTGACGTTAGCCGAACGTTCTCCGCTGATTGCTGCAAGGAAGCCGCGGGGGCCATGTCTTTGGATCGAGCGTCGCTGGGTTGACTAGCGGATTGATCATCGCAGCCAACCGTGGCAAACATCACGAATGTGAGAAAGGGGATCGAAATGGCTTGGTGGCACCGCATTATTTCAAGTAATCCGCCTCGAGGTGGTACAGCACGGCACCAAGTTGATCGCTGGCTTGCGATGGTTCGACATGAAACGTCCCGGCGATTCGGCGCATGTTGGGCGTGTATTCCAACAACAGCGGATCGGTGAGTGTGACTTGAATCATGTCGGTTAGTTTTGGCTCGCCCCCAAAACAACAATCGCCGTTGTCACGACAGAGGACGAATTGCTTGATCCCCGTCTTTTGAGAACCTGGGTACACATAGCCTTTGATAAAAATACGTTGGCCGTCAAGGTCCAAAGCCGATTGGGGGACGACCTGTCCTGCAGTGTTCGGGTCGGGCTGCAACTGTTCGTAGGAAACACGCAGGTAACCATCGGGAACTTCCGTAGCGTAGATGTAGCCGATTCGAGCCCAACCGGATACGAGCAGTAATAATGAAAGAGCGATCCCCGCTGTTGCCAACCCAGCTCCGGCAAAGTCCTCGGGCATGCGATGGATTTGTCGCAACGCCCGGGTGCCGGCGAGAATTCCGATTGCTGGAACCAGACCGAGCGTCAGGTCGAACAAGGCTAGAAATGACAGCACGCCGCAGACAAGACTAAAGACGGCAAGCGAGGACAACGTGCGATATTGCAGTTCCCGCGAGTCGCCAGCGGTCGAATCGATCTCTGCGGTCGTGCTCATTACGGCAGTTGCTCACATCGCTGGGGGCGACAAATCGAGACTTCGGCGGGGCGAAAATGGCGAATCCGCACATCTGCGAATACTCGGGGATCAACGTATTCTACGTTGCCGATTGACGTCGGTTCGCGCGAAGTAACCCCCAAAACGTGGCAAACAAGATGCCTCCCAGCAGAACCGGTACTCCGACGACCAGCAATCGCGTCTTCGCCGAAGCCTCTGCCGTGCCAGGGGTTTGCGAATTATCCGAGCTGACCGGAGCCGTGGACGCGACAGCATCGTCATCTGACTCGGCAGCAGTTTCCATTGTCTCCGCGGCATCCTCTTCTAGCGAATCATCACCCGCGATTTCTACATCATTCATCTCCTCGGAACCGTCGGTCGCGACATTGTCGATGGCCGGTTCCGTATCTTCGCTGGGGGTCGATTCATCGGACGTGTCGGACGATTGTGTCAGGGTTGGCTGCCCAGTTTCTTCCTCAGGCATCTCAGAACTTTCCTCGGCGGTGGCATCCGCACCATCGTCGGGCTCATCACCATCGCTATCCGCGGCAGCCACGCTGGTAACCGGGAAGAAGTGGCTGGCACGCTTCACCGCGTCGGGGTCGATCTTGGCCAATTCGTCGATGTACTCTTTGGCCTTGGGTTCGGGACAGGCACGAAGAAAATTGATCACCGGCACACGTACCCACGAAGATGTTTCATCCGCATCTTTGAACAACTGCACGAGCCGCTCCATGACCGACCAGTCTTCCCAACGGGCCAAGTCGGGGATGACCAAATCGGCCAACTCGGCACGATCGAGCATGTGCCTCAAAGCCGCCACAAGCCGCTCGCGGGGAATGCCTGTTTCCTCTTGTCCATGAAACCGGATGGCCATGATGGCCGAATAGGTGTCGGTGTACTCGGCGTCTGCGTTCTTCAGAAAAAGATCCTCGATCAGCGGCATGCCGTCGGCGCCCTTGAGCGTGAGATAGCAGGCAATCAACGCATCGAGCGCCGATCGGGAATCGCGGTCTTCGGAGGTGACTAGCTCCTCCAAGAACGGCACATCATCTTCGGTACCGCAGACCCCCAACATCGTTAGATATAGCCGGCGGTGAGTCGTTGTCACATTCGCATCACCAATCCAACTCACCAGTTGGTCATGGTGCATTTGGTCTTTGAGCTGCATCAGCTCGACATAGGGAGCCTTGGCAAACTCGTCGTAGGCATCGCGGGCAAGCAAATCTTCCTGGTCTTCAAAGTATTCTTGAAAGAACGCCAACCGCTCGGCCCCTTTTTCTGGCAAACCCGGCAGCTTGAGCATGTACTGCTCGGTCAGTTCGTTCAGCGAAATCGGTGTCGACCAAGCCACATCGGGCTGCGAGGTGCCCATTAGTAGAAAGTGGGTCTCTTCGGGGTCTTCGCCAAAATAGAAGGCCTTGAACGTTTTCTCGCCGCCCAGTTTATCTTCGCCACTTAGCACGTGGACGATCTCGAAGCCCGACATCGATTCGTCGGTCGTGGCGGCAACCGCGCCTTCGCTCGGCTGGGGCCGCTCGACAATCTTGGCTATCACGACGACGTCCGATGCCCCCATCTCCTCGCTGAACGTGAGTGAGACGGCACTGCAAAACGGGCACGCAAGCACCGCGGGAATCGCAACGATGCCAACCATTGCGACCAGGGCCATGCCGAGCATCAAAGCGTGGTAGCGACTTCGAGCCGCGCGATCCAAGAACATGAGGGATACTCCTGCCAAAGGCATTTACAAATTGGGCGGGCCTTGCTGAGCTACGGCGCCGCACTGAGCGTCTTGGCCACATCGGTGCGATAAGCGGCCATGGCGGGCAGATAGCCAACCACGGCAGCCAAGGCAATCAACCCTGGGATCAAGTACACCTCAAGTATATCAAACGAGAAGGCTCCCACCGAGATGCCTGCATAGTTCACAACCAGCGGGCTTGCCAGCGCGATCAGACCATGGCCCAGGGCAACTCCGGCGAGCCCCCCCAACAGCGCTAGCAGCATTGATTCCAACAAAATGATGGTCAACACCGTGCGACGCCGTGCCCCCAGTGCCCTCATCACGGCGATCTCGCGGCGGCGCTCGCTCATGGTGTTGTAGATGGCAACCATCATCCCAATGCCGGCTTCGATCACTACCAGAACAGCCAACATCAAGATCAACCAACGAACCGGCCCGACAAGGCCCGTGAAGAGATTCGCGATCTCCTTGATGGGCATGACCGCCTGCGCGACAGAGCCTTCGTTGATGATCGTCGGCAGTTGAATTCCGCGGAATACATCGGTGCGAACCAAGATGGCCGTCACTTCGCGTTGGTCCTCGGGAAGCGGATCGCGGTGGGCATGATGTGCGTGGTCATGATCATGATCGTGTGCTTCATGGTCATGTTCGTCCCCGTGATCGGCATGTTCGTGGTCGTCGTGAGCGTGGTCATGGTCTTCCTCGCCATGCTCATGGCCTTCCGCGCGAGCATCGTCCTGGTGTTCATGTTCATCGCCATGGCCTTCCTTGGAATGGTCATCGAGCAGATAGAAGCCCTCGATGTTGACGAACAGCGCTCGATCGTTGGGCGTACCGGTTGGCGCAAGGACACCGACGATTTGAAACGCATCGTGCTTGTGTCCCTGATCTTCTTCGGTCGTTACTCCGTGCGTGGGCTGGAACTCGTCACCAACCTTGAGCCCCGTCTTGCGGGCGACCATATTCCCGATGACTGCCTCGAAGAAATGGTCGGGATCGAAGTTGCGTCCGTCTGAAAACGTGTAAGGCTCGCCCGGCGCGTACTCGATCTTGTCGAACAGATCGGGCGTCGTCCCCACCACGCGATAGCCTTGATAGTTATCGCCCATGCAGCACGGAACGGCTAGTTCCACGACGCTGCTGAATTTTCCGTCGGTAAACTCTTTATAGTACGACCAGGGGATGTTTTCGATTGGCTGGCTTAGGTGAAAGACGGTGTTCAGCACCAGTTGCAGCTTGCCACCTTTTGCACCGACGATGATATTATAGCCGTTGGCCGATCGCTCAAATGAGTTTTCGACGACCGAATAGATAACCAACACGGCCACCACCAAGGCCACGCCCAAGGCGATCGAAAGCCCCGTGAGCATCGACGATAATCGGCGCTGTTCCAAACTACGCCATGCGATTTTGATCAGGCTCATGTCGCGCTCACCACTTGGTTGAGTTCTTCAAGTTTTTCGATGCGTTCAAATTGGGCCGCGACTTCCGGGGTATGCGTTACCAGCAGCAGGGCGACGTTTTCCTCACGACACGTTTCACGCAGCAGGTCCACAATTTGCTGCTGATGCCCCGTGTCGACATTCGCCGTGGGCTCATCGGCCAACAACAGTTGCGGTCGATTGGCAAGCGCTCGTGCCACGGCCACGCGTTGCTGTTCGCCCACGGAGAGCATCGAAGGTTTGTGCCGCAGCCGATGCCCAAGGCCCACCCGATCGAGCAATGCCCGACAGCGGCTGTCGTCCGCGGAACGACCGGAAAAGGCCATCGCAAGTTGGACATTTTCCAAAGCCGAAAAGGCTTCGAGCAGGTTGAACGTTTGAAAGACGTAGCCGATTTTCGCCGCCCGATATTGGTCCCTGGCCGCTTCGCCCAATTGCGTGATATCTCTTCCATCAACCTCGACGGTGCCGGCATCGGGCAGGCTGATTCCCGCAATGACGTGCAGCAGCGTCGTCTTTCCGCAACCGCTTCGTCCGCTAAGCACCACCTCTTCACCGGCGGCAACACGAAACTCGGGAATGTCGAGAATCGGCAACCGCTGGCCATCGAACGTGGCAAACGACTTCTGAACGTCTTTAAGCAACAGCATCGTGAAGTTGCAACCTCTCTCCGAATCCTTGAGCCAAGTAGATCAGGCCATGCCTGACGACGGTTTAACAACATCGCACTGGCTGAACAACACCACCACTTATCCGCGACGAATCGCCCGTTGCATTTGCCGTTCGCCGTCGGCCTTCTTAAGTTTCTCGCGTTTGTCGTAGGTTTTGCGACCCTTGCAGATACCCATCAGAACTTTGGCCTTGCCGTTCTTGAAGTACATCTTCAAGGGGACCAGCGTGAGGCCTTTCTCTAGGGCAAGATTGGCGAACTTGCTGATCTCGCGGCGGTGCAACAGTAGCTTGCGAGGGCGGCGCGGTTCGTGGTTGAACTGATTCGCCTCGGTATACTCGGCGATATCACAGCCCATCAGATAGACTTCGCCCCCCTTCACGCGACCGAAGGCTTCGTCGAGCGACACCTTGCCGTTGCGGAGACTCTTCACCTCGCTGCCAACAAGCTGAATGCCGCATTCCAGCGTGTCGATCACCTCGTAATTGTGACGCGCACGGCGATTTTGCGAGATCACCTTATCGGCCGTGCCAGCAGGTTTGGCCGGTGGTTTCGCCTCGGATTTGGATTTCTTCGACATGATCGCGTGACAAAGCTCCCAGCCTGCGGGGATCTCCCCATACGTATTTGTCGCCGCACGGGCAGTTGGTAAAGTTACTCTATCCAGCCATTGCCCGGGGGGAAAGCGATGTCGAGTGATTTTGACAGCACTCCGCCGTCGTTCAATTGCCGGTTTAGCTTGTGTGGCGGATCGCGATCAACGAAAACAACCACCCGATGTATATCAGCCATTCGAGAAAGCCCCAGCCGTGTTAGCACCGGCAGTCCATTCCGCCCGTACACCACCATCGGTCGAAGCCTACCTGTTGGGTCGCCTCGACTTCGATCGCTGCCTAGAATTACAACAGCGGCTGGTGTACGAAAGCACGGGACGGTGCGATGGCCGAATCGATCTGCTGATTTGCGAACATCCCACGACGCTCACCATTGGCCGCGGAGGATCACGCCGGCATGTGCCGTGGAATGCCGACGAACTGCGGCGCCGCAAGCTGGAACCGCGTTGGGTCAATCGCGGCGGTGGCTGTCTGATCCACGTGCCTGGACAGGTGGCCATCTATCCAATCGTTCCCTTGCAGTGGCATCGATTTACGGTCGGAGACTATCTCAATAGACTACAGGCGGGTGTCCTGGCGATGCTCGAAGAACTTCGCTTTCATGGACTGACCACCCGGGGACGTGAGGGTATTTGGGGACGCAGCGGCCAACTGGTGGCCATTGGCGCGGCGGTGAAGAGTTGGACGACGTATCATGGGGCATTCGTCAACGTCGCCCCGGAACTCAAACCATGGCGAGGCCTGACAACCGACCCGGCTGGGCGCACCGCGATGAGTTCGTTGGCGGTTGAACGTCAAAAGCAGTCGGTAAAAGTCACCACCGTACGCACGGCAATCATACGCCATCTGGCAGATGCCTTTGGCTGCGAACGATACCATCTTTATACTGGCCATCCGTTGCTGCGGATGACACCTAGTGAACAACAGAGAACAACCACGAATGTTGGATAGCCTGCCGATTATCGAAGTGCCGATTGAAACCCGCTCCGCGGAGCGCTTGCCCGCGTGGTTGCGTCGCAATGTGCCCAAGGGCAACGGCAATCACTTCACGGCTCGGCTGCTCGACGAGTTGCGGCTGGAGACCGTTTGCGACAACGCCCGATGCCCCAACCGCATGGAGTGCTATTCGCAGCACACCGCCACCTTCATGATCTTGGGAAACGTCTGCACCCGGCCCTGTGGCTTCTGCGCCGTGGATCACGGCAAGACGCAAGCGATTGAAGACGATGAACCCCAACGACTGGCCGAAGCAAGCCGGCGATTGGGGCTGGAGCACGTTGTGATTACCTCGGTCACACGTGACGACTTGCCCGACGGTGGCGCCGATCATTTCTATCGTTGCGTGCTGGAAGTCCGAAAAACCACCGGCGCGGCAGTCGAAGTTCTTACACCCGACTTCGGCTACGACTTTCGTGCGATCGACCGCGTGATTGAAGCCGCACCGGAAGTTTTCAATCACAACGTTGAAACCGTACCGCGGTTATATCGCCAAGTGCGGGGTCGCAAGTCGCGCTATGCCAAGACCCTGGCAATGCTGCGGTATGTGAAGGATCATGGTGGCAACATGTTGACCAAGAGCGGCTTGATGCTAGGCCTGGGTGAAACTCGTGACGAATTACTAGAGGTCTTAAGCGACCTTCGCGAAGTGAATTGCGATCTGCTGACACTTGGCCAATACCTACGCCCCTCGCCCGAGCATCTCCCTGTTGAGCGATATGTTCCGCCGGAGGAGTTCGAGGAACTTCGTGTGCTTGCCGAGCGACTCGGCTTTCGCCAAGTGGCCAGTGGTCCGTTCGTGCGTTCGAGCTATCATGCCCGAGACATGGCCCGTGGTGACGGGTAACAACCATGCCTCGTCGCGCTCCACGAACGCAACGCATCGAGTTGCGGCTGCCCGACTTGGGACTTGACGACGATGCGGTTACGGCCAGCATGTGGTTGGTGGAAGCGGGCCACGAAGTGACCGCCGGCGACCGGGTACTGGAAGTGCTCTCCGGCAGTGTCACCGTCGATTTACCCGCTCCGGCAAGCGGCCAACTGATCGAATTGACCGTTGAAGTCGATGATCGACTGTCCGTCGGACAATTATTAGGTGTGATTGCGGCTCACGACGTGCAAGAATGATGATCGTTGCTTAGAACGTGTTTTGAAATACCATTTCGCCGCTGGACAGCTAAAATCATCCCATCGCTGCGTTGTGCTGCATTGACGAATCTGCTGGATTCGCCTGCTTCGCACGCCTTGCGACGGGATGATTCGCTCGTCCTTGGGGCTGAAAGCGTATTTCAAAACACGTTCTTACCCTCATCTGTTAAGAACAGCCGAACGATGATCGACCGAAAAGCCGCTACTTCGATCCATCTGGCGCTCGCCGCCGTTCTGCTTTCCGTCGTCATCCCATCGGCTGGCCTGCTTCACGCTCAAGACATTAACATCCTGGGAATCGTCCAAACCAAAGGAACCATCAAGTCGGTTCGGCCGGGCGAGGTCATCGTCACCGATGGCTCGGGAAAGAACACCCCCTTCGCCATACAAAAAAAAGGCGTTCGAGGCATTTCGCTCGGCGGTGCCCAAGCGGTCGTCAACTATCCGGCGAAAGTGCTTTTTGGCGGATCACTCAGTGTCGATGCACTTGAGCCAGGCACGTTGGTGCGCTTCACTGGGAAGCTAAACCGTTTGGGTAGAACGCAAGGTGAAGTTACGAAGGTACTCGTCTTTTATGAAAAGAGGTATCCGCCCGGCTTGGAGGTAAGCTCACCGCCGAAAAAGCCGGGCGACTACGGCGTCTGTCTAATCACCGGGCGCGTGGTGGGCGTGAGAAACGATCGCCTGACAGTCACCATCCCGCAGGTGGAATATGTCCGCCGCAATCGGCTCGTCTTCAAATTGGCCGAAGATGTGGCTGTTGAGCTTGAGAGCGACGACTACCTGAGAGCAACTCCCGGCGACATCGTCGTCTCGCTTCGTGCGGCCCGGTTTTCGACTGGCGATGTGGTGATTAACGAACTGAATATCAAGCTTGCGGGAAAAACCGAGCGAGCACCGGCGGCAGCCAATCCCGACTTGGCAAAGTACAAGAAGTTTTCCGATGAGCCAGGGCAGCCGCGCGATCTTCGTTCGGCAAACTTCATTCTGCACACCGACCTTTCGGACCGCAGTGCCAAAATATTGCTCGACAAACTCGAGACGATGATCTCGCTGGTGAGCCAATACTATGGGCGACGGTCGAAACGAGTAATCGAGTGCTATGTGGTCCGCGACCTGAAAAAGTGGCCTAGAGAAACCTTTCCGACGATCGCGGCAGCCAAGATCGCCGAACCAGCCGGCGTGACGATTTCGCGATTGCTTGGGAAGAACGTGCGGTCGATTGTCTACGCGTGCGACGATCACGGGGTCGCCCAACACGAATCGGTCCATGCGTATTGTTATCAAACCTTCGGCAGCACGGGGCCCGTCTGGTACTCCGAGGGAATGGCCGAAGTGGGCAACTACTGGAAGCGTGGACAGCTTGCCGTGGAGATCGATCCCGTGTTGATCCTCTACCTCAGAAACGCACCCCCGAAACACTTGCTCGATATCGTGGCCGCCAACCAAATCACCGGCGATTCGTGGCAAGCTTACACCTGGCGTTGGGCCCTTTGTCATCTGCTGGCGTTCAACCCCAACTATTCCGATCGCTTCAAAGGCCTAGGCTTAGCCCTGATGGACAACAAGCCCGGTGTGTCGTTCGAGAGCGTCTACGGATCGGTGGCACAAGAAGTCTCCTTTGAGTACGACCAGTTTATTCAGCATGTCGACAGTGGTTATCGAGCCGACCTGTGCGCGTGGCAGTGGAATCGCAAGTTCGTGCCAGCCAAAGGAACCCGCCGCACGAGTCGCAAAGTGGAAGCACAACGCGGGTGGCAAGCCAGCGGATTGCGCGTTTCAAACGGCATGGCTTACGACTATGTGACGAAGGGAACCTGGACGATCTCTGAAACCTCGAAGGTCGACGCCGACGGTGCCGACGACGGAAACGGCAAGCTCATCGGCGTGGTGATGAAGGACTTCCAGTTGAGCGAGCCCTTCGAATTGGGCGTCAAAGGTTCGTTCGTTGCTCCCGGTGACGGCGATCTCTATCTCCGCTGCCGCGACCAGTGGCATCGCATGGCCGATAACGATGGCAACATCCTCGTCTACCTCAGTCGTTCGGCAGAGGATTAGAAGAGCTTCATTTCGCCTTGGAAGACCGCCGGAAT
>CAZNXE010000084.1:0-10592 GCA_964576465.1 uncultured Planctomycetaceae bacterium
GAAGAACTGCCGCAATTCGTCGGATAGCTTCTGCAAATTGTAACTTGCCGAGACCGAGAAGTAGTCGGGCTCGCCAGCGGCTTCAAGTTCGAGAAAGCTTGCTTCGCAGCGCAATTCATCGACCAGAAAACCCTTGTCTCCCTGACGTGCATCGAAGGTGACCAGCAATGGATCGTCCCAAGTAATTTGTTTTGTTCCGTTGACCGCGGTCAAACGGCTCGTCTCGATTCGCCCGGTCCATTTGCCGGCGCCGCTTTGTTGATCGCTAACCAAGCGGATCGTGACATCGCCCTCGGTGATCTGGGTGCCCTCGCGGATACGCAGCGTCTCAGGCAACAATTGCGACAGTCGAGCGAGGTCGAGTTGTCCTTCGAGTTCGTAGGCTTCGCTCCCCAGCGATGCGAACATGCCATCGGTCATGTCGATCGCACCCTGAACGGCCAGTTTTCCAACGTCGCAGTCCACGTCAAGCTGTGAAATCTCCACCCGAGATCCGTCTTGCGAGATGCGGCAGGGAATGTCGAGGCTAGCCAACCGCAGACGATCGTTGCCCAACCACGGACTGGCCAATACGAGATCGTCCGTATGCACGTTGCCTTCGATTTTCATGCTGGGTGCCGTACCAACTCCCTCGGCGGTCCATTCGCATTGCAGCGCCGAAGTCATTCGACCAGAGAGTTCCGTACCGGGCGATAGCCGCTCGATCCACCAGGTGGCCATCTCCAGCGGCAGGCCTTTGGTCACCAACGACACGCTTCCGCTGCTAGCCGGTTCGACTTGGTCGACTTCGTTCCACCGCAACTCAGCGGTGGCTTCGATGCGACCACGATCGGCTTGCGAGTTCACGTCGGCCGACAACGTTATCCGTGTCGCCTGCGATAAATGGCGAGGCACTTCGGCCGCGAACTGCAAAGCTTCAAGACGCCACGTGCGATCACGGACCTTGTCGACCACCGTGGCTTCGGCATCGACGACTCTTATATTCACGGCCGTTGTGTCGAGCGATTGCGTGTCGTCGCTGGTAAGCCAAGCCGCGAAAACGCGCTGGGCATTGCTTTCCTCTTTGTCTAGCACAAGACGTAGCGTCGGCTCCTCAAGACGTAGGCTTCCCAGGTCTCCGGAGTCGAACAGTAGCTTGAGCAGAGAGCGGTCGCCGATAACCTTTGGCACCCGCACGACCAGCCCTCCATCGCTGTCGCGGACTTCAACGTCCCACAACGTGATGGGCGAAAACCAGCCTAGCGATGCCGAGCGGACATCGACGGATCCGTCGAGATCGGAGGTCGCCGAGTTGACGATGTAGCCCAACAGCCCTGTCTTGGCGACGATGGTCGGCGCAAGCCACAGAAGGCCGATCCCCAACAGGGTCACCAAGAGCAAGCGGGAACTCCGCCGCCGCCGGCGCGGTGTTTTGTATTCGCCACCTTCAACATCGGTAAACTGGCGACGCACTCTGCGCCGCGACTCGCGCGAAACGGTAGCCATCGTGCAACCTCGTGCCAGGGTCTTCCTTGACTTCAGCCGGCGCACACGCGGAGATGGCCCCGGCAACAGGGCCGAGCATTGTAAGTACGTGCCCAGCGAAGACCTAGGCCGATTCGTGCGATGCAGGAAGAATGCACGAAGCCGTGATTGCCGCAATCGACCGGTGCCACTGGGATCGCTAGAATGCAAGCAGTAAGGATCCGATAGCCTGCCGAGAGAACATCCATGTCCGCGTTTCCCACGATGTTTCGTGTCCGCCAGCACTTCGATGGACCCCAAGTGAATGACGTTGTGGGCGAGACCTCCGATCAGCTAGCAACGCTGGACCTTGGCCGGCGCATCAACGCAGGTGAGTCGGTTGCAATCACCGTGGGCAGCCGCGGCATCGCAAACATCGACCGCATTATCAAGGCGACGGTTGACCACATTCTCGGGCTAGGCGGTAAGCCGTTCATCGTGCCAGCCATGGGGAGCCACGGTGGCGGCACAGCCGAAGGGCAACGAAAGATCGTCGAAAGCTATGGCATGACCGAGGCGTTTTTGGGCTGCCCAATTCGGGCCACCATGGAAACAGTCGTGCTTTGCGAAACCGAACAGGGGATCCCGGTTCACTTCGACCGCTTTGCCTATGAGGCCGATCATGTCGTGGTCTGCGGACGCGTGAAACCCCACACCAACTTCGTGGGTGAAATCGAAAGCGGCCTGATGAAAATGATGCTCATCGGGTTGGGAAAACACGCCGGCGCGAAGATCTACCATCGGGCCATCATGGACTATAGCTTCGGTCAAATCGTGCGAAGTGTCGCCACGCGCGTGCTGGAGCAGTGCGGCATCGTGGCTGGGGTCGGCATCGTCGAAAACGCCTATGACCAAACGGCCAAGATTAAGGCCGTCGCGCCAGAGGAATTTGAAGCGCGCGAGAAGGAACTACTAAAACTAGCCAAGCAGTGGATGCCGCGGCTGCCGTTTGATCGGGTCGATCTGCTACTCCTCGACCAAATTGGCAAGAACATTAGCGGATCGGGCCTCGATACCAACATCGTGGGGCGCAAGTTCAACGACCATCGGGCAAACGAAAACGAATGGCCCAAGGTCAGGCGGATCATGATTCGTGATCTGACCGATGAGACCAAAGGCAACGCCGCCGGGATCGGGCTGGCCGAATTCTGTGCGCGTCGGGTTGTCGAGAAGGCCGACCTTCATATCACGCGGATCAACTGCCTTACCGGCGGCCATCCCTCTGGCGCGATGATCCCCGTGCATTACGAAACCGAACGCGAGGGTCTCGAAGCCGCCTTGTCGACCGTCGGGTTGACCGAACCACCAAACACCAAGGTTCTGTGGATTCGCAACACGCTGCACCTGGCGGAAGTCGAGTGTTCGTCTGTCTTCCTCGACGACGCCCGAGGGCGAGACGACTTGGAGATTCTGACCGAACCTCGCGACATTGTTTTCGATGGTCAGGGTGATCTCGTCGACTTTGAACCGACCTTGTGCGCGGTGTAGCAGTCATCCACCGGCGGAATGTCATACACAAGGTGATATGACGAATCCGGCTATTTTGGCGGCAGCGACGAGGCGAAGGCGGCGGCTTGCCGGACCCAGTTCTTCAGGTCGTCATCGTCTTCATAACCTTCAGGCTCAACGAAGATCATGCTCTTCATTGGCCGCTTGGTGAAATCCATTTCTCGCGTGTGCGGTTCGCCCAGGGCCTGCGGGGCACGTTGCGGTCCTAGCCGCAGCATGAGATTGGTCTTCG
This sequence comes from uncultured Planctomycetaceae bacterium, assembly GCA_964576465.1. Lineage (GTDB taxonomy): Bacteria > Planctomycetota > Planctomycetia > Pirellulales > JAEUIK01 > CAZNXE01. The sequence continues at coordinate 3,245 of CAZNXE010000084.1, forward strand.
TGACACCACAGCACATGTTGCCATGCAGCATGAAGCACATGCCGCCAAACATTTTTCGTTCCGAAAAGCCCTTGCGCCGTATCAATAGTTTGCGAACGCGGGCGGTAAGTTGCTCGTCGTGTGCCATCGAGATCCGATGCGAGTTCTATAGCTCGAAGTTGAACGTCTGCGCGGCGTACCGCCAGATGCGTTGACCAAGCGTGAGTGGTCTAACGTAAATCTTCGCTCGACCGCGCAGGCCTTGGCGAAGCATTCCCGGGGGACCATCCAAGTTGGCCCTGGCTTGATACGACGGGCGCTGAGGACGTTCGCGGCCCGATTCATCGGTCTCGGTAGACAATTCACCGCCAGCCTTGTTCGACAGGCTGCGAGGACTGACCCGAAGTTCCATTCTTGAGATGTCGGAAATCTCCGACTCGAAAGGGTCGAAGGGGAGTTCATCCAACAGCAACAGGGCCTTCTGTCCCTCTTGTACTAGCAGCATATCCGACTGATCGATGACGAGAATAGCTTCCATTTGTTGTGGATTGCCGAGTTGGCAGAACAAGGTGCTTTCGGTCAACAGGCAACCGAGGTTACGTTTGTCCATGGGCGTACCCGACCACGTTGGCAATTGGCCGTCGCCGGTTGGCGATTGATCGACCTCGGGCGGGGGAAGCACGGTGCCGGCGATATGGGCCAGCAACGTGAGATCATCAAACTCTTTTTGCTTTTCCACGAGCTGATTTTTTACCCCGACGATTCTCTGTTCCGTCGTGGCAATTAAGGCACTGGCGGTAGGATCACTTCTCGACTGGTATTCCAGCGAGTGCAACTCCGCCTCACGCTGCTTCTGTTCCGATTCCAGCATGGCAAGTTGTAGTTCAAGATCGTTGTTACTTAGCACGGCCAGCAACGTTCCCTCTTCCACCTGATCGCCGGGCTGAACGTGTACCTCTTCCAAGATACCGGCGGCATCGACGTAGATCGCCGTGGCGTCGCGCGGTTGCACCTCGAAGGTGCAGATGACGCGATAGGGCAGTGGAATGTAGGCGATGGCCGCGAAAATAGCTGCCAGAACCGCGGTCGTGATGATCAAATTGAGCTTCTTCACCTTGGCGAGTCTCCCCGGTACATACATGAACTTGCCGAGCTTCCACAGCGGTTGAACCAACAGACCATACAGCGCCGACATGGCAATGATTTGCCCGATGATCTCCAAGCGATACGGTTCAAAGACCTTTTGGAGGAAGATCACAATCGAGATCACGATGACCCAGCGATAGGCCGCCGCCGCAACGGTATAGGTCGCGAAAAAGAATTGATTGCGCTCGGGCAAGAACGGGTCGTCTTGCGGCTCAAGCCCCAAGCACCACTTGCCCAGTTTGTTGTTGAGAATGGTGCTGGACTTCTGTCGCAGATTCGGGATCTCGATGATGTCCATCAGGATGTAGTAGCCATCGTAACGCAGCAACGGATTGCCGTTGAAGAGAACCGTGCTAACCGAGCAGACGAACATGATGCTCAGACACAAGTGGTTGAGCATGCCGGGCTGCGTGAACCACCAGATGTACGTTGCGATGGTGGCGATCACCACTTCGACATACATCCCGGCGGCGCCGATCGCCGCCCGATGCCATTTATTGGGCAGCATCCACGAATCGGAGACATTGCAATAGAGGCAAGGGGTGAGCACTAAAATCATGACCCCCATCTCATGGCACTCACCCCCGAAGTGCTTACAGGAAAGGCCGTGCCCAAATTCGTGCAAGACTTTCGTCAATCCTAGTGTGATCGACATGTAGAAGAAGTTCGACACCGTGAAGAACTGATGAAAACTTGGCAGCCGTGATTGGAAGACATCGAACTTCACCGTGACCAGCAAGGCGGCAATGGCGCCTAATGTCAAGAAAAAGATCACCGCATACTTTGAAAAGAACCAGTTGGTCCAGGGCAGGAGCCGGGTCAGAAGTCGCTCGGGGTCGATTCCCTTGAAACGGATGGCCAACACATTGGACATGGTGGCAAAGAACTCTTTGCGCTTCCGCTCATCACGCCGCTCGTGTAATTGATGACCTTGCCCGGGGACATCGATCACCACCAGTCCGCTGCGGTGCAGCGTGCCGAGAAACTGCTGAATTTCTTCGACGGTGATCTTCTGCGGAGGGAATTCGTCCTCGAATTGTTCCTTGATCTCATCCAGGCTGATCTGCCCGTCGAGCATTTGAAGAATGGCGAACTCTTCCTCCTGAAAGCGGAAGTAGTTCAAGCCGATGGGCTCTTTGACGACCCAATAGACCCGACCCTGATAGCGCTGCCGCCGTGCCGAAAGATCGGAGCGTTTACGGATCGACAGCTTGCGGGCAGAGCTGGAGACAAGGCTGTCGGCAAGCGAAGGCATGGTTGTGCAGCTGGCGCCAGGCGCCGGTTAAACGCAAGGGCTACCGCAAGGTGGTGTCGGCCTCGGGAAACTGGCCAACCTCGGCACCGGGATCGATGCCGGGCCCAAGTTCGATGGTCATGGTGCCGATACGACCGGGCTGCAGAATCCAGTGCCCTGCCTCGATACGGTTGTTGACCTCTGCCCAGATGTTGAAATTTCCCCGCTGATCGATCTGCGGGTCGACGAATACGATTTTCCCCTCGAACGTCTCGCGGCGGCCGCGCGACAATTCAACTTCGACCGAGACTGGTTTGCTGTCCAACTCGGCGGGTGAATACGCTTTTGCGTCGACCGTACCCTTCACACGCAATCGTTCGAGATAGACGATGTGCAGGACCGGTTCGCCCGGTTCGACCCAATCGCCATCTTTGCGGTAGACGTCGACGACGACCCCACCAATGGGCGCCGAAATTTTTCGACGATCGAGTACCAACTCAGCCCCTATCAATTGGGCTTTGGCACCGAGCGATTCGATTTCGCTGATTTCTTTTTCTTTTCGGGCTTGTTCAATCTGATACTTGGCACGTTCATGCTGGAACCAGAGTCGCGCCATCTCAGTCTTCGAGATCGTGCCGGGCTGCTTCTTGTTGGCCTCTTCCGATTGTTTGAATTCAAACAGGGCCACTCGCTGGGATGCGATGGCGAACTTGATGTTTACCTCGTTACTCGCCCTTCCCTCGGCCGCTTGAAGATCAAACTTCGCCACGTCGCGGCGGGCGACGGCCTCCCGGTCGTCGATGGTGGCCAACAGATCGCCGGCGTCCACGATATCGCCTTCGCGATACTCCACCGTCAACAGACGTCCCGCGTCTAGCGCCGGGACATCACGTTCGTCCACGATGTCGACCAGGCATAAATCAAGCGTGATCTGTCCAGGATTGACATGCTGCGCGACTTCATCTTGGGGGCCCCCAAGCGCAAGGGCGGCGGTCAGCAACAGGGTCGCGGCGTTCATGAGAAGGCCTCTTCGTACGTTGATTTCTTTGACGGTTAAATGGTCTGCTCGCTCTCGCCCCGGCTACCAGAACGGAGCTTGTCCGAAGGTAGTTCTCGCGGTGAGCGTTTTGTGTTGGTCTCGACGATGACTCTAAAACCAGCTAAAGATGACCCGCGACTGAACCCAGGCCACCAGATCGTGAAATAATACGTAGCCCAGCGACCGCCGTCCGCAGACGACTTTGGCCGTTAGCCCGGCCCCCGGACGCAAGTCTTGGATATCTCCCTTGTTGATCTTCACCACGATCAACACGGTGCTTCCCTCTTCGCCGCGAACTTCCGCGGCCTCGTGAATGCGGTCGATCGTGCCATACAGCGTTGTCGCCGGATCGCTAGCCATGATGAACTCGACCGTTAGCTCCTTGCCCATCTCCTGCTGTGCCTCGGCGATGAACCCCATGCGGTCCTCGGGCATCAGCACTTCCAACTCCCAGGGGCCCGAGGGTTGGGCGATGGTCATCAGTTGCTGACCGGGTTGCACGGGGCGACCGCGCAATAGATCCTGGATATCCCAACTGATCACAATACCATCCGAAGGCGCGCGAACGACGAGTGCGTCCATCTTTTTCGTGAAGATTTCGATCTGCTTTTCGAGCCCCTCCACCTGAACCTTCTCCGTCATCACTTGACTGGTCAGGCGTTGTTCTTCATCCGCGGCGAGTCGCCCCTTGAGGAGTCGCCCTTGGCTGGTCCGAACACTTTCCAGGAGCGTGAGATATTCTCCATGCAGGCGTTCCCGCTCCACACCGAGGTTCGGGTTTCTCAGTTCCAACAGAGCTTGATCTGCCTGCACCTCCGAGCGGTGTTTGACGAGCACGTTGCTCACGGTCCCTTCGACCAGAGCGAACACGTCGCGGCGGACCGATGGTTGCAGGGTACCCTTGCCTTCGAGATTGAAGTCCCACGGCACGAAGATCATCGCCAGGATAATGGCCAGCACCACGCCGGCGGCAAGCAGCGTTTTGGGCAGCGTTTGGGCCCGGATGAGCCACTTCATCTTCCCGATGCCCCGCCATAGCGGCATCAGGAACAGATTGTTGTATTGCAGCGAGTTGGCCATCGCGGTCGATGCGTGATCGTTGACCACTTCAACCCGCTGTAGCATTCCATCGCGGATGCGAGCGTCTTCGATTTGCTCGATGATCACGGCGCCAATCGTTTCGCCGACGGCTAGCTCGTCGTTTTCATCCTCGGGCTTCCGTTTCAAAGGCAACACCGCCACCGTTTTCGAGTGTGCCTCATCGAGATACTCTTCCAGCGCGAACTCGACCTGGGGTGCCAGATCGCTTGTATCTCCGGTGTACCACATCGTGTCGCCGGTCTTGGCCACCGCCGTGGCCAATCGGTTCAGTAGAACAACGACGTTCGATCGCTTGTCGAAGGTGTCCTGTCCGCTGATCGCCTCGACCCGACACTTCCGTCCATGCCGAATCGCCACGCTCACACGATCGCACTGGATCAAGCGGCGCCCTTCGTTCGCCAACGTGTAGGCAGTTTCGCGGGGATCGAGACTCGAATGCACCGCGCGGGTGAATGCTTCGAGCTGTCCCCACAGAGCTTGCCGATCGCCAAGATGCTGTAGCTTGCGCGTCTTGAGGTAGTCGTTGGCCAGCTCACACATTCGCAGCAAGAACTTCAGGTAGCCACGCTGCGTGTTCGGTTGACCACCGGGCCGTTGGAAAATCTCGACGATACCCTGGACTTCTTGCCCGCTGTGCAGGGGGCCGAGCACCAACAAGAAGTCGGTGGTATTCGCGGCGTCATCTGCATCGCCCGATCCAGCATTGGGCGGCATGATGCGACCTTCGCCGCCGTTCATTACGTGATGCAGCAAGCGACGATGCTGCTGTTGACCCTCGACATCGTCGGCCAGCCCGGTCTGTTGCAGATTGATTTGATACTGTAGTTCCAGCGCGCCGTTTTCACCGAGCGTCCACACCGCGCCGCCGACGGCCGCCAAAGCCTGCACAACCCGATTGAGAAACTGGTCGTAGTATTCTTTCGGACCGATGTCGCTACGCGATAGCTGCGCAATCTCATTGACCAAGCCGCGGATTTGCTGCTTGGTGTCTTCAAGAAGCTGAGGATCGATGGATTGCTCGGTGCTCATCCGGAGGACAACTTGCGTGAAGATTGAGTGACTAGTTACGATATCCGTCGGCCCGCTCACACATTCGCAGCAAGAACTTCAGGTAGCCACGCTGTGTGTTCGGTTGACCGCCGGGCCGTTGGAAAATCTCGACGATACCCTGAACTTCTTGCCCGCTGTGCAGGGGGCCAAGCACCAACAAGAAATCGGTGGTGTTCGCGGCGTCGTCTGCATCGCCCGATCCAGCATTGGGCGGCATGATGCGACCTTCGCCGCCGTTCATTACGTGATGCAGCAAGCGACGATGCTGCTGTTGACCCTCGACATCGTCGGCCAGCCCGGTCTGTTGCAGATTGATTTGATACTGTAGTTCCAGCGCGCCGTTTTCACCGAGCGTCCACACCGCGCCGCCGACGGCCGCCAAAGCCTGCACAACCCGATTGAGAAACTGGTCGTAGTATTCTTTCGGACCGATGTCGCTACGCGATAGCTGCGCAATCTCATTGACCAAGCCGCGGATTTGCTGCTTGGTGTCTTCAAGAAGCTGGGGATCGATGGGTTGCTCGGTGCTCATCCGGAGGACAACTTGCGTGAAGATTGAGTGTGTAACGCAAACCACTTGCGGCGCGCGATGGATCGTCGCATCAAGGGACTCTTACATTCGCTAAAAACGAGAACGCCGTGAAAAGGTCGACGTGGTACGTCGATGCCGCACCCCTGAAGGAATTGCCTCGTGTTCATGATTCCCTGCCCCAGTTTGCTGCCACCGCAGTTGCTACAGTAACAGACGTCGCTTGCGAAAACCTGCCGTATCCCGTCGCTCCCGTGCCATGGCTCGCCGGACTGACCGCAGCTATCGTAAATCGTACATCAGACAAGCGATCAATCAACGTCGCAAACCTTTTCAATTTAGTGGTTTCTGGACCGCTGGTCCACTATTCAGTCGTACCGTTTTGAGGGATTACTCTCGTCGCCGCGTACGCTTGGGCCGATGCCAGGCGAACGATCTTCTTGCCGTGTCACGTGTCCTCAGCTTCGCGCGGCCAGCAGCCAACTCCTGTCTCAAGAATAGCTTGAGACGATTCAAATGGCTGGCATCGCAAGCAACGCAACAGATGAACATGCAGCACAACCGTCATAATGCATCAGGTTCCTCATTCTTCATTCGCACCATTGGCCACTGGTCGAACATCGAAAATTCCCGATTCGCTCCGAATTCTCATTTTTTCCCCACGATGGAAGCTGGCAATTGTGGGCAGAAGGTCTTGATGCGTGACAATTAAGTTGCGAATCGGCCTGCGCTATTGTGTTCGAGCGTTCGTCGCCGGGGGGCCCCCATGAGAGCCGGGCCACATTGCTCTGGCAGCGAAGTACCACGCAACCCCCAGTGCGATCAGCACCAGCCCTCGCAGGCATTCGTGGGGCCGTGCCCAGAACATGGCGATGAGGAAGTAGACGTAGAACGTTACGAAGATCAGCGGCACCCAAGGATAGCCCCACGTGCGATAGGGTCGCTCGGCATCGGGCTGCCGCTTTCTCAACACGAAGACTGCCAGCACCGCCGAAAAGTAGAACATCGAACCGCCGAAGACAACGTAGTTGGTCAGCAGCGTGAACAGCGAAGTGTCGGCCACGGGAATCACCGTGTTGGCCAGAATCAAAATGCATGACCACCCCGAGAGCGCGGCGATTGACAACGCCGGGGTGCCAAACCGGGGGTCGACACGACGCAGCGGTTCATACATCCGATGATCGCGAGCGACCGCGAACACCACGCGGGGGCCGACGAGAATATTTCCGTTCAGCGCACCAAAGATCGACACCATTGTCATGGCCAGCAC
>CAZNXE010000084.1:10630-19669 GCA_964576465.1 uncultured Planctomycetaceae bacterium
CGGTAACGACCATGGCCGTGTTGTTGTTGTTCGGATCGGCGATGACGGCCGAAGGCAACGTTAGGTGGTAGGCCAAGTTCGCCGCGACATAGAGAACGATGAGAAACAACACGCCACCAATGAGCGCACGCGGCACGTTGCGGGCCGGATCGCGGATCTCTTCGGCCACCACGGTAACCATTCCCCAACCGTCGTAGGCCCACATGATGGCAGCCAGCGCCGCCCCGGTCGCGGCCAACAGACCGGTGTCGACGTGTGACGGCCAGAGTGGCCGGACGTTGACAGTTTCGGCCCCCGAAGCCAGAAAGGGTAACAGGGCCAAGAAGCCAACGAAGCCGGCTTTGATGACTGTGGTGATGTTCTGCGTGGCGCCTCCCCAGCGAGTACCCAGGATGTTGATCGCCGTCAGCATTGCGATCATTACGACAGCGAACGTGACCTCGAAGGCGACTTCGTACTCGTGTCCCGGGATGAGCGACCATTGCCCAAGCATGTCGTGCATGATTCCGGCCAGCGCGACGGCCAGTGCGGCGATGGCACCGCTGCGGATCACCCAAAACTCAGCCCAGCCCCACAGAAATGCCCACAGCTTGCCATACGCCTCGCGTAGGAACACATAGGTTCCGCCAGCATGCGGCATCATGGCCGACAGTTCGGCCAGGGCCAGCGCGCCGCACAGGTTCACCAATCCACAAACGGCCCACAGCAGGAGAATGAAGCCCAGGAAACCACCCGTGGTGCTGGCGATTTCTTGTGGCTTAAGAAAGATGCCCGATCCGATGACGCCTCCCACAACGATGGCGGCGGCCGCAAAGGGCCCCAGCACCGGGCGAAGCATGGCATGCCCGGCGGTGTCAGCCGGGGTTTCGAGCGGTTGTGGCATCCGGCCAGCATAACAACGCGTGTCGCGACACTCCAGTTCGCCAAGTCGCCATTGAATGAGGGTCGGGAGTATAGTGAGTTGATACTCAAGGGCTGCGGGGCGAGAAGCACCGCGGCTTGCGACCCCACGCGATGAACGGCGGAACGCCCTACGATGAAAGAACGTCCGGAAGATATTTGCCCACGGCCGCAATCGGTGCCGCCGGAACCGACTCGACCGATGGCCCCCGGAATTTTTCCTGCGGCGGTCTACGCCTGCGATGATCTGGCGCAAGTCGAACAGTTGCTCGATGAAGCGGGCGGGGGCCACGTCTACCGTCGCGACGGACAACCCAACGCCGACCTCTTGGCCGAGAAATGCCGCCAACTACACGGCGCCGATCGTGCCGCCATTTGCGCATCGGGAATGGCCGCGCTGTCGACCGCGCTGTTGGCACAACTGCAATCGGGCGACGAGGTGTTGGTGAGCAACCGGTTGTATGGGCGGACGATTCAATTGTTTGTCCAAGAAGCAACGCGATTAGGAATCAAGAGCACGACGGTCGACTGTTGCGACCTCGAACGAGTGGCCACCGCGCTCGAAGCTCAACCGGCGATGTTGATCGTTGAGACGATCTCCAATCCTACGCTTCGCGTTGCCGACATTGCGCAATTATCGGCGATGTGCCGCCCGCGAAATGTGACGCTGCTGGTCGACAACACGTTTGCCTCGCCGGTGGTCTGTCGACCGCTTGAGTATGGTGCCGACTTGGTCATGGAAAGCCTCACGAAGATCATGAACGGCCATAGTGACGTACTGCTGGGACTCCTTTGTGGTCGAGAAAGCGCCTGGGACCGAATCCCGGAGGTCATCACCACGTGGGGTTTCTCGCCGGCTCCCTTGGACTGTTGGCTAGCATCGCGGGGTGTTGGCACGCTGGCGCTGCGAGCACAGCGGGCAAGTTCGTCTGCGTTGGCCATCGCCAAAGACCTGTCGAGCGATAAGAGGGCCAAACGAGTGACCTACCCAGGGCTGACGAGTCATGACGAGCACGCGGTGGCCAAAGGGCTCTTCGCCAAGGGGTACGGCTCGATGGTATCATTCTCGCTGCCCGGGGGGCGCAAGGCCGTGGAGCGATTCATCGCCGCGGCGAAGGACATTTTGTTGAGCCCCTCTCTGGGTGACCTGTCGACCACGCTGAGCCATCCTGCGACCAGCAGCCATCGTGGGCTCACTGACGATCAGCGGGCGGCACTTGAGATCGACGCCGGGCTGCTGCGGCTTTCGGTTGGAATCGAGTCGCTAGCAGCGATTCGCTCCTCGCTCGAAGCGGGGCTTGCGGCGTCGGTCAAATGATTTCCCTGCAAGTTCAGGCGTCTCTTGCCAGGGTCGTGCGAACACTTCTTGTAACGAGCGAAGATTGTCTGCGCTGTGTCAAGTAGTTGGCGTTACTTGGCGTCTCGAACAGAGGGGTCTGACCGTAAGAAACGTGCTGATTTAGCTCACAACCAGAATTGAACTGGGCCCACGAGCACGCCACGTGGAAAGGCGTCAAACTCTTCCACTGTAAAGACTTGACTTCAAACGGAAGATGGTTGATCTTGACAAGTTGCTGAACCTGTCGATGAGGCCACAACTTGGGGAATGGCGGTCGGTGGCACATCGGTCGAAGAATACCGAAGATGAATGTGAAAAACATGAAGCAGTGTGGCAGATCGACCGATCGTCACACTGCCCCACAGGCATCGCGGACGCTACCGCTGATGGCAGGTAGCTGAAACCGACATCCGTCGTTCAGCGGTGCGAAGTAAGTAAAACAAAACCAGTAGGCTCTCAGAATCATGGCAACCGACGCCGAGACATCCACGGAAGCTGAATCACAATCCACCACCCAGGCGGCGAAACGCCATGGTCGTCGGATCTCTGGCGGCGCGGCATCGATGCAACTCGAATATCCAGCCGAAACGCAACCGATCAAGTTGCTGTGGCCGTATGTCATTTCCATTGTCGGCTTGCATCTCATCGCGCTCACCTTGTTCATCCCGGCGGTGTTCGGCTACCTGTTTAGTTGGACCGGCGTGGTGTTGCTGCTGCTTGGGCTGTACGTATTTGGCACGCTTGGGATCAATCTCTGTTACCACCGCCTGCTAACACACACCAGCGCGGAGGTGCCCAAGTGGCTGGAGCACATCTTCGCCGTCTTGGGTGTTTGCTGTTTGGAAGATACACCGGCCCGTTGGGTGGCAATCCACCGTCTGCATCACAAAGATTCTGATGAGCAGGACGACCCGCACAGCCCGTTGGTCAACTTCTTTTGGGGGCATTGCGGCTGGCTGATGGTGGAGAACCGTGGTGTGAACAATATGAACACTTACGACCGCTACGCCAGAGACATTCTCCGCGATCCGTTCTACTTTCGCATGGAAAAGAAACTGATGTGGTTTTGGATCTATGTGGCGCACGCAACCCTGTATTACCTCGCTGGTTTCGTCGCCGGTTGGTGGTCCACAGGCACGGTGAGCGGTGGCACGCAGATGGGGCTGAGCCTGCTGATGTGGGGCGTCGTCCTCCGTACGATCGCGGTATGGCACATCACTTGGAGCGTCAATTCGGTGACGCATGTCTGGGGATACCAGAATTACGACACCGGCGAAAATAGTAAGAACAACTGGATCGTCGGGCTGATTAGCAACGGGGAAGGCTGGCATAACAACCATCACGCCGACCAACGCAGTGCCGCACACGGCCATCGTTGGTGGGAACTCGATGTGACCTATCTGACGATTCAGTTCTTGCAGTTGGTGGGATTGGCCAGGGACGTGGTGCGTCCCAAATGTTTGAAGAGCGGCTGACGACAGCATCGGTAAACCGACCGTCAGAACGCTCATGCGGCCTAGCATTTCAACCACCCACCCCGCGCTTGCAGGGTGTGGACCAGCAGACCATCGCCACGCTATTCGTGCGCGATGACCACTTCCCTCAACTATCGCAAAACCACCATGAACACACAGCACACAAACATTGAAGTCGTCGTTACGGGCATGGGTGTCATTAGCCCCATCGGCATCGGTAGCGACCGCTTCTGGAATTCGATACAAGCGTGTCGCAGTGGCATCGGGCCGATCGAATCGTTTGACACCGGTGACATGCCAGTTTGCATTGGGGGCGAAGTTCACGACTTCGACCCGAAGCAATATGTGCGGCCTCGAAAATCGCTGAAGCTCATGGCGCGTGACTCGCAGTTTGCTGTTGCCGCATCGTGTCTGGCATGCGAACAAGCGCGCATCGAAGTTGGCAGCGTCGACCCCGAACGCGTCGGAGTCGTGTTGGGTGCCGACCGCATCCGCAATCGAATTGAAGAGTCGGAAGCAATCTTTCGAGCCTGCCTCGACAACGGAGAATTCGACTTCCAACGCTGGGGAATCGAAGGATTACCCGAAGCCCATCCCCTGGGACTTCTCAAAGTTCTGCCGAACATGCTGGCGTCGCACATTTCGATTTTGTGGGATGCTCGTGGCCCCAACAACACGATTCACCACAATGAACTTTCGTCGTTGATCGCCATTGCCGAAGCCGCGCACGTCATCGAGCGGGGGCATGCCGACATCATGATTGCCGGCGCCGCAAGCGCACGTTTGGAACCGTTCGACTGGGTTCGCGATTGTCTTACAAAAGAACTCTCACGCCGGGCCGATCATCCCGGCGAGGCATCGCGACCGTTCGACTCTGATCGTGACGGTGGCGTGTTGGGCGAAGGTGCGGGAATCTTCATTCTCGAACGCCGTGAACATGCCGTCGCGCGAGGTGCTCCGATTCTTGCCCGAATTGCGGGAACAGCGTCGACGTTCGAGCCTCCGGAAAAGAGCAGACCGACCGGTGGCAATGCAATCCGCCGAGCCATCGAGACGGCAACACGAGGAGCTGACTTGGCATTGAGCGACTTGGGACACGTCAACGCCCACGGGTTGAGTACGATCGTCGACGATCAGGTGGAGTCACAGGCGATCGATCAACTGTTGCCAGGGGTACCGATGACTGCCCCGAAGAGCTATTTCGGCGATTTAGGTGCCGCGGGTGGCGCGGTGGAGTTGGTGGCCAGCGTGATCGGGGTCAATCGTGGCTTGGTTCCCGGTACGTTGAACTACGAATCGCCCGACCCAGCATGCCCGGCCCATGTGTTTGCAGGGCCTCCGAGATTCACCGACAGGGACGCCTGTGTCTCGGTGAACCGCATGCCACAAGGCATGGCGGCAGCCGTCGTGGTGAGCCGCGCGTAGTTCGCCCTGGTGTCGGAACGCGGCTTGGCTTGGAGTGAATCTCCCAGACGGAACAGGTGCGGGCTCACATGTGAGCGATGCCCTTGGTTCGTGTCATCTGGCAGCAGGGTTCGCGTTGCGTTCCGAATTCTCTGCCTGTGTCGATCGTAGCGGCCATCGTTGCTGGGTTCAGCGCGAATCGGGGCGGACATTTTCCCTCCCGGCGCCATTCTAACGGGTACGTTATAGCAGCGAGGTTGCGATGTCGTCCCATTCACTGGGGCGACTGGCCAATCATGCTTGGCTCCGCCGCAAGCCCCCCCGCGGCACAACCCCCACCGAATCGCATTGTTCGAGACTTCGAGTCCCCCCCTAGCAGCAGCCTTGGGTCGCAAACGACCATCGGCCTCCCGCCTTGCCATGTACAGGAGCCCAACCGTGGACCACCAAGAGACCAACGATCTGACGAATCTTGTGTCGCAGTTGAACTCGCTGGAAGACCGGATCCGACTGCTACAAAACCGTGCGACAACGATTCGTGCCGAGTTTGCGGCGGCCCTGGTCGATGAGCCCGACGGTCAAGAACTGCTGCGATCAGCAGTCGATGAGGTACTCAAGACCGAGTATGCAGGACCGCACGTGATTCCGATGCCGGCCACACCGGCGATGGTCAGTCACTAGCCCCCGGACCGAATCTGGGTCCACGATCTCGATCGAGGCAATCTTCGGCGATTGGATGGCTGCTTGACCATCTTTCGCGGTGTGGGACAATCCGCATTCAGTTATCGCATTCACTGCGTAGCGTCGGAGCAATTCGCGTTGCGTTTCGATCGGACGTCGATCGGGTGCGTTCTGACTTCGGCGGTCTCTATCGACCGCATCTGCAATCAGGCAACCGTCGTGCGTGTAAACTCGACCGTCGAGATGCGCGGCGGAGAATGACAACCGTGCTAACTGCCACCGCCTGGTGTCGAAACACGGCAACATCATCGCGTGGCACGTAGCGACACCAGACGAGGATAAGCATGTCGAATCGAGAACGCTGGATTATTTATCCGTTGTTGTTTCTTTCATTGGGGGCCTCCATCAGAACGCATGTCTTCCCCGTGTTCGATCAGCTATACGCGGGTGATCTCCGAGTTCAGAATGTGAAGACAACGAATCGCATTTCATGTCGCACGTTAGAGGTTACCGAGTCGATCTTACTTCGCGGTGCCGATGGGAAGGCACGGATCGTCCTGTCCGACGCCTCGAACCGTTCTGGCCAAATTCACATTCTGGGGCAAGACGGCAAGTCGGTGATTGCGATGGGAGCAAGCAAGAAGTCAGGTTCCGGCGAGATTGCCGTCTTCGATGGTGCCGGTGAAATCCGCGTGCGGATGGCCTCGGTTCAGGGGGGCGGTGCCTTGGCCACCTTTGGTACCGAGGGAAAGCCGTTGGTGTTCCTCGAGCACAATGGAAAGGACACTGGCACGGTGGTTCGCTACGACCGTGAAGGCCACCGCTATGGAATGCTGGGGCTCCGGCTTCCCGATCCACCACCACCAGCGGAAGAGGTCGTCGACCCAGCAACGACGAATGCCGATTCCGCCAGTGAAAAGGAAGCGACGACAGAGGAAGCAAACGACCAACCGTCGTCCGACGATCCGTCTGCACCCGAAGGCGAATAGCCCGGTCGATTAGGCGAGCGGCAGATAGAAAACTACCGTCCCGTGTACTCCGTGGGTTCTACACGGGACGAGGTCCCATGCTACGGTAAAAACATTTCTGCCGGTCGCCTTACTGGATCGCCTGTGACTCCGTTAACTCGGCACTTCCGTCCGATTGCCCGTAGGTTCGCGGACCGAATCGGCGATGTCGATAGAGCACGAGCCCGTGGGCGGCGTGATAGAGTGCGCCACACTCGACCGATTCTTTGCGGGTGATTTCCATCAAATCGCACAACCGCAGCACGCCTTTGACGAGCCAGGGTTCGGCGAGGCGATCTTGAGAGATGGCGTAGGTGATAAACTCCAGCGTGTGCCCCATGCTGTTGATGTGGTCGCCCATGTTTTGAGTCGAGGCAGGGCGCTCGAAGTAGTTGGCCGAGAATGATCCGTCGGGCTGTTGGTGCAGGGGGGCTTTTTCCAGGGCCCAGCGGATTCGCTCGTCGGCCGTTTTCCAAACGCCGACCAACTCACCACCTTCGGCAAGGTAGCGATTCAAGGCCATCGTGACGCCGACCAGACGATGTGTGCCTCCGCAGGGACTCTCCTCCAAACGCTGATCGAGTTCCATCTGCATGATGCGTTCGATCGACCACTCCTCACCGCTGCTGGCAGTCCACTTCGAATCGAGCGGAATAAAGGTGCTCAATCCCATCAAAGTCCAACTTGCCTCCATGCCTTCGCGGATGTCCCATTGCGCCTGCCGGGCCAGTTCAGTAAGGGGATACTGCTTGCCGCGATAAATGATCTGTTGGTCTGGCGGCAAATCGCATTGGCAGAGGTAGCCCAGCCACTGGTCTTCGTGTCCTTGTCCGGTTTGCGAACCCGACTCCAGCGGCGCTTCCAAGCCATGTTCGGTAGGCCGCAGGTTCCAGCCCGTGAGCCGCCCACCAGAGAGCAGCCAATCAAGAGCCGGGACTAACTCGCCATCGACATCGATTCGCAAGTTAGGACCGAAGGCCAAAATGCCATGCACGATCTGCCATGCCGCATGCTGGTTGGCTACCAAGTGTCGCGCTTCGGTGAAGTCGAGCACTTCATCAATGCGGTCGCGAACCTCGTCGACGTCGGGCAAATCAGAGGCTTTGAATTCCGGCGGCTCGATTTCGGCGGTTGCTTCTTGCCCTGATTCACTGCGATTGCAGCCCGTGGCAGTAATCATCAGTACAGCCAAAATGGATGCCGTGAGCACGGAAACAAGTGTCGCGAACGAAGAGATCTTCATCATCGGAAAGACCATGGGCCAGAACAGGGAGCCAGTCTCGGGTGGGGGCAACACGCCGTGCCATGTGGGAGACACAAATGCCGGTCGTCACGCACGGATGTATCTTCGGAACATAACATGGCAAACCTGAAGCATCCAGTGACCTGGGGGCTTTGGGGGCAATGGAAGGCGTGTAGCTGCCTTAATGACAACAACGGTCGTGTGCATTGCGGACGCTGCTCTACATCGGGCCCTATTGCCTGCTGAGGTGAGGCTTGGTCGCTCTGGGTCGATTGCACGATGAGCATTTTCAATTCCCGCACTGGATTGGGGCAACTCACTATTCTGCGTCGTCGTGGGGGGCCGATTTAAGACGGAGTGAATCGCCATCGAGTCCGTGGCGATCGTTCTTTTTGGCCCAGCGGAGGTTGAGGCGGCGATGGATGACCGCATGCGGGTGCTGGTCCTATCGAACGCGCTGATGGCGCTTGTCGGCGCGGCGGCGGTTGCCGTCACCATCTTCCTCCTGAATCGGGCCATCGAGTCACCACTGGTTTCGCCCGGCGATGGTTCGATGAATGTTCCGCCGGAAATTCGCGACCGGTTTGGCATCGCCATCAACCTGGCGATTGCCGCATCGCTGGTCGTGATTATCGGCGGCTGTGCGATGTTGCTGAGGATTATCGGCCCGCTGTGGCGACGACTTGCCACCAGCGAGGCGTGGACCGAGGCAGTGGTGACGAATGTCGCCGATGGGATTCTCATCGTCGATCCACAGCAGTTGATCCGGTCGTACAACCCAGCATGCAAAGACATCTTCGGCTACACACCGGCAGATGTCGTGGGCGGTCCTCTCAAGTTGCTTGTGTCGGGCGATCCGGACAATCCGGTCGAAGCGATGTTGTCGCGGCTTTTCTCATCGAAGCCAGGCGAGGCGAACAGTTCATGGTGCGAGACCATCGGTCGCCGTCGCAATGGCGAGACGTTTCCGCTGGAGATGTCGATCAACCC
>CAZNXE010000085.1:0-19615 GCA_964576465.1 uncultured Planctomycetaceae bacterium
GTGATGGTCATCTTCTTTCTCCCCTGGCCGGGTCTGATTTTGTACCTGCTGTTTGGCGAAGTCTGGCTCGCCGAGCGGCGTCTTAAGCAGCGTGCTCAATGGCGCGAGCGGATGCGTGTGATGGGCGAGCGGTTTGAAGATCATCCGCACATGGTGACTCCTGACTTGCCCGCCGGCGCGGCGACCGCCGTTCGGATTGCCGAGCAACTGTGCGATATGCCTATTTTAGGCGGGAACTCGATTGAGTATCTACCTGATACGAACGATTTCATCGATCGGCTTGTGGCCGACATCGACGCCGCGGAACATCACGTTCACTTGCTCTATTTTATCTTCGTCGACGATGAGATCGGTCAACGCGTGGCCGATGCCCTAGCACGGGCCGTGTCTCGTGGTGTGATGTGCCGCATGTTGGCCGATGCCGCCGGTTCGCGGCAGTTGTTTCGTCGGTTGGGCCCTGAGATGGTTCGCAAGGGAATCGAGCTGCACAACATGCTTCCCTTGGGCGTCTTTCGAAGGGGATTTTCGAGAATCGATCTTCGCAACCACCGCAAGCTTGCCATCATGGACGGGCGCGTTGCCTACACCGGTTCGCACAACATTGTCGACCCAAGCTACGGCCACAAAGATCTCCAGTGGCACGATCTTTCGGCCCGGGTGCGCGGCCCGATTGTTCTTGAACTGCAATCCGTGTTCGGATCGGACTGGTTCTACGAGACCGAAGTGATGCTCGACGACGCGGAGTTATTTCCTGATCCAAAACGTGTTGGCAACGTGCCGATGCAAACATTGCCGAGCGGCCCGACTTACAAAACCGCCAACTATCAGCGAATGGCGCTGGTTGCCATCCACTCGGCCCAACAGCGGATCGTGATCACGACTCCGTATTTTGTACCCGACGATGCCTTGGTGCAGGGCTTGCAACTCGCCGTGCTGCGGGGTGTTCAAGTCGATCTTGTGCTGCCTGAGAAGGGTGACAAGAAACTGCTCGATGCGGTGGCGGGCTCCTATTTCGACGATTTGCTCGCCGCGGGGATCAACATCCACCACTACACGACCGGCCTCCTGCACGCCAAGACACTCACGGTCGACGATTCCGCCGCGCTGTTCGGAACCAGCAACTTCGATTCCCGCTCGTTTGACATCAACTTCGAGCTGAGCCTGATTCTCTACGGCTCCGAGGTCACGGTCCCGCTTCGAGAGCAACAGGACGAATACATTAGAGAGAGCCGGCAACTCACCGCCGAAGTGTGGAGCCAACGCAGCAGCGGGCAACGCCTACTGCAAGGGGTTGCGCAACTTCTCGCACCGCTGCTGTAAGTTGTTCGGGTAGTCCGCTGCTATTTAACTTGAAACGCCCGCGAGGATGCCTCGATGGGACTCACTTCGCTTGACCCCGCCGGCTTGTAGGCACCGTGATGCACAATGCGGTAGGTTCCCGCAACCGTATCGCTGGGAATGGTCCACTCAATCCACACCTGATGGGCACTTAAGTTGCCCCTTCCCGCTACCGAATCTTTCCCGGGGATAGTACTCGTTCGCTCGGGATTTGAAGAACCATCATCACCCGCAACCGCATCGGCGGATGATTGCATCCAGCGGCATTTGGTCATCCAGCCGCCGTCATCGTCCACGGCAATCCACGAGCCATCGAGTTGATGTTCGATGGTTAAGAAACTGCCGCCCGTGTGATAGTCGTTTTGTGGATGCCCTGTCCAATAGGCCACTTCCACGGTGTCTCCCGGGTGATAGATTTCATTTGCATCTTGCAGCACGTCGCCGAAGCTGGCGTGTTCTGGCGGAAGATCGTGGGACGTGCCGATCGGAGCGCTCGTTGCTTCACTGCGTATATCGCGAGGAGTGGGACCGGAATCCACCTGGCTGCCTTCAGCCATGGCCTTAGCCATTCGCGTGTATTGCTGTCGATAACCAGCCTCGGACCAGGGACCGAACAAGGTGTGGCCGCCCTCGTATTGCTGCGTCTGGTACTCGTTGAAAGTGGTTACGTAGCCTGCATAGCCGTTGGCAAAACCGGCGATCACCACGTTGCCGACGGGCACATCAAGCACCTTGGCAACGGTTTCACGTATCCGCCGGCCTGCCATTGTTGTGAACTCGGCTGGGCCGAAGACGAACACCAACTGTCCAATGCGCGCCATTCCCAGCGACAGCACCTGCCCATATCCCGGCGGGTCCATCGTGCCGGGGGCGAACAGAATTGCCTTCGGGCGATGCGCGGTTCGCATCTCGGCAGAGGTCGGAGGCGCCTTCAACACGGTTCTCGCGATCCCGTCAAGCAAACGACTCGATCGCGTCATTCCCTCATGGAACAATGGGTGGCCACCTCCATCTTCAGTCGATCCGGCAGCAAACGAGTAGCCGAAGGCAGCCGGCGATGTCATGCGTGAGCCAGCTCCGGTAAACTCCGCATCAACCTCTAGACAGGAGAAATCAACGAACTGCTGCCGATACTCAATCGGCCCCGTGAGTCTTTCCGTGGCCGAAGCGAAGAGTCGGACCGCTTCGTCGAGTTGCCGTTGCCCGATGATTTGTGTGCTCTCGAAGTCATCGTCACCAGGTCCGGTGTTGTCGAGATTCAAATTGCCGGTCACATCACCGCAATTGCTCTGTGCGAACGCTGCCACGAATTGCTCGCCGTCGGTTCGTTGTGCGGCATGATGCTTCTCGAATTTCCAGGCAGCGTAGCCTTTGCTGTCGCCGGAAATCAGGCGGTTGTTATACGTCATGGATGTCGGATGCACTGCAAAGTAATTGATCGTACCGATCGCTCCGTCGGCATCGACAAACTTCAGCAGTGTCATTTCCTGGTCAACATCGCTCGCGTAGCGGGCCCGCTCCTCTTTGGAATTGTTCTCGTACGCTGTCTTGGATCGCTGTGCCGATGCGTTTTCGATGCGGCCCCTTGCAATGAGCACCTGCGCCGGTCGCAGATCTTCGTGTGCCGCAACCACCGATTCGACAATTGCTTGGGCAATGGCATCAAAGTGCTCGCCATGAAACGGAGCACCCACCGCCGTGTTGGCGGCCGTATGCCAATAGCCCGAGGAACCTGCATGGGTGTGCGTGGCGGTGAGCACGAAGTTGTCGCGGCGATATTGTGTGCCATATTTTCGTTGCAGTTGGTCGAGCACTTCGTGCCACAGTTCGTACGTAACGCTTCCTATGTCGACGACCGACAGCGCCAACCGCTGCTGCGATGCGGGGTCGGCAATGATGAACGTCCGACAGGATTGCCTGAGATGTATCCCCTCGCTGATCTGATCCGCACGCACGAAACCGAACATCTGAACGCCAACGGCGGGCCCCGTCACGTCGGTGCGACTTCGTCCGACGAGATAATTGAACTGGCCATCGTCTGCCCAGGCCAGGAGGCTACCCCACGATGTTATCGCGAGCGTTGTAACGATCAACAGGGGTCGCGCCCAAGAAGCATGGCGGCTAACAACATTCATTCGAGGGCTCTTTCGCAGGGAGGCGCGATGTTTGGGGATGGTGCGATGGCGGGCCTTGCTGACAGACGGCCCGATTGCGTTGAAGTGAACCGTGACTATGGCAAGGCACGAGAAACGCCACCCCAGGCGTTGACGTAGAATTGTGGTCGATTGTTGCGTGGGGGATTCGGTCGAGGCACGTACGGACTGCGAGTTCTGGTCGTACTTTGTTGAGCGGTTCGGGCGGCCCGACTTCTTGCGTCGGCCCTGCTCTGTTGTTGGGCGCGTTGCGCGGCCGTGAGATCGGCGACCCGTTGTTGACGGGCTCGATCGAATTCGGCGCTCGCCGTGGCGCTTGAGGCGCGGTGTTGCTGGAACTCGTTCAGTTCTTGCCGAAGCTCGGCGACCGACATTCCAAACACGTT
The DNA here is from genome assembly GCA_964576465.1 of uncultured Planctomycetaceae bacterium. Classification (GTDB taxonomy): domain Bacteria; phylum Planctomycetota; class Planctomycetia; order Pirellulales; family JAEUIK01; genus CAZNXE01. The sequence continues at coordinate 3,878 of CAZNXE010000085.1, forward strand.
GAGCAGCATTCCGTTACGCGACAACATTTTCTGGCGATATTCCATCGTGGCGACACTTAGGTAGGCTCGGGCTTCCGACGCTTCGTCGCTCATGAGCACGTCCAATCGCTTCTCGCTATCGACGATAAAATCCTTCAGTTGCTTTGGCGTCAGCGTAGCGACGTTCTTCTTGAGCTGCCGCACCAACTCCGCGGTTTGCCCTTCGGTGTAGATATTTTGAACCGACATCCAGTCGTCAAACGACTCGACCAGCTTTTTCCAACGAGGGCCTGCAAGAATTTCTTCCCGAGTTTCAGCCCCCGCGAACCCTGGATCAGCCGCCGGGGCATCGGCAGCTCGTACCGGATTCTGTGCGTTCGTTGATGTTTGCAGCAGACAAAGCAAGGCAATAGCAAACAGGACGCGCGGCCTAGCAGGCCGTTGAAAAGGGGTGCCACTGGCTCCGCCAGTGCCGATTGCTGCTGAATCCGTCTTGATCCATAGCACTGGCGGAGCCAGTGGCACACAACAATCGCATCTCCATGTCTTTTTCAACGAACTGCTAGGGTCTGACATTCCGGCTCTCCCGCAAGGGCGTTTCAACGCGAAGTATTGGTTTATTGGTCTGTGTGGGTTCGTCGAAATTCCACAACCGAATTATCCACGGCGGTTCCGTTGACCGTGACATGGGTCGATTTGAGAACACAACAATCGTTCCCTTCGAAAATCAGAAAATTGGCGCCAGAATACCGGCTTCCGTCGGCGAGCACGCCGGCGGTCTTGATAATCCATGCGACACCTTCCTGGTGCCAGATTCCTTCGACAATACCACCGTCGGAATCAAAGACCCACGACCGAATGGTTTCTGCCGCCGGGTCCCAGCCAATGCGCTGCGTGCCGGAGTGCATCTGTTCTCCGCCTTGCTCGACTGAAAAACGGCGCACGATGAACTTCTTGTTTTCGCTCCAGTGGGCTGATGCCTTGACCACAAAACCTTCGCCATGGCCAACCCAGTCGCCGATGATCCAGCTTAACGCATCGAGAGGACCATCCTTTGCGACGGAGGTTGATTCCCACTCGCGCAAGCTGTCGAGCATCCAGCGATCATTTCTCTTTACCCAGATTGCGGAGTAGCCCCCGGTGACGACTTCTTCACCCGTGGCAGAGGTCGCCCGCGACGATCCTTCCTCAACGGCAACATCCGGAGTAACAAAGCGGATGGTGGAATCGCTGTCGACCGGTACTTTTTCGAGATTCTCAGTCTCGGTGTCATCGCTAAAATGTTGTTCGATCAAGGCGTGTGCATTGAAGGATCGACCGTCCGCATCGACGTAAACCCCACTGGCAGTCCACAGGGCTGCCAACGCTTTGGCATCTCCGTGGTTGAGTGCCTCGACATAAGCCTTACCCGCTTCTCGAATGGGGGCGATTGACTGGGGGTCGACATCGTCCTCTCCGCCCATTGCCACACACGCGGCCGAATATACGATTACTCCGCATACGGCGAGCACTGCCGATCTTCGCTGGCAATTCAATGGAGCCCTCCCGTGGATGCACGCTTCTGTGTGTTCGATGAAACGGACCCATGGGTTGCCACAAGTTGACAACCTCACGGACGTAGACCATGCCGCATTCCCCGCCCCCGAGTCTCATCGAAGCCCTGTCGCGAGTCAACTCACGCACAACTCGGGCTCCACCTGAGAGGCGACCCCTTCGCGAACAGCCAGTTCCGTGGTCGGGTTCTTGCAAGCTCAGTGTAGGCAGACGCCAGAGATTTGCTCTGGCGGCATTGTGAGACAATACTTGTCGCGGGTCTTATTTTAGCCAAACGCCCCCCGAGAACGGCCTTGTGCCCTCGCTCGGGCTACTTCCGGGAGCATTCATGTCTGTAAATCACCACGGCGCGACAACTTGTATTCGGCCATATTCGGGTGGGCACATCTCGCATCAATGGAGCCCTACGAGATGGCTCCTTGGAGTGGTGTTCTTTCTCCAATTCTGTTTAACCATGGGAGTTGCTGCGGCGAATGTGACCCTGCCGCCGAACATTGTCTTCATCATGGCTGACGACTTGGGTTATGGCGATGTGGGCTGTTACGGTCAACAAGTGATTCAGACGCCCGTCATGGATCGGCTGGCATCCGAGGGGCTTCGTTGCACGTCGTGCTATGCGGGAAGCACGGTCTGTGCACCTTCGCGTTGCGTGCTGATGACGGGACTCCACACTGGTCATGCTCGAGTGCGTGGCAATGCCCTGGTGCCATTGGAGCCTGAGGATATTACGGTCGCCGAGGTCTTGAAGTCGGGCGGCTACGCCACGGGTATCTTCGGCAAGTGGGGCTTGGGCGAACCGGAAACATCCGGAATTCCCAACCGCCAGGGCTTCGACCAGTGGTTTGGTTACCTGAATCAACGAAACGCACACAACTACTATCCAGAGTATTTGTGGCGAAACACCGAGCGAATCTCACTCGACGGCAATCGAGACGGTCGGCGGACGCAATACAGTGCCGATCCGATTATGGACGAAGCGCTCGCGTTTATTCGAACTGCACGCGACAAACCGTTCTTTCTCTATCTGGCAGTTACCTTACCGCATGCCAACAACGAACGAACACGCGAGACCGGCAATGGGATGGAGATTCCCAGCGACAAACCCTACAGCGACCGCGATTGGCCACAGCAACAGAAGAATCATGCCGCCATGATTACCCGTTTCGATGCCGATGTGGGTCGCGTGATGCAGGCCTTGGCCGAGCGTGGGATTGACGAGCGTACGATTGTGTTCGTCACCAGCGACAACGGGCCACATCGCGAAGGTGGCGCGGACCCCAAGTTCTTCAATAGTTCCGGACCCTTGCGTGGCATCAAACGCAGCCTCACCGATGGCGGAATACGGGTGCCGATGATAGTCCGCTGGCCGGGCAAGATCGAAGCGAACACGACCAGCGACGAGCCTTGGTCATTCCAAGACTTTCTTCCCACGGCCGCCGAACTTGCCGGCGTCGATCCACCGCCAGGGATCGACGGAATCTCCATGGTTCCCACACTCGTTGGCCGCCCGCAGCCAGAGCATGAGTATCTTTATTGGGAATTTCACGAAAGGGGCTTCAAGCAGGCCGTTCGCATGGGGCCTTGGAAGGGAATTCGCACGAAGCAGGGCAAACCACTTGAGCTGTATGACGTGGTGGCCGATATCGGTGAGCAACACAACGTGGCGGATCGGCACCCGGCGGTCGTTGCGAAGATCGAGTCGATTCTAAAAACGGCGCGCACTCCATCGCCGCATTGGCCAGTGAAGTAGTTTGCTGCCTGCGGGGGCCTGAAGCGGGCCATCGTCGATCCCGCTTTCGATGAACGCTTCGGCGAACCCCCTTCGACAAAGCAAGGGGCGAGCGGTAGTCTACGAATTCCTGCCAACTTCTTTGGATTTGAAGGCACCGATGAACGGCCAACTGCCCCCGGGCTATCGTCAGATACAAGTGATGGGCTGTCTGGCGACGGCAATGGTGTTTGCGTTTTTGTGTCTGCTGCCCTGGCTATTCGTTGAAACGATGCAACTTGCACTGTCGAGGCTGCATCTCTCCGGGCCGGTCGCGACGCTGGCGGTGGTGGGCATTCTCTTGGGGAGCTTTTTCAATTTCCCGATTCACGCCATCCAACGCGACGAAGAGCAAGTGATTGACATGGCGCCGATGTGGGGTGGCACGGCTTGGGGACCTTCAGTCGCACGACGAACCACGGCCACCTATATTGCCGTGAATGTCGGAGGTTGTGTGGTGCCATCGCTTATTGCGATCTGGCAATTGCGGTTTCTCGTCTCAACAGGTGGATGGCCACTGACAGCGGTGGCGATTGTCGCCGGAGCGAACATTGCCGTCTGTTACTTTGTCGCGCGTCCCATTCGCGGTATTGGCATCGGCATGCCGTGGTTCACCTCGCCCGCGGTTTCCGTGGGGCTAACGTGGTTGTTGCTGGGCTTTGGAGGCGATGCGACCTTGCGTGCCCCCGTGGCGTTCGTGGCGGGGGTCGCCGGACCCTTGATCGGGGCCGATCTCCTGCACCTAAGAGATATCACTCGCGTATCGGCCCGCATGCTCTCGATTGGCGGAGCCGGCACGTTCGACGGCATCGTGCTCTCGGGAATTCTGGCAGCGCTGTTGGCATAATCCGAGCCAATCGTGGTGCGTCCGCGCTCCGCTTGACGGCACCCTACGGCTCTTTGTTCGTCGTGTCGTTGTGGTGATTTGCTTAGTGCTTATCCCAATACCTGTAGGGAACGTCTTGTGTGCGTTCCGTGGACCAACCGTTACGCACGGAGTGCCAACGGAGACGTTCTGGGATAGGCGCTAAGCCAGAGATGTTGAGGGGCCTTGACCGTTGTCGATGTGCAAGCGGCCACCTCGAAATGCTTCCGCCATGGCTTGCGGCACTTCGGCTTCAGCCAAGACTAACGCCGCGCGATTGGCAGCCACTTTGGCTTTCATCTCTTGGGCATGGGCCACGGCGAACGCTCGTCGCTGTTCCGCCTTGGCACGGGCCACCCGCATGTCGGCTTCCGCTTGATCTGCCTGGAGACGGGCGCCGATGTTTTCGCCCACGTCGATGTCAGCAATATCGATTGATACGATGGCAAATGCTGTTTGAGCATCGAGCCCACGAGCGAGGACTGCCTTGGAAATCTGATCTGGATTTTCCATCACATCCAAATGCGAGTCGGCCGAACCGATGGAGGTAATGATGCCTTCGCCCACGCGTGCGATCACGGTCTCTTCCGTCGCCCCACCGATCAACTGCGACAAGTTGGTTCGCACGGTAACGCGAGCCCGAACTCTTAGCTCGACGCCATTCCTGGCAATGGCGCTAAGTGTGCTGCGATGCGATACTTCGGGGTCGGGGCACTCGATCACTTTCGGGTTGACGCTGGTTTGAACCGCATCGAGAACGTCACGACCGGCCAGATCGATCGCCGCCGCGCGATCAAAGTCTAGGTCGATATCGGCCCGCTGCGCCGCGATAAGGGCACGTATGACACCAGGGACGTTGCCGCCGGCCAGATAGTGCGCTTCCAATCGCTGTGCCGTGATCCCGGTCTTGGGGTCGCTAGGAAGCCCCGCTTGAACGGCCATGATTCTGGCCCGCACAATGAGCCGCGCGTTGACCTGCCGAAGACTCATCCCCACCAACTGGCGAAAGCCGACTCGGGCGCTAGCCATGAACGCTTCGAGCCACAGATTCCCGTAGATCAGCAAAACGATGACAAACACGCCGGCGAGTGCCAACAGCAAGAGAGTCATCAGCCCCACTCCGATGCTCATTCCCGACTGCGCGAGTAAAACAACATCGGCTGTATTCATGCGACCGTTCCTCGATTAGATTCTTATTCGTTGACTCGTCATTGGGAGACGCACGAAAGTGAAAGGTCTTATCTTTGCGACATGTCGTCCCGTGCTACCTCAACACAGCATAGCGATTGCGACGGCAAGCGAATAGCCTTTTCAGGTTTTCTTCCGTCTGCACTGGGGTTTGCGAGTCGAAACTCCACGACGGAAATTACGGTCAGATTCTCGTCCCAGTAATATTTGGCCGTCGTGGGACCGTGAATGAACGAGCAGACACGATTAGTTCGCACTGCGGAAGTTCTCCCCGGGAAGTCGGTGACCGTCAGTCACAACCGTCGCGAATTCAGCGTGTTCAACATCGACGGGCGATTCTACACCTTGCCGAACTTGTGTCCCCACATCGGTGGACCGCTTGGCGATGGACCCGTGAATGGTCATGTGGTCATCTGTCCGTGGCACGGCTGGCAATTCGACATCACCACGGGACAATGTCTCACGCACAGTCGCGACGTCGCGTGCTATCCCACCACGACCGATGGCGAGTGGGTCGTTGCCGAATTGCCCGAGTGATCGCTGGATTCTTCGTCCATTCCCAGGTTGTAACATCGGCTCAGTCATCGGGCTGTCGGAACTGGCAGGGCATGCACCGCAGGCGTTTACTCACGAAACCGCCCTTGTTGTCGTGACGGAGATCGTCTAAAAGCCGCGGTCCGAAACAAGGGGGGCAGCACCTGTTTCCGGTCCAAGGGAGAGTGAACCGTGATGATCCGCTTGGCAGTCCTCATGTTGGCGTTGGGTGTCGCGAGTGTCGTTGTTGGCCAGACAACGCCAAAAAACGAACAACTTGCCGACGATGCGCCGGGAGTCTCGATCGATCTAAAAGACGCACTCGAGAAGGGACTGAAAGCGAGACGACCCGAAGAGTTCAAGTTCATTGCCCGGGTCGTGACGCTTGTCGAGTTTGGAATCCTGCCAAAGCGTCTCGTGCAATCGACATTCTTCTGGGCACGTGCCAAGCCGCGGGTGCAGGCCTTCTATTTCGAGCGAGCCTTGAAAGTTCGAGCACGACGCCTGGGCATCTTTCTCTAGTCGAGGCGAAGGACAATTGTTGTCGGCTTCGGTCTCGTCCGAGGATTTTCCTACCGCGATTGCGACGCGGTGGTGAGTCTTTCGATTTCGCCACGCAGTCGACCGGTGATCATCAGGCCCCACATCTTGAAGTCGCCAATGAGCGACCACAGCGGATGCTTGAATGTGGCAGGGCGGTTATGCTCAACAAGATAGTGCCCCACCCAAGCAAAGCCATAGCCACAAACGGGCAGGGTTAGTAGTAGCCAATACTTCCCGCTGATCATGATGCCTGCAAACAGCACGAACACCAGCGATGTGCCTATAAAGTGAAGCCAGCGATTGACGACATTACTGTGTTCGCCCAAATAGAACGGCCAGAACTCCTGGAATGATTGAAATCCGGTGTCGCTCATGACATTCATTTCCGTTTCGGTGATTCGTTCAACTTGATTTCTGGCAAACCGATCAAGCAGCTAACCATTATTCTGTCGAACCGCCGCGACCGGGGCAAGTCGCATTCTTGCTCTTGGGGCGCTGTTCCCGATAGATTGTCGCGGCAATCTGCTTGAACCCGGCACGAACCTCTCTACACTGGGTGGCGACGGCGATTGCGTTTCTGTTGTGTGTGATGAACAAGGCGACCGCCGACAGACGTGGGGGTTGGATTTTTTTCAACCAGCAACGAGGAGTTAGGCCATGACCAACCAAGAGATCAACTACGAGCGTCTTCCCGCCGACATGGACATGAACGAGACGGACATCAACCTCCGCTCTTATTTCAGCCGCCTGTCGGATGCAAAGCTCACGCAGTACGACCCCACTTGGACCGACGAACAATTGGTGGAGTGGGACGACAACTTCACCAGCGACGGTACGTTGATGCTGGTCTGTAGCGAATCTGACGTCGACGTGGCGGAGTATCGTTCGGTGCTCGAACAACACATGGGTTTCCGCGGCCTCACGCCCAGCGGGTCTTCGCCGAAGGCGTGATCTTGCGGACCAAAGTAGATATCACGTAGTAGGAGACTGCTCCTGCTTCGTAATTTCCTCAGGCCCAAGTCGCAGCGCCCGGGTCAATACATCGGCAATCCATCGCAACTCATCGTTGTTGCGGCTGGAGAGTATGCCGATTTTCGTGCCCGAGCGACGATGGATTTGTAGCTCCATGACCGGAACGTCGTTGATTTGCGTTCCACTTGGGCCGAATTGAATCGATTCGATCTCCTTGTGTGTCCACTCCCGTCGCTTCGATCCGAAGAGCCCGCTTTGCAGGACCATCAGCGAATGGTCGACGACCGCCAGCACGGCCTTTCGGCGTGCCATGTTTAGTGCGGCTGTCATCATTCCGATGCCGAGTAGCCAAAAGACGGAGATGAATGCGACAAACACCCACATGCTCCCGACTTCGATCTTGTCGCCCCCCGCGAGCCCGACGAATACGAAAATGGCGGTGAACATGATCATGAAACCGCACCAGAGAACAGAAAAACCGAACAGTCCTTTGGAACCTCTTTTCAAGCCCGCTGGTGGAATCTTCAAGGTGACTCCGTCATCGAAGGCATCAAACGAAATGTCACTTCCTGCTGGTTGACTTAACGGTTCTTGTTGAAGCTGCGCCGTGGAGACGTTGCCTTCGAAGTCCCACGGCGGCTCGGGCAACTCGACTTTTGTGTCGAGACGTTCTCCAAGATCATTGGCCAAAGCCACGCACAACGAGTACGGATAACCAGCAGCTAAAACGAACCGTCGTTCATCAGCGGTATTCACTTTGACGAAGCCGATGTTTGCCAGCGGCCCGGATTTCACAGGCTGATTGTTCACCTTAGCCGGAGCCTTAAAGGCCAACAGCCCGATGATCTCATCCACGTTTCGCCGCCAACTTTTGTGAAAGACGCCGGCCTGTTCGGTGGTCGTCAATACCCCGCCACGCAGTGTGATGATGTTGCGTCCGCGCCGCACAAGCTCCCCAATGCCGAGGCATAGGAAACCGCCCAAGAGAAGCGGCAAGCAAGAGAGGATTCCGAATGCTTCAAACCAGTCGATGCCGCCATCGGCGGTGAGCATGTCTGAAAGGGAAGAAAAGATTGAGTAGCAACCGCCAACAACCAACGCGGTGCCCGTTAGCGTCATGAAATAGCCCAAGTATCGCAGCGGCCCCAATTGGCGAACTGGCAACGTATAGCGCACGCCATCGGGAAGCAGCGGCTCGACTTCAAATGTGGCGTCCTTCGCGGCGGCAGCCATTTCGCAATCGTTGTGACAACGACCTTTTCGACTGGGAAAATTCCGATTCGCATTCCCTTGGCGGCCCGTTAAGTATATCGGGCAAAGCTCGAGATGTCGTGCGTGAAGAGCCCTTAAGAGATTCGCTTCTTGCGGTTTCGCCGACGGAGCATCATGGGCAAACTCACGACGGTCGCAAACAATGCAAGCATAACGCTCGATGGCTCTGGGACCGTCACGAGTTCAAATGAAACTACGGTGTTCGTGCTGATTGGATCACCGTCGTCGACGATGCCGATCATGGCCCATCGCCCGTTTCCCAGCGAGGGCCCCAGGGTGAGGCCCTCCATGTTCATGCCTGCCGCCACGACAGATCCCGACCACAGTTCGGTCTTACTTACCGGTGTGAAAGTCTCGTTGAGAAGACCGTCTGTTAGCCCACTTACGTCGGTCGCTCCGTCGAAATCGATCGCGAAGATACTGTTCTTGAAGATGCCATCTTCCAAGGAGAGTGCGATTGACCGTTCGAGTGCCAGTAGCCCCCCTCCGGGCAACGCCATCAGCTCGACGAGACCACTTTGCCTGCTCATGAAGGGGCTGTGAATGGGCTGTACTTCGTACGCAAATTGAGCGGTCGATGTGTACGAGTTGCCAACGGCTTCGTAACGCAACAGCCGCACGGTGGAGCCCGTGGTTGGGGTAGCCTCGGCACCGTCAATAACGAGTGCCTCTTCGGTGGCGGTCCACAACTCCGATGAAGCACCGTCGATCGCCAATGACTCGAGCCCTCGATGATTGCTGATGTTCTGAAACACATCCGGAATCGCCGGCGACTGCAAGAACGTGCCGTCGGACAGGCGATACTCGCGAACGCCAGGCGTACTTTCCTTAGCCAGATAGACGCTATTGCGTTGAGTTCCGGTGTACGCAATGCCCTCGAAGTCACCCGAGTCGGCGAGCGTCAATCCGCCCGTGATTTGCGAAGATAGAATCGTACCGTCGGTAGCAAGTTCGATATTAAGGAAGACCAACTTGTTCGAATTGTCCTTCACGGCGGCGTACGCATTGCCGCCCAGATACGTGATGCCGCTCAGCCCGGAAACGCCAAACGATTCATTGTTCTGGTCGACCGCCGTCGTTGCGAGCGAACTCGTACCGCGCAGATTCACTGTCCACGGGGCTGCCGTGACGGGCCGATTCTTCGTCGAGATGAGCGCAATAGCCACGGTCGCGCAAACGAACAATGTTCGCCAAGGGAGATTCATCGAATTCTGTTCCGGGGGGGCATGTCTGTCCGCAGGGGATGCGGACAGGGAGGGTATTTGTCAGAGTACCCCAAGGCAGCGAACGAGGCAAGCGAATACGGAATGCCGGTCCGTCAGTACCCGCACGTATCGCTGTGAACCTCGTATTTGAGGTGCGACTTCTTCGATTGCGCGGGGTCGTGGCAGGCGACGCACGACGGACCGTCTGGCAATTTGAAGTGTTTCTTGGTCGAGTTGATGTGAACATCGTGGCAACTGAGACAGGTCAGTTCTTCGTTGCCGTACAGGACCACATTCCGCACGTTCTCCATAATATGGCGATCGCCAGGGTTGAGGTGTGTGTCGTCGGCTTTGTCGAAATCGACTTCAAAGTCGCGAAACAAGTTATCACCCGCCACGAAGTTGTTGGCGTAGGGCAAGCCCGTGCTCCGCGAGCGCCCGAAGCGGACATGGCACTGAGCGCAGATCGAGATGACGACGCGAGGCTTATCTTTTCTCGCCACGGCCAACGGCATCAACTCCGGCTCGTTCGCATGATCCAACGGCGCATCGCCGTGACAGACGTAGCAATCGTGCGCCACCGTGATGAACGATCGATCGCTGCTGTCCACTCCAGTCGCATGGCAGCCAGCGCAGCGATCGGCGAACGTTTTGGTTTGCCACTTGGGGTCGTCAGTTTCTCCCGACAGGCGAAACCGGCGTCCGCGTCGTTTGTCCGCCCGCACTGAGAGCAGGGCCAGTTTTCCATACTCCCCGGTGCGTTTGAGAAAACAGTTTTGGCGATCGTCGCCCAGGATGAGTTCGACTTCGTCGGCAATCGTGGCGGTCGACTTTTTTGAACGCAAAGCCTTCATCGCTGGATGGGCTTCGCTGGCTTCATGGATCGTGTGGTTGTGTTGATCGGTTGCCCAGGAAGCGCCCACGTCGTTACGATGACAGAACAGACACTCGCCCCCCTCGACGAACTCGGGTATTTCAAGGCCCACATGGTCCTCGCCCCACGCAGCCGGATCGAGCTGCTGTTGATGGTCTTGATCTGCCGCGACGACATTGCTGGACGTATGCGCCGGCGGCCACAGCCAACCCGTGAAGAGTAACGCAGCAATGAGCGAACAGGCGACGAGCGTTGGCCTGGATTCGACGGGTCTGAACATCTTGAGAAGTTTCTTGGTCACGGCTCTCGGATCCTATTTCACAACCTGTAGGGCGAGTGGCAGAAATGTTTTTACCGTAGCATGGGACCTCGTCCCGTGTAGAACCCACGGAGTACACGGGACAGGATCCCATGCTACGGTAGTTTTCTATCTGCCGCTCGCCTAGGGAACGCCCTCCGTGGCAATCCGGGGACCAACCGTTACGCACGGAATGCCAGGGACGGCATTCCCTACACCTTGTTTGATCGTCACTACCCCCGCGCGGCCCATTGCTCCTTCATGAACTTTAGTCCGTCGCGGGCGAGTTGCATCTCGCTTTCATACATCCGTCGCCAGATTTTGGTGGCGGCAGCAAGCCGGGGCAGGGAGAGCCCGAAGGCCTCGATCACGAACCAGCCGTCGTAGCCTGCTGCCTTCAAGGAGTCGAAGGTCAGCCCCCAATCGACCTGACCGGCACCGGGGGTGCTGCGGTCGTTTTCCGAGATGTGTACATGCACGGTTTCTGGTGCCGCGGTTTGAATGGCCGCGGCGGGATCCTTCTCTTCGATGTGAGCATGAAACGTGTCGTACATCATCTTGCAATTCGGATGCCCGACGTCGCGGACAAACCGCAACGTGTCGGTCGCCGAGTTGAGCAGATAACATTCAAAGCGGTTCAGGTATTCCAAGGCAAGCGTCACACCACAGGTGGCAGAGTGCTCGGCCGTTTGCCGCATGACGTCGACCCCCCACTTCCATTCGTCGGTGGTTGGTCCCGCGCCGCTGAACTCGCCCAACGCCGAGTGATAAGGGCCGCATAACGTGGCGGCGCCAAGCGCCTGACAACACTCCAGCGTTTTCTTATTGGCCTCGACCGCCGCGGCGCGAATGGCCGCATCGGGGCTGATGGGGTTGTCCTCCGGGCCGCGCACGGTGACCGCGGTCCGCTCGAGACCGAGATCATCGAGTCGACGCCCCCACGCGGCATAATGCTCGACATCCAACTCGAACAATGGCAATTCGACGCCGTCATAACCTAGCGACTTCAACTCCGAGAGTACCGGTAGATGAGCTTCCTCGATGTTGTCGGTCCAGAGTAACAGGTTCATGCCGAATTTCATGGCGAGTCCTCACGGGCTGTAGATATTGTTGTTTGTGGATTGCGAGATTGAGGCAGTGTCAGCAGATCGTCACGAGAGCTACGAACCAAGGTGCGAGCATCTGGAAGAATCGTTTGGAACTGAGCAGGCAGCTTCCGCAGACCAACTCGGTGCATCACCTGATTCAGCCGAAACCATAGTTTGTCATCCCGGGAGTAGTCCGACAAGAAACGTTCGCGAGAAAAAAGCGGCAACATCTGAGCCAACCGCGGGACCGGACGGGCCGCCATACGGGTGACGAGGTGCTCAACTGCGTCCGCATCGAGCGAATCGACCGCCATGTAGTAGGCTTCAAGCCGCTGGGGGGCCTCGTTAATCAGGACGGAATCGAGAAGGAGTTCGACCAGGATATGCCCTAGAAAGCTGGGGCGAAATCCCTCATCGTCGGGCAAGACTTTTCGGATGCGATCGGTCAGTTCCCAAGAAACATCGGTGAAAGTGGCCGTGGCGTGAAACCAGGCATCGTCCTCGTGATGCTGCTGCACACCTCGGGCGAGCGCCGCAAGTTGCGGATTACTCGAATCGATGAACGGCGCCACGTGCTTCGGTCGCAGGCGAACCCGACGATCGACCACACTGAGCCAATCGGGAAGCGCAGTGCCGGCCAAGAAATAAGCATCCTCCACGAAGTGGCGACCGTGGGCGAAATAGTTCATGCCGGTCTACCACCTTGCGGAGGGTCAATCGAGATCAACCCATTGTCCGCTCTTCGCACTGGCCAGCACGGCATCGCAAACCTTTTGGGTGCGCATCGCACAGCGGAAGTCGGGCTGTATTTTTTCGCCGCTAGAAAGACTGCCTAGAAAGTCGGCCAACGCATTGATGAACGTGTGCTCGTAACCGATGGTGCAGCCGGGAACCCACCAGTGGTCCATATAGGGATGCTCGGGATTGGTCACATTGATGCGCTGCCAACCGGTGAGATGGCTTTCGACCTTTTCGCCCGACGAAGGATCGGCGTACTTAAAGTATTGCAGGATGTGCGGATCTTCGAGATCGAAGTAGACGCTGCCACGTTCTCCGTTGAGCTCGAAGGTGTTGTAATTCTTTCGACCTCGGGCGTAGCGTGTGCTCTCGAAGGTGCCCATCGAGCCGTTTTCAAAGACCGCCAAGAACATGCACGCATCGTCGATACTTACCGACTGCATGTCCCCCGTTTCGGCATGAACGCGCTCTTTCACGAATGTTTCGGTCGCTGCGGTCACGCGTTTGATGGGACCGTTAATCCACTCGGCCGTATCGATCGAATGGGCCAGCAAGTCGCCGGTTACTCCAGAGCCTGCCACGCTCGCGTCCAGCCGCCATAGCCCCGCGCCGCCTTGTGGAACATCGGTCGCGATGGTCCAGTCCTGAAGGTAGGTGGCCCGATAGTGAAACGGTTTTCCGACGCGACCTTCGTCGACGATTTGTTTGGCCAGCGCGATGGCCGGAACGCGGCGGTAGTTGAACCACACCATGTTCGCCACGCCGGCTTTTTCGACCGCCGCGGTCATTTCTTCCGCCTCGGCCATGTTCATGGCCAGCGGCTTCTCGCAGAGAATCATCTTCCCTGCCTCGGCGGCGGCAAGCGTGATATCGCGATGCGTGTTGTTGGGCGAACCAATGTCGATCACGTCGATATCGTCACGCGCGATCAGCTTGCGCCAATCGGTCTCATACGACTCGTACCCCCAGTTTTCGGCAAACGCCTTGAGTTCTTCTTCTTTACGCGCGCAAACGGCCTTGAGCACCGGATGGTAATCAAGTTCAAAAAACTGATTCACCTTGCGGTACGCATTGGAGTGAGTACGGCCCATGAAGCCGTAGCCGATCATGCCGATATTCAGTGGTTTGGACATCCGTTCGATCTCGTTTCTAGGGTTCTACTTCCAGCCATGTTCGTCGCGCACCGAGACCATCGCGGCAAGGATTTCGTTCCAAGTCGATGGCTGCATCATCACCTCGTTGGGGAACATGCAACCGTCCCAGCAGATGTGGTCGACGGCTTTGGTCAATTCTCCCTCGTCGTCGCGAAGCCAATGCCCCGCGTGATGGGCGATATCGAGCTTTCCGTTGGGGTCGCCCGGCAGGCAGTGCCGGCCTGTCTTGTCGTGCGAGCCGGAACCGCTCACCGTGGCGTCGTTTTGAGCAACGTGAAAATCAATCGTCCACGGTCGCAGGGCCGCCGCGAGGGTGGCCAACGACTCATCGAGCTTTTCCGGGTTGTCCCAGGCAAACCCCTCGGGCAAGATTCGATCTTCCGGAGCGTTGTAACCGAGCAAGTAGAGCAGCGTGTGTGCCATGTCGGCCTGAAAGCCGAGCACATCGGGACGATTCACCCTTTCGAGCAGATCGACCATTTTCCGCCAACCATGCATGCCGCCCCAGCAAATCTCTCCCTCGGCGGCAAGTCGTTCGCCATGGTCGGCCGCGATATCGCACGCCTGACCGAAGGTCTCGGCGACGCGATGTTGATTCTTCTCCGGATCGGCGAGCCATTCATCGGGTGAGCAACAGGAATCGATTCGCACCACACCATAGGGGCGAACCCCCAATTCACGCAATTTGCTGGCGATGCGGCATCCCTTGCGGACCTGAGTGAGAAACTGCGCTCGCTCGCCTTCATCTCCCATCGCCGAACCGCCGCCGGTTGGTGGCCAGACGGGTGCGACGAGTGAACCGATGACTAGATTTCTCGACTGTACTTTTTCGGCCAACACCTTGAGATCGTCATCCGAGGCATCGATATCGACGTGCGGCTCGAACAGAAAGATATCGACCCCCTCGAATTTCACGCCGTCGACTTCGGCAGCCGCCGTGAGATCCAACATCGTGTCCAAATCGATCGGCGGTTCTGAGTCGGGCCCCTTGCCGACGACTCCTGGCCAGGCCGCATTGTGTAATTTCGGATACGTGTTGGTGTGGCTGTCGCTCATCGTTCGTCGAATTCCTTTAGAGGATCGCGGACCATTAGCTGTTTTGGTAATCGCCGACCGCGGGCAATGTGCCATAGGTATCGGGCCCCAGATATCGAAGGCCGACCAGTGGTTCGCTGCCGGTGTTTTCAATTTCTACGCCGGCAGTGGCTGCCTCGTGTGTAATGAACACTTCGTCCTCGGTTTCGGCACCGAAGTGAATCATGGCGGGCGTCTGAAGATTCAACTTGCCCATGCGACCGCGCCCCTGCACGGTAATCCAACCGCTGGCACCCGGGTCTTTCAACGTACACTTGGCGCCCGGCTCGACGGTCAATTCTCGTGCCGAGAACAACTGCTTCCCGTCGACCGTGCCGTAGACAATCCAGCGATCGGTAAACCCGGGCCCACTCCTCTCGGCGTCGACGATGGGCTCTAGGTAGTTGTTCTGCTTGAAGTGTGTATCGACATTCTTTTCCCAGTCAAGTTGGCTGATGATGAAGTCGAGGTCTCGATGCTTTTCCTCAGGGACATCCTTTACGAGCAACGACCAGGGAACCTCGCGGCCTTCGACCAACGACTGGAACATTCCGAACACATCGGAACCCCACTGAGGTTCGTACGTGAGCAGCGAACCTGGCGCGTGCAGCACGCCCGGGGGAATCAGCCAC
>CAZNXE010000086.1:0-16119 GCA_964576465.1 uncultured Planctomycetaceae bacterium
GACCACGCCAAACCAACAAGGCGACGATGTCGGGCCACAGTATCGTTCGGCAATTTTCTATCACACCGACCATCAGCGCGAACTGGCCGAGAAGTACCGACAGCTACTCGACGAAGCAGAGGTGTTCGACGCCCCGATCGTAACAGAGATCAGCCCCTTTACGGCGTTCTACGAGGCCGGACTTGAGCATCAGGATTTCTACACCTTGAATGCCGGGCAACCCTATTGCAGATACATCATTGGGCCCAAGGTGGACAAGCTCGAGAAGGTTTTTCGTGGCAAGTTGAAGAGCGATTTCTGATCGTCGTGTTGTTTGGAGAAAGAGACGAAGGGCCAGTTGAGCTGGCCGCTCGTGTTGATGTGTGCGATTCGATTCCATTCTGGCTGAAATGACAAGAGACATCCAAGCCCCAGTCTTGTCATGTGAGTGAACCAAGCGTTGTGTCGTAGTGCCGTCGTGGTAAAACAAACGCACGACGCAGAAACAACCACGACGACACAACGGCACGCCGAACCGGATGTCACGGATTTCTGACCGTGTACAAGGCTTGTCATTGCCATTGAATTGGCAGACACATTCGCAAGCGGGAATCGCCAGGGAAGTTATATTGATGTTGGATTCGGTACGAGTAGCTGCCATCGCCGTGGAATCGCTGCCCGGCGATTTGCGGGGGAACTTGGCGAAGATCGAAGCGTGGGTATCTCGGGCAGCGGATGAAGGGGTGATGCTTGCCCTGTTTCCGGAGTTATCGCTTTCCGGATTCATTCCGAACCATCCACAGGGCGATCATAATCAGTGGTTGCGAACCGCGTTGCAGGGCGCGCGACAGATGGCCCAGCCGGTTCCTGGTCCAGCCGTTGACCGTTTGATTGAAATCTCCGCGGCTCACGGTGTGCTGCTCTCCGCTGGGCTTCTTGAAGATGCCGGCAACGTGCTGTTCAACACGCAAGTGATAGTTGGCCCTGAGGGGGTGCTGGGGTCGTGGCGAAAGATGCACATCCCCATGTTCGAGACGCCGTTCTACAACCCCGGCGGCGCGGCGCAAGTGATTGCAACACCCGTTGGGCGGCTGGGCGTGAACATTTGCTTCGACGCTCTTCTGCCAGAGTCGACGCGATTGTTAGGCGTCGATAACGTTGAGATCGTCTTGTTTCCTTTCGCTGCCGACCCTTCACCGAACACCCCGCAGGGATGGCAAGCATGGGCCTCAGCGGCGCTGCGGTGTCGCTGTGCAGAGAATGGCGCGTTTGGCCTGGCATGCAACTATGTTGGGCAGGTTGAGTTCGCCGGAGTCAAGCAGACATTCCCAGGAGGCGGACTGGCGATCGGTCCACGTGGCGAGATTCTCTCGGAGTGGACAGCCGCCGGAGGACAGCCGGGCATGCTTGTGACAGAGTTTCGGAAGGAGACACTTCAGGCGGCACGCGCCGAGCCGGAATATCTCTTTCGATTCCGCCGACCAGAACTGTATGGTCCGCTCGCGGAGTAGTGTGGCTTATTGCTCTGACCGGATTTCGAGGAGTATTTTCTCGACACTTTCCGATAGTGTCCCTGCTTGGAGTGTGAGTTCGTTTGCCGAGTCGAGCAATTGCGATGTAGCCTGTGCCGTCTCATCCGCGGCAGAGGAGGCCTGTTGGATATTGTCGTTGACGCACTCGCTGCGCTGAGATACTTCCGTGACATTGGAATGAATGTTCGCCGTGGCGTCGCGCTGACCACCTACGAGCTGAGCAATGGCATCGCTGGTGCCATTGAGTTGACCTACCGTGTCACGAAACTGGCTGATCGAGGATACCGCATCGCTGGTCGAAGATTGGATGCGGTTGATGTCTTTCTTGACTTGATTAGTCGCTTCGCGGGTGCGTTCAGCCAGTTTCCGAACTTCTGCTGCCACGATGGCAAATCCCCTCCCCGCTTCGCCGGCTCTTGCTGCCTCGATGGCGGCATTGAGCGACAGGAGTTCGGTTTGTTTGGTAATGCCGGCGATCGTCTCGACCACGGTGTCGATGCTCGCGGATGACTTGTCCAGTTCCGACATGATCTCTGTTGCCTGATCGACTTCGGAGACGGCGCGATGAACAATTGCGGACGACTCTTGGACCTTCAGGTCGATGTGCGAGAGAGAGTCTTGCAATTCGTCGGTCGATTTCGCTACCAGTCGCACGTTTTCGACCGACTGTACCGAGACATCCAATGCCGCGGTCGACCGCTCGGACGTCTGCTGAGCGGCTTGCGAAAGCGTCATCGAAGTGGCTTGCAACCCTGCGGCGGTGCTGGCAACCGTGTCGGTCACACTCTGCACGGTTTCTTCAAACGCATCGGCCATCAACAACCGTTGGGCATTGGCCCGATCGATCTTTTCCGACTTGAGTTTCATTTCCTCGGAGGCGTCGTTGATCACTGCCGAAGCCTGCCGGAAGGTGCCAACCATGCCTCGCAAGGCTACGCGGCGGTAAAATTTCTCTTGGGCCGCGCCGGTGAGCACCGCCTTGACTTCTCGCACGAACGCGTCTGTGTAGTCAAGCAGCGAGTTAACGCCATGCAGAATGCGAGCCAGGTCGTTGTCGTCATCAACGTCGATGTTTAGTAACCGCACCTCCAGGTCGCCACGTGCAGCTTGATCGCACACGTCCGCGGCCTTTTTCAACCAGTCTTGCTGACGGTCGTACTCTTGCCGGAACGGGTCATCTTTGGACTGCGTCGCAACGCCCTGCTCTTTCATGGACGGTTCGATAGCCGCTTGAGACATATTTCCATCCCTCGTTGATCTTGATTAGAGCGAAAGAACGAACTCGTCGTACGCCACGCCTGCTTGGTCCAAATGTGCCAACAGTGTTTCAGTCGCCGCTTGCATTCCTTCACGCCAGTCGGTGTAAGAAGCTTCTTTCTTGCGGAGCAATTCATAGATCGGGATCACTTGATCCACGGCCGCTTGTTCTGGCTTGCGCCGGCTTGAGTGGTAGCCCGTAATGTTTCCACGCGCGTCGAAGCTGGGCGTTACGTGCGCGAAGACCCAGTAGTGGTCGCCATTCTTGCAAAGGTTGACCACGTAGGCAAAGATCTCGTTTCCCTGCGAAATGGTGTCCCACAGCAGCTTAAAAACGCACTTGGGCATATCGGGATGCCGGATGATATTGTGCGGCTTTCCCACAAGTTCTTGCTCGGTGTATCCTGCAACTCGGGTAAATACCTGGTTTGCATAGGTGATCACACCTTTTAGATCGGTCTTGCTGACGATGATCTCGTCTTCGTGAAATGTGCGTTCGCGACCGGTGAGGGTGATGGTTGGTTTGACCATTTTCAATAGCTGCCTTTCACGCTTCGATCAGGAGATTCCGGATACGACTGCTGCGTCTTCACGTATAAGACTTGGCGTGCCAGTGTCGAAGCTCAACGGGTACGACATGCGGGCACTGGCAATACCAGTGGTACCCAGCCTCAAGACTAAAGTTTGCAGACACTCGACGTTGCACTCTGTGTGCGCGTGTGAATTGCTGGTTAATCATTGGTTACGAAAAACGACCGAGAGGCTTGATGGCGTGGGTCGCTTCTCAGTTTGTCGGGACGGGCTAACGATTGTTCTGATGAGACGAACAACGCGCGATCCGCTGGCAACGAGTATGTCCCCGTGCAAGTTGTCAGAGGGCGGAAACGGCGCAGATTGTATTGTGAATGTGCGGTACGGCGCACTTGATGGATGTGAATGCGATCGCCGTTTCGACAGCGGGCCAGCGCAATTCCGAAGAAGATTTCTTCCGGCTACGTTGGCGATGCGCAAATCATGACGACGCACTTTCGCCAATCGGGCTGAATATCAGAAGCTGCCGTGGGGGTTGGCTTGCGAAGCTATGGGCATTGCTTTTCCGACGGGTTTCGTTCAGCACCGATGATCTTGCCGGGGGCGTACCCATATCGTAGGAAGGATCGTTCGATCAAGCACGACTCCTGCGTGTTTGGCAGGTATAAGTCTTCGTCACCGTTCAAATCGGCTATCAGCACGCGGGGCTGAGCGATCGGTGGCAGATCCGGATCAAAGCCTTCGGCAAATCGAGCGGGGGAGTGTCTTGTCCCAAGTTGAGGAATACACGCACGCGGCACCACGGACGATGGATGGTCGATGCGAGGTGAACGACTGTTCCGATGAGACCACTCTTGGGCCAGGATTACACATCGAATTCGCACTGCCTGAGAATTCATTCTTCCGATCGAAGCCGCGAAGTGCCTCATCGCAGCCACCTACCGTGTCCAGGCGAGCCAGCGATTAAATAGCGATTTTACTAAGGGCGTGAGCCGGGTGCGTCCGTATTGATCGCCGGTCTTGCGAATCGCTTCGGCCTGCGTGGGATAGGGATGAATGGTGGCACCGATGGTCTTTAGGCCCAAGCCGGCTTTCATGGCTAGAGTCACTTCTGAGATCATGTCGCCTGCATTGGTGGCGACGATGGTTGCCCCCACGATTTTGTCGGTGCCTTGGGCAACGTGAATTTTGACAAAACCCTCGGTTTCGCCTTCCAGGATCGCGCGGTCGACTTCGTTCATGTTCTGCGTGTACGTGTCGATTGCGATACCCTGTTCTTTGGCGTCCCGTTCACTGAGCCCGACGTGAGCGATTTCAGGCGAGGTGTAGGTCGCCCAGGGAATGGTCAGCGCGCTGGCCTTCGCGCGGCCTTTGAACAGGGCGTTTTGGATGACAATCCGGGCCATGAAGTCGGCAGCATGGGTGAACTTGTACTTCGAACAGATATCGCCGGCCGCATAGATACGAGGATTCGTCGTTTGGAGCCGATCATTGACTTCGATCCCCTTGGCCTTGTCATACTTTACGCCGACCCCTTCCAGATTGAGACCATCGACATTGGGAGCCCTGCCGACGGCGAGGAGCAACTGATCGACTTCGACGTCATATTCCTTGTCGTGCGACATTACTTGAAGCCGGATCCGGTCACCATCGGGCGCGACTTGCAACTCACGACCGCAGCAAAGTAGCTTCACGCCGTCGTTCAGAATTTTCGATTCAACGATCGAGGCCGCGTCTTGGTCTTCGCGCGGCAAGATTCCATGGGTCGTCTCGACCAGATAGACCTCCGAGCCGAACCGGGCGAACGCTTGGGCCAGTTCGCAACCGATGGGCCCTGCTCCGATCACGCCCAATCGTTTCGGGAGTTCGGTCAACGAGAATACGGTTTCGTTGGTCAGGTAGTTGACTTGATCGAGCCCTGGTATTGGCGGTGCCGCAGCGCGGGCGCCCGTGGCGACGACCGCCTTCTTGTATCGCAGTTGCTGTCCGTTTACCTCGATCGTATCGTTGCCTGTAAACGTTGCCGAACCGAGAAACACGTCGACGCCCAGATCGCGAAAACGCACAGCGGAATCGTTCGCACTGATATCGGCTCTTAGCCGTCGCATTCGTTCCATGACCCGGGCGAAATCGACTCGAACACCGTCGGGCACTTCCACTCCGAACGTGCCCGCGTCGCGCACGGTCGCTGCAATACGAGCGGCACTGATGAGCCCCTTGGACGGGACGCAACCCACGTTGAGGCAATCACCGCCCATCAAATCGCGTTCAATCAGCGCGACTTTCGCTCCCAACCCCGCGGCCCCCACGGCGGCGACCAGCCCTGCGGTTCCGGCACCGATGACAACCATGTTGTAGCGGGGCGCGGGTGTGGGATTGACCCAATCTCTTGGGTGGACGTTGCGCTGGAGCTTTTGGTTGTGTTCGTCGTGAGGTTGAAGCTGCGGAAGAATGTCGTTGAGGTGCGCCAAGGCGACGACTCCTTGCATGAAGGCTGCTGTAGTGTTTCTAGCTGAGCCTGTTTAGGGATTGACTGTTGAGGAGGCGAGATTCTTTTGCGATCGCACTCGGTTCATGATTTTCTTGACCGTGATGGGGAACAGCCCCAGTACCACGAATGCGATCGTAATTTGTGTGAGTTGGCCGGTCGAAAAGACGGCCCTCGCTCCCTCTTCAGCAAGCGTCTGAAGATTAGGAACTTGCGAGCCCGCGTAGACGAAAACCATGGTGCCGGCGAGCATGCCGAGTTGGCTGACCCACCAGAACGTGCGTGTTGGCAAGCCCGTCAGCCCCATCACAACATTGATCACAAAGAATGGCACCGCGGGAATCAAGCGTAGGGTGAACAAGTAGAAGGCTCCCTCGCGATCGAGGGCTTCGTTGAATGTTTTCAGGCGGTCGCCAAACCTTTTCTGTAGCGCGTCTCGAAACAAGAAGCGACTCAGCAAGAACGCGACGGTTGCCCCCATTGTTGATGCGAAACTGACCAGGACCACGGCCCTGAGAAAACCGAAGTACCAGCCATAGACCAGCGTCATTCCCGCGGCCCCTGGCAGCGAAAGCCCGGTTACCACAACGTAGACCAGCAGTGCCGCCCCGTAGACTAGAATGGGGTTGTCTTGTTGAAACTGTTTGAGTTCAGCCTCCCGGCTTGCCAGGTTCTCGATATTCAGTGCATCTCGAAAAAACACAAATGCCACGATGATCAACCCCGCCACGCCAAGCAGCACGAGCAGTTTCTTACGGCTAAGCATTGCCTTGGGAGCCACGGCGGAATCGCTTTCTTCCGAGCCGGGATTCACTGATTCGTTCATCTCAGAGGCTCCACCTTCGGGGGGAATTGCTCTATGGCTAGGACGCAGTTACCCAGCCGGGCCTTACGAAAAAAATGTAGCGAGCATGCACATTACTTGCTCATATCGTGTCAATCAGCATGACCGGAGGCTGGACCCCTCTGTTGCTCGCCACCACTCGATTATCTCCCCGCCACTCTATTACACTGTCGGTGGATGAGACCAGACGGATTTTCCATGACCACGATCCATGGCACGCCGCTGCCGATGAAACATTGCATTACGAACAGAATCCACGTAAAGGCCACCACCATGAAGCACGCGCATGCGCCGACGACGTTTCGTCATTCCAGCCGATCTCACGTTTGCCGCCGGCGATCAAGCAGCCGAATGTCCGCGGTGATCCTTCTTATGCCTTTGATGGTCGTCGGATCGTTCCCGATTCAAGACGCACGTGCTGCTCAACTGTGGGCAGGGGTCGCGAAGGTTGACATTACCAATACCGAAGCAGGCCCAGTCAACGATCCGTTGTATGTGAAGGCGCTCGTGATCAAGAGCGATACCACAACAGTCGCGATCATCACGGTCGACGCTGTCGCGATCGGGGAGATCGGTCCGATCGACAACGACTATCTTAGCAAGGTTCGTTCTCGAATCCGTAAGGAACTTAACATTCAACCAACAAATGTTTTGGTGAATGCTAGCCACTGCCATGGCATCGTCTGCTCCGATGTGGATGAGCGGACCTTTCAAGCAGTGGAAGAAGCCTCGCGAAACATGGTTCCCGTGAAGGTTGGAGCCGGCGTGGGGCATGAAGATCGCATTATGGAAAACCGCAGGCTTAAACTGAAAAACGGACGCGAGGTTGACGTTCGGTATGCGTATTCACTTCCACCAGAGGAAGAAGTTGCCGAGGTTGGCCCGATTGATCCCGAGATTGGCATTCTTCGGCTGGACCGAAACGATGGGCGAACCCTCGCGGTTGTCTACAACTTTGCCTGTCATCCCATTCAAGGTGTTCCGGGTGGTGGCAACAGCGCCGATATGATCGGCTTTGCCTCCAAGACGATCGAAGAGAACATGAGCGACGATACGATCGCTCTGTTCTTGCAGGGCTGCGCGGGCGATATCAACCCTGCCTTCTACAAGGACGTCAATCATCCCAGGAATGCCGAGCCGTTGGGCAACCTGCTGGGGCTCAGCACGTTACGAGGCTTGCGAGAAATCACATGTCGTGAAGACGGACGGTTAACGGTTCTCAATGAGGTCATCCAATTGCCAAGAGCCGATGTGGGGGAACGCATCATCTCGATGGTAGCCGAACAGCAGCGGCTGCTTCAATCGTTGCAGGGAACGTACCTCAACCTGAAGACATTCATTCCGCTGGCGGTGAAGTACAACATGTCAGGTGATTTTCCGTCTTACGAATCGCATCGATATCTGCACGAGCAAGCGATGGGACGAGAAGATTTGAAACAGCTCGATGTCATGAACCGGAGAAACATGGAGCAGTACATCCGCAATATCCACACCATGGAAGCGTTGACCCGCGTACAAACGAACCTGGCACTTCTTCGGAAACATCAGGCTGACAATCTGGCCGCCCGAAGCAGAACGCTCGACGTCGAACTCATGGGGTTGCGAATTGGGGAGTTCGTGCTGCTCACTTTTCCAGGCGAGTTGACCGTGCGCATCGGGCTGAATATCAAGCAGAGGTCGCCCCACGAACAAACGTTCGTGGCCGGGTATACCAACGGCTATATCTACTACGCCCCAACCACCGAACAACTTCGCAATGTCGGCGGCGCCCAAGAAGATAGCGATTGCATCCTAGCCCCGCACTGGCAGAAAGTGTACGAAGACCAAGCAGCAAAGATGTTGGGGCAGCTGTAGCAGCAGTTCCGCCGCAAATGCATTGCAGCGCCGAGAATAGGATTTGGTACGGGGCCTTCTCCTTGGGAATGAAGTCGATGTATCGTCTGAGCCGATGAACAGAAGAGACAGACCCCGTACGGCGTGGTTTGTCGAGGGTTCATCGGTTTCTTCGGAGTGACGGGCGAGATGTTTTGTTCAAATTGTGGCAGCCGTGCTGATGGGAAGTTTTGTTCCGCGTGCGGGCATGCACTGCAAGCAGTTGTTGCGGAGCCGGCGGAAATCATTCCGATCGACTGGTCGAACGAGATCAACTACGAGCGTTTGATTTCGGTTCCAGAAGTTCGCGACCGTGTTGCCGCCGCGGGCAGCCTGTACCACAAGGGAATGTCGGGCGAAGAGTTCTTGGGCACGTTCGACAAGCTGGTGCCGACGGGTGTCTCGATGGAAAAGCTCGTTGAGATTGCCCGGCCGCTGTACGCTCGGCTTGGCCTCAATACAGCCAAATCCTCAAGCAAGCGGTTCACCATGCCGGCGGGCCGGGTGTTGGTTGGCGTGTTGTGCGCGATGGCCATGCATGGCAACGAACTGACGAAGGTCGACCAGCACGAAGACGGTTGCACGCTGCATGCCACGATTCCGTCATCGATCTACTCATTTTCCGGCGAGTTGCATTTCACCGTGCGCCGAGAGACATCGGCGACCCTGATCGAAGCCGAGACCAAGATTCCCGGTCAGAAATTCGATTGGGGCAAGAGCCAGCGCCTGCTGGACAATCTCTTCGAGCGCATTCCCGCTTTCGCCGCCTAGAGCATCCGATAAGCCCTCAAAGCAATGGTGATCGGAAGCATTCGCCCGCTCACGCGCTCCCCAGGCACGGCCGTTTCTTTACTCGCGCTCCTGGTCGTACTACGATCGTGCATCAGTGAGGTCACGACTCGTGGGCGCTATTCGAGGTCAACTCGAACTGCGTCGTACTGAGGAGTGGCGAGTCGGTTAGTCAATCGTGCGAGGCATCATCATGTTAGGTCGTTTCCGTCACCTCATTCGCTATGCGTTGCTTGCCAGCGCGTTTGCAAGTATTTTCTGGCACCGAAGCGCCTTGGCTGATGAATTGCCCCGGCGGCCCAACTTTGTTTTCTTTCTGGTCGACGATCTTGGTTGGGCCGATTTGGGATGCTTCGGGAGCAGCTTCTACAAGACGCCGAATATCGACGCACTCGCCGAATCGGGCATGAGATTCACCAACGCGTATGCGGCTTGCCCGGTTTGTTCGCCAACACGGGCGAGCATTATGACGGGGCGTCACCCGGTACGCGTTGATATCACCGACTGGATTCCCGGCATGGACATCAGCCGCGCCCAAAATTCGATCTTTGCCATGGTCGAAGATCGGGACAACCTGGCGTTGGAGGAACTGACGATTGCCGAGGTTCTGAAGCAACACGGCTATCAGACATTCTTCGCCGGAAAATGGCACTTGGGCGATCGGGGACATTGGCCAACCGATCAAGGGTTCGACGTCAACATAGGCGGCAATCAGTTTGGTTCGCCACCGGGCGGCTACTACGGGCCGTGGAAAAATCCGACGCTCGAAGCCAAGGTTCCCGACGAATACGTGACGGAACGTCTAACCGAAGAGTCGCTGCGGTTCCTGGACGATCGTGATGCCGAGCGACCTTTCTTGCTGTACCTCTCTTATTACAACGTGCATACGCCTATCACGCCGTATAAGAAACGGCACGAAGAGTTCAAACGGGCAGCCGCACAGCAGTTTGACGAGGTGACGCCACAGCGAATGGAACACGAGGGCAAGTCACGTCTGCGACAAGACAATCCCGCCTATGCTTCCATGATCGCGGCAGTCGACGATAGTGTTGGTCGGTTGCTGGAAAAGCTAGACACCTCGGGCCTCAGCGATAACACCGTGGTGATCTTTTTCTCAGACAATGGCGGGCTGTGTACCTCCCGCAATGTAGGCCCAACGAGCAACCTGCCGTTGCGTTCCGGAAAAGGGTGGCTCTACGAGGGTGGCGTGCGAGAGCCAACGATCATTCGTGCTCCCAGGGTGACGAAGCCGGGCGGTGTTTGCGATACGCCGGTGGTCAGCATGGACTTCTTTCCCACCATGTTGGAACTTGCCAAGCTCCCGGCAATGCCGGACCGCCACGCCGATGGCCTTAGTATCGTCTCCTTGATGCGCGGCGACGGCGAACTGCCTTCGCGCAAGTTGTACTGGCATTATCCGCACTACCATGGCTCGACATGGACCCCCGGGGCTTCCATTCGCGACGGCGATTGGAAGCTGATCGAACTCTACCACTGGGACGAAGTCGAGCTGTACAATCTCGCCAATGATCCCGGTGAGCAACACGACCTTAGCGCGACCTATCCCCAGAAGACAGCAGCCCTACTTGCCAGCTTGCACGCATGGCAGAAGCAACTGGGCGCGAAAATGCCGCAACCGATTACTGAGAAGTAAGTGCCTATCCCAGAACCTCTGTAGGGAATGCCCTCCGTGGCATTCCGTGCGTAACGGTTGGTCCCCGGAATGCCACGGAGGACATTCCCTACAGCGGGCTCTAAGTCGACGATGGTTCAACGAGTCGATACAAGGTGAAGCGGGCCGTCTACGCATCGTCGATCAACTGTGTGGAAATAATGCATTCCATCGCGCGACCAAAGTTGTTTACCTGACGCTGTTGAACGAGTGGCCAGGGGCCGACGCTTTCGAGGCCGGGAATGAGGTTGTTGAGATCGGAAATCAATCGCTCGGCAAGGCGCTTCACTTCCGGTTGCTTGCTGCGTTCGGCGATGCTCAACGCGGTCTTCATCGCCCGCACTAGCCGTGTGCGTTCCATCAGAGGTGGCGACAGCCCCTCTGGCGGTTCCAACAACAGTTCTGCTACGGGAACCTTGAGTGCGTGATGCCAGCGGTAAAGATCGGTTAGCCGCAAGTCGGTATCGCACCGCTCTTGGCGTCGAAGTTCCGGCAGCCCGATGTGCAAGAAACTGCGAACTTGTCTTAACGAGATGCCTTCTTTTTCTCGTGCAATCGAGATCCGATGTAAACAGCACTGACGCTCGGGCGGATGGTTGCTCTGGCGCTCCGAGGCCGAGTCAACTCGGGTACAAGTCTCGAATTCGGAGTTGGCGTGGGTATTCGTCATTTCAAAGCTCCTTATGCAGGTTCTTCTGGAAGGTTGGTTAATCGCTCAAAAACCGTTTCATCGTGACCACGCATCCGCCCTGGTCGAAGGCGACTTCGTGCATGAAGCGTTGCATGATGAGCAGGCCACGACCTCTTGGTGCATCGAACCATTGGTTGGTCGAGCGAGTTGCTACCGACGTCGGGTCGAACCCTCGGCCCTCGTCTTCGATTCGTACGCCAATGTGTCGCTCATCAATCCAATACAACACGTGTACGAGGCGATGCGGTTCGAGTTGGTTGCCATGCGTGATGGCGTTGACCATCGCCTCGTCGATCGCCATTCGCACGGCCAGTTGATCGAGCACCGTGCATTTGTTCGCATCGAGTAGTTGGTTGACGCAGGCGTGAACACGTTCGATTTCTCGGATTTCACTTGTGATCCAAAGCTCATAGGTCGTAACTCCAGCCGTGTCATGCATGGCGAGCTCCTTCGCAGCCGGCAATTGCTTCGATCAGGGGAATTACTTGGCTTGGCGGTGGAAGCGTGTGAATCCGCTGGTGGAGAATGGGATACACGTCAACAAGTTGGTTTGGGTCGATCTTGTGCATGTGACGAAGTTCTCGAAGGCACTGCGGGCAAGTGGTTACCGGCGCGGGGGTCGAGACGAACATTCCGCAATGGCAATACAGCAAAGACATCGCATGCCCTCCTTTCGCCCTGAAGTCGGTGGATTCGTCTTGTCAGGTGGTCGCTTTGTTGCGGCCTCTATCAGATACGCGAGGAACCGCAGCGATATCCGCAGTCGAATCCGAAAAGTTTCCTGCGGGAACGGCAGGGTGCCCGTGATGACAACGACGATCAGTGTTCAGGGCGGCGCGGTCGAGGTGCTTTGCATCGGCTACAATGAGGAGGTACATTCGGCATCCCGAGGTTGAGGTGTCAGCCATGCCGCAGGTGGTGCGAAGTGTTTGAGTTTCACGATCTTTCCGGACAGACGACGGATTTGATCAATGCCGCGTCGGGTGGCGACCGGCAAGCCGCGGACGACTTGATGCCGCTGCTCTACGGCGAGTTTCGCCGACTGGCTGCCGACTATCTCAAACGTGAACGGCCTGAACACACCTTGCAGCCAACCGCTCTTGTCCACGAGGCGTTCCTGCGGTTGGTCAATCAGCGAAACGTCGATTGGAAGGGAAGGTCGCACTTTTTTGCGGTCGGGGCGCAGGCGATGCGTCGTATCCTCGTCGACCATGCCCGACGCAAGAAGCGAGACAAGCATGGCGGGGGGAGGCACCGGATCGCTCTTGATGATCAAATGACGATCTCGAAACGAAGCGACGAGGATTTGATCGCAATCGATGACGCGCTCCAAGAGCTAGCGGAGCTTGACCCCCGGCAGGCAAAGATCGTGGAACTGCGGTTCTTTGGTGGCCTAACGGTTGCTGAGGTCGCGGAAGTGTTGGGGGTCTCGAAACGTACGGTTGAGAGCGAATGGACGATCGTTCGCGCCTGGTTGCGTCGCGAACTCAATGAGGGCATCGACGGGTGAACGCGCAGCAGTACGCTCGGATCAAGGACATCTTTTTGGAGGCAATCCAGCGCCCCGCAGATGAACGCAGCGCGTTCCTTGACGATGCGTGCCTGGACGACTCCGAATTGCGACGGGAAGTGGAATCGCTTCTCGAGCACCACAACGATGAGACGATCCTGAAAGAGACGCAATCGGGCGATGACACGACCGAAGAAATCGTGGGCGCCCGAGGGTGGCTGGCACCGAAGCCCACTGGCGGTAGACTTTCTCGGGCAAAGTTCACAATTCCGCAAGATCCGCCAATCCGGCGGTTGTTCGTCTTGGCCGTTGTAGGTTTGTTACTCGCGGGAGTTGGTTGGTGGACCTATCGTTCAATCCATCAGGCTTTGCAATCTGTTCGTGGCGAAGCGTTACGGGCGGTGCTTGATGCCAACGTGCAAGCGCTCGAACTGTGGATCGAATCACGCGAAGCGGAAGCCAAAGCGTGCGCGGAAGATCCCCGTCTGCAATCGGCGGTGGGTGATCTTGTTGATTTCGTTCGTGATAATTCGACGACTCCTGAAGCGTTGCGCCAAGCACCAGCCCGAGAGCGTCTTCACCAGTTAGTTCAGCCCTACATCGATGAACAAGACAGCGCGGGTTACTTTGTTATCGATCGCACCGGGCTCATTCTAAGTAGTACGAACGATGCGATCATCGGTGCGCGATTAAACGCCCGGGGCATGGCGCTGATGACCCCCGTGTTTGATGGCAAAATTGTCTACTCGCGCCCCTATCCACCTGGCTCACTTGTGAACACGACCCATTCGCTTGACGTAAAGAGGCCAATCAGCTGGGTCGATGCACCGGTTCCAAATAGCGATGGCGAGTACGTTGCCTCGATCGGGTTCGCCAAGTTCGCCGATAAGCACTTCAGCGCGATTCTTGGCGTGGGGTACATGGGCGAGACCGGCGAAACCTACGCACTGGATGACACGGGCCTGATGTTGTCGGAAAGCAGGTTCAACGAGCAGTTACGCGACATTGGTTTGATTCAGGATCAAGCAATACTGCGTTCGATGGTCGACGTTCAAGTGCGTGACCCGGGAGTCAATCTAACTCGCAGCGAAAAACCTGAAAGGGAGGTCGCCGCCCGACCACTTACAAAGATTGCGGCGTTGGCCATCGCAAGCCGAGACAAAGTCGACCCGGCGGAGCAACACGGTCTATTGCTTGACGCGTATCGGGATTATCGCGGCGTGCCGGTCATTGGAGCCTGGCGATGGTTGCCGCGGTATGAAATGGGTGTTGTGACTGAGATTGACGTTGAGGAGGCGTATCAACCACTCCGATATTTGTTGACCTTATATGGTGTGTTGTTTGGCCTATTGGCCATCACATCAGTGGCCGCGATCATCTCCGCATTCTCGGCCTCCAGTTTGCGTCGCCGTGTGCAGGTGGCTGAAGAACTAGGGCCCTATCGACTTGGAAAAAAGTTGGGCGAAGGCGGAATGGGCACGGTCTATCTGGCCGAACACGCCATGCTCAAACGCCCCGCGGCCATTAAGTTGCTGAAAGACGACCAAGTGGGGCCCCAGGCGATGTTGCGGTTTGAGAGAGAAGTTCAGATCGCCAGCCGTCTCACGCATCCCAACACGATCGAGATCTACGACTTTGGTCGCACCAAGTCAGGCGCATTCTATTACGCCATGGAATACGTCGAAGGGCTCACGTTCCAAGATGTCGTCGACCGATTCGGGCCGGTTCCCCCAGAACGCAGCGTGTTCATCTTGTGCCAGATTTGTGGTTCGCTTGCCGAAGCACACTCGCAAAAGCTAATCCATCGCGACATCAAGCCGCAGAACGTGATGCTGTGTCAACGTGGCGGGCAGTTCGACTTCGTGAAAGTTCTCGACTTTGGGCTAGCCAAGGATCTGGATCCCGACCGGTCTGATGAATTGACGAAAACGATGCAGATTGGTGGCACGCCGCTCTATATGTCTCCCGAACGCTTCATCGACCCGGGGAACGTCGACCATCGGTCAGACATCTACGCCATTGGCGCTGTGGCGTATTATCTCCTCCACGGTCGGTCATACATGGAATCCCAAGACGATCTTGAAGCCACGTCAGCCGCGACCGAGTCGAATCAATCGCTTTCGTCCGGCACGGCCAGATCGGGCATTCCACGCAAGTTGAGCGACATCATCGCGGCTTGCTTAGAACGCGACCCTAACGACCGACCACAGAGTGTTGTCGATCTCAATCAGCGCCTGAGTGATGTTCCGATGGCCTCAAAGTGGACCCCGTCGATGGCTCGTGATTGGTGGCAGGAGAACGTGACGACCGCTGAGGAGTGAACTCGCTTTGAATGCAGTTCGCTGTAAGTCACCGTCAATCGCCATCGACAAATTCGCTTTCGCGAAACTCAGCCCGCACATTGCCCTGCATGGTGGTCAACCAAATGCGGCCCGGTTCGACTTCGAAGACGTAGGGGTAAGCCAACCACGTTCCTTTCTGTCGGGCGACCACAACCGGCTTCGACCAACTCTTCCCGTCATCGCTGGAGAAGGCGATTGAGAGTTCTTCACGATGATTGCTTACGGGGACTTCGGACCATAGCCCGTCTCCGCCACTGGTGGGCCAGGTATCTTTGCCCTCGGGCAATGGCCGGTTCCACACCAACATCAGGCGCCCGCTGGCAAGCCGCGTCATGATGGCCGGGGCGCTGCTTGCTTTGATGCCAGAGGGTTGTAGCACGCGCCAGTTGCGACCCCCGTCGTAGGAATAGCCCGACCAAAACTCACCCCAATTCGTGCGAATGAGCATCCACACGCGGCCATCGCCAAGTTCGATAATCGCCGGCTCGGTCACACCCCCATGGTGCCCTTGCCCGCCAAGATCGATCAGGTTACTTGCCTGCCATGTTTGGCCATCGTCGGTTGAGGAATAGGTCAACACGGCATGCCTTCCCGGATCGTGCTGCATCTTCA
>CAZNXE010000086.1:16156-19504 GCA_964576465.1 uncultured Planctomycetaceae bacterium
CCTTCCCTGGCTTGTTTGAATCATGTCGCGGACGCAGCCCGACCAATCATCGTGCAGTTTGTGGATGTGTTCCCAGGTTCGTCCATCGTCGGTGCTTCGCATGGCATAGGTGGGCAACGTGGCCCCAGGCGCATCGTGCAGATCGTTGTCCCACGTCCAATTGCGCTCGTTCAGGTTCATGAATGCGGCGATGATGGTGCCGGAGTGCGTGCGAAGAAGCTGCCGCTCGCGGCTGACCGTGATGTTGGTGCCGTCTTTGAATAACGGTCGCGGCTCCGACCATGAGTGGCCGCCATCGGAACTGACAAACGTCTCCGTCGAGTCAATCGCCAAGATGCCCCCATCGCCCGTATGAACGAACGGACCAAGCAGCTTAGTTGGCAGCGGGGTCAGCCTTCTGTCGAGAGATAGCTCTCCATCGGCGCCGTGAACCGTTGCGATTAGGGTAATGGTGTTCAAGACGACTGACAGGATATGGAATCGTAGGGGCGGCATGATCTGGGAATCTCGGTTCTAGGGTGTGTGGCTGGCGGCGATCGGCAAACCCAAAGTCAGGGCAATCATGTTGGACAAAGGGGAGGTTTGTGGATGCAAATCTTATAGTTCTGTCCGCTTTGTTCTTCAGTCAGCTACATCCTGTTTGGCTGATTTGTGCCGGCGCTGATTGTGCTCGAAACCAGTTTTCAGCAGGCCGCCCCAGTCTATGTGTGGGCCCACACGGCGAAAGACGCTGAGATCGAGAAAGCGGGTCCGAAGTTGTTTCGCAAAGGCATCAATATGATCGAGCGTGTGTTCGAAGATTTCCTTCGACGTGGACTCACCAAGAAACCGTGTCGCAAGGACGTTGCTGGGTGTTGTGAGATAGAGTGTCTTTTTCGGCATTCGCCTTGAGTAACGGAAGCCCTTCGCCATCCAGAGATGGCCGCCTACTTTCATTCCTTCGGCGAAGAGACGAAGCCATCCGATGATCTGATTGAACTGCCACGGCCCGCCGAAGGCATGGCTTGTGGTGCCTCGAATTCTTTCGCAAGTTCCAGGCTGTGACTCTCGGAGAATATCCTGGTCGTCGAGGATTCGGACGAGCTGTTTTTCGACGGCTGCATCTTGCGCCGTCTCGTACTCTTTTTGCGTGCAGCGATAGATCGGGATATCGAAGATATAATAATCATCCATCGTAAGACTCTGTTTTTTTAACCATTCGAGTATCGGGACAGTCAAAAGGGAAAACCGAACGGGCCAGAGCCATATTTGCGGCTGAAGGCAGCGGATGCCAATAATGAAGTTCTGTCCGTTTTCTTCTTATTGCGATTAGAGTGATGGTGCTCAAGACAACTTGTAGGATACGAAATCGTAGGGGAGGCATGATCCTGGAATCTCGGTTCTGGGGTGTGTGGCTGACGGCGATCGCGTCGGCCGATTGTAATCGCCCGCATCTCGGTCGTCACTTCGCTCCCGGAGTGGAAGTGGCCCTGCCGCACACATTCTGGCCGCTTACGGGAATTGTCTTGCGGCCGAATGTCGCAATCGGGCGTCGGGGTCGTTACCATGGGACAAACGTCTCAGTCAACGATGTTTCCCTTGCCTGTTAGCCGACCGGCACCGTGAACAATCGCCAACCCCCATTCGACCTTTCCAGGAATCTCACCATGAAACCCCGCCTTCGCGCCGTTCTTGCCGCCTTGATTGTTCTCGCAAGCAGTTGCTTGCCCGCCAACGCTGCCGATGCAGTTGAGCCGCCGGAGGGATTTACTGCTTTGTTTAATGGCGAGGATCTCTCGGGATGGCATGGGATGCCGCACTTCGATCCTCGCAAGCTTGCCGCCATGAAGGAGGAGGAACGCTCTAGCCAAATTGCCGCCTGGACCGATGATGCCAAGCAACATTGGAGCGTGGACGGCTATGAGTTGGTCAACGACGGACACGGCGCCTACATGACGACCGACAAGGAGTTCGGCGACATTGAGTTGCTGATCGAATACAAGACGGTCGCCGACGCGGACAGCGGTATTTATCTTCGGGCAACACCGCAGGTGCAAATTTGGGACACCACCGAAGAGGGCGGCAAATGGAAGATCGGTGCCGATAAGGGATCGGGCGGGCTGTGGAATAATAGCAAAGGCGCGGCAGGGAAAGATCCGCTGGTGCTGGCGGATAAACCGTTTGGCGAGTGGAACGCATTCCGAATCGTCCAAATCGGTGATCGCACGAGCGTTTGGCTTAACGGGAAGCTTGTCGTGGACGATGCCCCCATGGAGAACTTTTGGGACCGAAGTCAGCCTCTCTTCGCGAAGGGTCCGATTCAATTGCAAACACACGGCGGAGAGATTCGTTGGCGAAATATTTTCATCCGCGAGATTCCAGCCGAAGAAGCCAACGCCGTTCTTCGTGATCGCCAGTCCGACGGGTTTGTCTCCGTCTTCAATGGAAAGGACTTGGCTGGCTGGGAAGGCCCCGTCGAAAACTACACAATCGAAGAGGGATCCATTGTCTGTAAGCCCGGCAGCGGCGGGACGATCTATACCAGCGACGAATACCAGGACTTCGTCGCCCGGGTAGAATTCAAACTCCCCCCCGGCGGCAATAACGGGCTGGCGATTCGCTATCCTGGCACGGGCAATGCGGCGTACGCCGGGATGTGCGAACTTCAAGTTCTCGATTCAGAGCATCCGAAGTACGCGAATCTCGACGCCCGGCAATATCACGGTTCGGTCTATGGCATCGTCGCCGCCCAGCGCGGGTATCTGCGACCCACGGGACAGTGGAACTATCAACAGGTCACGGTTCGAGGATCGAATATCACGGTCGAGTTGAACGGCTATACGATTCTTGACGCCGACATTAGCAAAGTGACGCAATACATGGCCGATACTCCCCATCCCGGCAAGGACAATCCACAAGGGCATTTCGGGCTGGCGGGTCACAACGACCCCGTCCACATTCGCAACATCAGCATCAAGCAATTGGGCCCCACGACAACCGAATCGGCGTCGAAGTAAGCGACTAGAAATGGGCTGCGGCGAACCCGTTGAGAAGAGATCTTGGCGTAAACGTGGCCAGTAGTTTGGTTTTCTCGATAGGGAACAGCAGCGATCAACGTGGAGAAAACTACAAGAATTGGGCTGAAATTGCTGGACAAGGGGTAGTTAGACTAGCTATATTTAGCGGTGTTGTACTGGCGTTACGCAGTGCTGGCACAATGCGATTCAAACCATCATTCCACTCTAGGAAACGCTCGTGACGGCACACCGGGAAATCTAGGGGAGTCCCGATTATTGTGCAGCGAGTGTCATTGGCCTTCTTGCGGTCAGTGAAACAGGCAAACGTCTTGCCTACCCGCTCTCACCACGT
>CAZNXE010000087.1:0-17980 GCA_964576465.1 uncultured Planctomycetaceae bacterium
GGCAGGCCAGCGAGGAGATGCAAGCACGGCACGAAGTGGAAATGGCCGAGTTGCGTGAGGCTCACGAAGAGCTTCAGCGGCAACTCTCCGACGCATCCGAAGCAGACAATCCGAACGACGCTTTGGACACACGCATCGCCGAACTTGAAGACGAACAGCAACGGCTGATCGATCGACTTGCCGAAGCTGAAGTGGCCGCATCCCAGGCCTCTTCAAATGATGGTAGCGACGAGAAGTTGAAAGAAGCCCTGCAGCGTTACGACCTGGCCATGGAGGATATTCGTGATCTGAATCGCCAGAACAAGGAGCTTGAGGATTCGCTGAAAAAGGCAAAACAGAATTCCTCACAATCGGATACTCCTGCTGCGAGTGACGGCATGGATTGGGAGGCACAGAAACGTAGGATGCTGGCCCAGTTGGAAGACGACTACGGCGACGGAAGTGAGGAGTCGGCAACCGTCCGCATGTCGTTGGAAGAAGCGATCAAGCGGACTGATGAAGCGGTTGCCGTCAAGGATCGCTTCATTGCTGAATTGCAAGAACAACTCGAACAGCGCTCTGAGGGCGACACGATTTCGGCCTCCCAGGCGGCAGCCATCAGTGAGGCGTTGGACAGTGACGACATTGTTCGTCAGGAGCGAGATCGTTTGACGCAACTTCAGACCGATTGGGAAGAGAAGCTGCGGCAAGCCGAAGTGGAACTATCGGTCGAGCGAGCCAAGATCGCCCGGGACCGAGCCCAAGTCGAGGAAAAGCTCCGCGAATACGAAGATCGCCAGCCTCGCAAAGAAACTTCGGACAAAGACACGGCACCTCGTCAAGAAAAGCCGACTCGAGGACGCTGGCTGTCTCGCTTGGGCCTCAAGGATCAGGACGATTCGTAATCGAGACGTCCCCTTGATGACGCCAATCGACGAGGCCCTCACGCTTGCGATTCTTGATTCGATGTCGGGCACGACCGCCGAATTCTAGTGCTGCGTCAAGGAAGAGATTTCGAGTGCCACTGTCTGGCTTGTCCAGCAGTGCCAAGAGTTACGTCGCATCGAACCGGAAATTTCAACTTTGACAAAGCACTAGTCGCTCGATTCGTCGGGCGATTTGAGCAGCCTGAACAATTCGCTGTCCGTCGAAAGCACGACGTGGGAGTCGTTCCTTAGGACAGACTTGAGGACTTCCAGCTTGCGAAGAAACTTGTAGAACTCCAGAGCGATGGGCGACTTGTTATAGACTTCGGCAGTGATGCGGATCACTTCGGCATCGGCTTCACCGCGGATGGTGTCCGATTTGGCCTTCATCTCGCCTTCGATCTGATCGAGTTCTCGTCGCGTGCGACCGATGATGCGGTTGCGTTCTTCTTCGGCCTCGGATTCAAACAGGCTGGCGATTCGAAGCCGCTCGGCGCGCATGCGTTCATGCACGGCTTGTTTGACCGAATCGATGTAGTTCACCCGCATGATACGGACGTCTTTGATCTCCATGCCATATTCTTCGCGAAGGTCGACGCTGGCTGTCGCCAGAATGGCTTTCTCAATATCTCCACGCCCCGTCTCTGAGGCCGTGACGTCGTTTCGCTGGATTTCTTCGTCCTCGTACAGCAATGGCTTCTTCGTGCTGCGGACTACTTGAATCAGTTTGTGCCGAGCAATCACATCACGCACCGCCGAGTCGACAAGATCGTCGAGAATCTTGTGGCCCCCCTGCTCAGTCCGTACAGCAGGATAAAAGACGTTGGCGTCGACAATCTTCCAGCGAGCCCACACCTTGATGAAGATCCGCTTCTTGTCGCTGGTCTGCATGCTCTCGGGATCGCTATCCCAGGGCATCAAGCGCTTTTCAAGAAAATCGATGTCCTGGACAAACGGCACCTTGAAATGCAAGCCCGCGTCCGTGACGGTGTCCTTCAGTTCACCGAACTGCGTGACGACCGCAATTTGAGTCTCGTCGACCGTGTAGATGCTGGCAATGCCGAGAACGGTTAGCAATAGCAGCAAGATCACGACAAGCGTGGGAATGGTTGTGCGCATGATTTCGATTCTCCGCCTTATCGGCTGCCAGAGGGTTGCAATGCGTTGTCGAGGTTCAACAGCGGGAGAACCCCACCGACCGATTCGTCGATGATCGTCTTGCTGCGAACGTTGCTAAGCACTTCTTCAATCGCTTCGAGGTACAGCCGGACCTTGGTCACTTCCGTGGCTTTCTCGTATTCCGTCAGTTGCGACTGGAACGCCGCCACTTCGCCCGTCTTCTCTTGCACGATCCGGTCCTTATAACCTTCGGCTTCGGAGATCATTTGATCTCGCTTTCCCCGGGCCGCTGGAATCTGGCGGTTTCGTTCGCCTTCGGCCTCGTTGACGATCTTTTCCTTCTTCTGTCGGGCGCGATTCACTTCCTGAAAGGCGTCCCGCACTTCTTCTGGTGGAGAAGTGCTCTGTAATTTGACAGTTACGATGTCGACGCCGGCACCAAAGCTATCCAGCGACTCTTGGATTTCCTTTTTCGCATCACTGGCAATTTGCTCACGACTGATGGTCAACACCGCATCGATGCTCGAGTCGCCGACGAGTTTGCGCATCACCGATTCAGCGACGTCGTGAATCGTATCGGGTACCGATAGGTTGACGTCGTAGCTCTTCCCTGCTGGATGTGAGCGGGTACCAAGATCCTCGGTGGTGCCGATACTGAATAGGTATTCTCTGGGGTCGCTGATACGGTATTGAATGATCCATTCGACATTGGCCAAATTCAAATCGCCGGTGAGCATTTCCGATACGTCTAAATTGGCGACAGATCGGTCGGCGTAGTTCGTTCTACGGCCCGCCTTGACCGTATCGAATCCGAATTCCAAGCTTTGGATTTCACGAACCGGTACGAGATAGACCCGGTCGATGGGCCAGGGAAGTTTGAATCGCAAGCCGGGCCCTACCGTCTCTTTGAAAGCTCCGAATCGCAACACGACGCCCTTCTCAGTGGCTTCGACACGATAGAACATCGAGTACGCGCCGACGATGCACGCGATGGCAACGACCACGACCACAATCTGCGGCGCGTAACGACGCGCGTCGCGGGCAATGTCGCGTCCGCTTCGGTTTCCGAATTGAAAATCGTCAAAATCCATCCCATCGTTCCTCTGGTTGCATGATGGTGCGGTCGGTACTCAATGATGCACACGCACCATCGGTTCATGTGAAAGTGTACGGGTTACGGAAGATGGATCGACCCGTGCATGCCGGGCCAATGAATCTGTATCGCAACGTGCTGCCTTTGCCGCAGATGATGATTTCTCCGGCAGATCATGCAGTAATTCGCCACTAGACCGTGTGTCTTGCCTCAATTTCTACGGTAAAACCGTCACAACGATACCCCCCCGATTGTCGGTGCATCTCAGGAGAGATGATCGTTGGCCACTTTTTGCCGTTCGAATACGAGCCAATCATTCAGGCTCGGCGACGCTTTGCGTCGCCTGGTCGAGCGAAGAGAGGGCTTGAGCCGCCTCACGATTGGTAGGCTCGATTTCCAAGGCAAAGCGATAATGTTCCCGGGCGAGGTCCACTTGATTGAGATTCTCGTACGCCCGCGCCAGGTGAACATGCACATCGGCATAGCCAAAATGAACATCGAGAATCTGCTCGAATCGAATCGCGGCCCGCGCCGAAAACCCCGCGGCAAGCTCTGCCTGAGCGAGGTTGTTGAGAATGCTCAATTCACCGGGCACCATTTGTAGGGCGATCTTAAACTCCTCGATCGCCTCCAGGAGTCGACCTTGCTTTACGAGCGCCTGCCCCAGTCCGTTGTGCGGCTGGTAAAACGCTGAGTCGTTTTCGATCGAT
Source organism: uncultured Planctomycetaceae bacterium (assembly GCA_964576465.1). Taxonomy (GTDB): domain Bacteria; phylum Planctomycetota; class Planctomycetia; order Pirellulales; family JAEUIK01; genus CAZNXE01. Next base: position 3,828 of record CAZNXE010000087.1, read on the forward strand.
TCGCGAAACAATTCCTCGGCCGCCGCGAAGTCCCCTCGTTCGTGCATCAAGATGCCCAAGTTGTTCAAAGCCAGCATGCTGGTCGGGCTTACCGACAGAGTGTGAGTCAGCATGACTTCGTCGTTCCGCCAGGTATACGTTTGCCGGTGAGCCAGGAATCCGAAGAGAGTCAGCACGGGGACGGCGATGACCATTGCGATCCGTGGAGACACCTTCGTCAGCAACAATGCAGCCGCGAATGACGGACCCAGCATTGCGAGGTACGCAAACCGATCGGCCACGGTTGAGTGCGATTGAAAGCTGAAGCTAACCAATCCCAGCGTCGGCAAGATTCCCGCGAGAAACAAGCCCAATGCCGCAAGCCACATGCGGCGATTGGGAAGTGCCGCGGCACACGCGATGGCCAGCACTGCAAGCCCCGCGTGGAGGAACATGCCTTGATCGATGACCCACAACGGATCTCGCCCATAGTCGGCACATAGTTCGATCGGAACGACGAGTTTTTGCAGGTAGAATCCGACCGCATCCAATGCGATCCACGGACGTGGCAGCCAGGGGATCTCGAACGCCATGTTCGCGGTGCCTTGCTGCGCTTTCGAGGCCATCGCGACTGCCGCGCCGACCACAATCCAGGGTGTTACGTCAAGCAACACCCGTTTCCAGGGACGTTGTAGCAGTCCCATGCCAACGACGGCGGTCATCAACGGAACCGCCGCGGCAGAAGGTTTGGAAAGAATCGCGATCGCGAAACATGCCGTAGCGCAAAGGTAATGCAACCTGCGACGTGCGTGATTACCCGAAGCGTCTTGCACAAAAACGACATATTGCCACAAGGCTGTTAGGCCCCAAAATCCCGCCAGCAGCCCTCGCAGTTCGGTCACCCAAGAGACGCTCTCTGTTTGCAGGGGATGCAGGGCAAAGGCAAGTGCGGCCAACAATGCCACAACGGGCGATGAAAAGAACCTTCGCAACAGCAGAAAGACCATCACTCCCGCTGCGCCGTGCATGACCAGATTTGCCACATGAAACGGCCAAGGGCGAAGTGTCCCATCGCTCTCGATCGCTCCCAGCAGTTCGCAGCCTCGCACCATGGCGGCATAGAACGTGTACGCCACGGGGGCATAAAGACCTTCGTACGGACCCACCCAAAACCGTATCACACGACGCCACTCCAGCGGTCGTCGCAAGTACTCGTTCTCGGTCACGTTCAACGGGTCGTCGTACATCAAGAACCGGTGTTCGACGACCGGATAGAAGACGAGCCCCACGGTGGCGATCAGCAGAAAGATGCAAACAAGATCGCGGCTGCCCAGCGGTGCCGGTTCCGTGCTGTCGAGGTCTGCTCTTAGTAACCGTGTTTCGCTACCACGCAACGGGATACTCTCGCTTGAATGAATCGCGACTCGCGACAAACACTCCGGCTGCCACGCGAAGGGGCGTGCTGTTGAGCACGCCTTCACTGTATCGATTGGGTAAATGTGGCGACGGTGCGGGGTCGTACCACGCTTCATGGCACAGTTCTACCCCGACGCTCGAACCGCCGATATAGGACAGCGTAACGTTCTGCAGCGGAAGGGTGAATGGGCCTCATCGGCCTTGGATCATAGCGTAGTTCCTGCGGTCGCATGCTTGCCGTTGAGCGTCATTAGACTCGCAGAAACAGGGTGCAATGCTGCAATGCACCCTGGTCTCGAACTACCCATAGGTACACGTTGACGATCAAGTAATTGCTTTCAAGGAGTAAGCAACGTGCGACGGACTGCATTCATCATAATCGCGATCATCCCTACCATCGCGCTCGCGCCCGGTTCCGGACATGCGGGTGAGTTATTGAACGAAACGCTCCACACGCTGAGCGACTACTTTCGTCCCTCAGGCGGTAGCTCTGGCGGTGGCGGACACAGCGGTATCAAGGGCGGGCGCCCAGATTCACGCGCTCCCGCCGGCTTGATGGGCGACCACGCTCACAAGCAGGGCGAAATGATGTTCGAGTACAGGTTCATGAGCATGGACATGGACGACAACCGTGTCGGATCGACGAAAGTGAGCGATGTCGCGTCGCTCGATGCTTCCGGTATTAGCTTCATGGCTACGCCGACACGGATGCACATGGACATGCACATGATCCATATGATGTATGGCTGGTCGGATCGGATTACCCTGTATGCGATGCCGATGTGGGTCGAGTTGACGATGGACCACCGCCGCCGCATGCCGTTGATGGGTGACCCCGACTTCACCACTTCAAACGGTGGTTTCGGCGACACGGCGCTTGGCGTTCTGTGGAAAATTTACAATGGCGACACGGACGAACTGACTGTGAATCTGGGTTTCACCGTGCCCACCGGTGACATCACGGCCCGTACCGCTGCTCCCTCGAACGGATTGATGCCTTCGGTCGAGCTTCCCTATCCCATGCGTTTGGGAAGTGGTACGTTCGACGCTCGACCCGGCATCACCTACAAGCAGTTTTGGGAAACTCGCAGCTTCGGCATGCAGTACCAGACGGACCTGCCGATCGGGCGCAACTTCGATGGCTACTCCGAAGGAGACGAGCACCGCTTGAACTTCTGGCTTTCGCAACGCATCGGTGTTAAGGGAAAACTAGCGTTCACCTTCCGCGTTGAGAATTTATGGCGAAGCGATTTCGATGGCTTTGACAACGATCTTGGCCCTGCCAACACGGTCATCAGTACGGCCCGAACCGACTTTCGCGGCGGCTACTGGCTGAATTTTGGCTACGGTGCCACCTGGCGAACGCCCGGCCGAATTTTCTTAATCGTTGAAATAGTCCAGCCAATCTATCAAGACCTCAACGGCGTGCAGTTGGAAACCGACATGGCCTTGTTTGCCACTTGGTCCAAACGGTTCTAGTCGACTTGGGTTGATCGATCTGCAATGCGTTATTGCTCTGTCGCAATGTTCTGCTCGCCGGCGACGCGCGCTATCGTCGTAGGCGACTCCAGCCATGATAAGTCACCGCACCCCGTGCGTGACATCGCTGCCTGCTAGCCATTCATTCGCCGGTTTCTTTGGTATTCGGTTGGGCAATCACGGATCCCCAATCGACCTATGGAATTGTCACGCACGGGGTGCATGACCTACTTTCCTGCCGACCGAGTATAACTTCCCGGCTGCAACGTTGCAGGAAAGTTACGTCATGTTGAGTATCACCATCTGTGAAGATGTCGCTTTCGGTGCGTCGCTTCTTCCTGACTTAGGCGAGCGGCGAATGAGAATATACCAAGGGGACGCGTGAGCGAGGGACCAACCGGTAATACACTGCGTTCCCTCGCTTACGCGTCGGGTTGTGATTGATACGTTCTCATTCGCCGCACGCCTTATGAGTAGACCGCAGCCGGGAAAGAAGAAGTGTTGATAACCAATCCGCCCCTTCGATTCCTGGTGCTTGCACTCGTTTCCATTCTTTGCAAGAAATTTGCGTTCGAGTCGAAGGCTTGCCATAATGGGCAGGCTCGTGGCCCGTCCGCCGAGCGTGCAGGCCAGACTAGAACAGAAAACTTTCGCTGAAGGCCCCTCATTCTGCTCCCTCCCACCTCGTTGCAAATCAAGCGTTCTGCCAGCCGGTTCCTTGCACGTAGCCGGTCACGAATCCCCTGCCGCCTCGTGATCTATATGGCCATGGCCACATGGCTGGCCGGGGGAACTTGTTGGGCTGGCCAAACTTCGGTGGGCCCCAACGGCATCAATGCACTGGGACTGGGGCTTACCGGGGCAGGAATCTCAATCGGACAGGTCGAATCGGGGAGGCCTGGAGTGCCGGGCTTCGATGATCCGAGCAACACGAATGCGTCGGTCGTACCCGCGGCTGTCTTCGCCGGCAACCTAAATCTAAATCCGCTCTTTCCCGACTTGGCCACGACTTCGCATGCCAATTGGGTTGCCGGTGTGCTGGTGGCCGATGATGACACGCAGCCGGGTGTCGCACCAGGTGCATCGCTCTATTCGAGCGCTTATGGTCTCACCTCGGGATCACAACGGCTTATCGGAATGCAAAATGTGGCCCTGCAAGACAATGGAAACGTACGCGCGGTGAACATGAGCTGGGGATTTGAAGGCACGCCCGATGGCAACTCGACGCTGACGCTGGGAAACGACTGGTTGATCAGCAATCAAGACGTGCTGTTCGTCAATTCGGGCATGCAGAGCAATCGCACCAATTTTCAACCCAAAGATGCCTACAATAATCTGGTGGTCGGACGACTAAGGAAAGACTCAGTCGGCGCGTACACAACGGTCTCCAACGGCAACAACGTACTTTATACGACCGACGGCCGAACCCGGCCCGACCTCGTCGCGCCTGGTGACAGCGTGCGGACCACGGCGGCCGGCGGAGGTTATGCGACCGTGACTGGCACCAGCTTCTCCGCACCCCACGCAACAGGAGCCGTGGCCCTGTTGCAAGAGTATGCGGAGATTCAGATTGGTGCCAACATGCCGCAGTGGGATGCCGACGCGCGGAGACACCAAGTCATGAAAGCCGTGCTGATGAACTCGGCAGACAAGGTCGCCGACACGGGTGACGGACGACTGTTGGGAATGCAAAAGACCATTCTCGATACGAATTCGCAAACCTGGCTCGATTCGGTCGCGGCCATCAGCAAGGACGTGCCTCTGGACGATCAGATGGGAACCGGTGCGTTAAACGTTGCCCGAGCGCTCGATCAATTCGCCCCCGGCCAGTTCGACGCCAATTCGCTTGACGGGGTGCCGCTGTCGGGCTGGGATTGGGGAACGACCCAGGATGTCGGTGCCCTGAATAAATATGCCTTCGACCAGCCGCTGCTGGGCGGCAGCTATATCTCGATCACGTTGGCCTGGGATCGCGAGGTTGCCCTGAACGACACGAACAACAACGATTTGTATGACGTGGACGAAACGTTCGCGGTGCTGGGTCTGACGAATCTCGATCTCTATCTGATGCCCTCGGGGGCCACCGATATTTCAGAAAACCTGTGGGCCTCATTAAGTACCATCGACAGCGTGGAACACATGTTCTTCGAGTTGCCGGCAAACGGTTCTTACGAGTTTTGGGTCTACCAGGCTAGCGCTCCGCTGGGCGACCAGTCCTACGCACTGGCATGGCAAGCAGTGGCCGTTCCCGAACCAGCGGCCTGGGTATTGTTTGTCGCCGGTGCAGCATTCTTGGCGGTAGGACGAAGCCGCCGGGCCCCCCATCGGTCATCCTAGAAATCTTGCTTCCTTACCACAGCACGATGTCAGCGAACAAGGAGGAGCGACGATGCTAGTTCTGTCCCGTAAAAAGAATGAGTCGATCGTCATCAACGAGGATATCAATTTCGTGGTTGTCGAGATCCGGGACGACAAAGTCCGTCTCGGCATCGACCATCCGCACGAGATCCCGGTTCACCGCAGGGAGGTCTACGAAGCGATTCGGAGATCGGAGAACAGCGAAGACTTCTCTGCTAGTCCTGAAATCAAGCGAAAGAAAGCCGACATCCTGGCCCAAGTTCGAGCCCAACTTTCCAATGCGAACGATCTCGAGCAACTCTTGAAACTGGAGAGAAAGTTCCGGTAGTTCCCCGAGTTCTGTGTGGGGTGACCTACATCATTCATCTATCCTTGTTTCGGTCCGTGCAGTTGCAAATCGCAATCGACAACAATCGATGCAGCCAGGGTTGTAAGGCGAGCGGCAGATAGAAAACTACCGTAGCATGGAACCCCGTTCCGTGTACTCCGTGGGCTCTACACGGGACGAGGTCCCATGCTACGGTAAAAACATTTCTGCCACTCACCTAAAGGACTGCACGGGTCTTCCGATTGAGAGTAGCTGTATGACCTTTCGATCGTTGGGACGAACCAAGATCAACGTCTCGCAGGTGGCGTTTGGCGCGGGGCCTGTATCGGGATTGATGACCGAGGCGGATCTTGGGCGACAGCGTGCGGTGGTTCAAAGGGCCATTGAGTGCGGCATCAACTGGTTCGACACGGCGGCCACCTATGGTGCGGGACAGTCGGAATCCGCGCTAGGAAACGCATTGCGATCGTTGGGCGCTGCCGACGAAGTACACATCGCCACCAAGGTCCGCTTGTTGCCAGAGCATTTGGCAGACATTGCCGGACATGTGCGAACTTCGATACACGAGAGCCTCCGCCGGCTGGGCGTCGAACGGGTGACCCTGCTGCAACTTCACAATGCAGTGACCGTCGCGCGCGATGACGAACCCACTTCTCTCACGCCCGACGACGTGCTTGGTTCCGGCGGTGTGCTTGACGCCTTGAAGGAGTTGCAGGCAAGTGGTGAGGTGCGCTTTCTGGGTTTAACCGGAATCGGTCAGCCCGAGGCGTTACGCCAAGTGATCAACTCGGGAGCCTTCGATACGATTCAGACGCCGTACCATGTGCTCAACCCAAGTTCAGGGCACCTGATGCCGTCGAGTTTCGCCGAAACGAACTACGGCGATATCGTCAGCGATTGCGTACGACAGCAGATGGGAGTCTTCGCAATTCGAGTCTACGCAGCCGGAGCGCTCGCCGGCAATCCGCCCAGCGAACACACCTTCCGAACGAAGTTCTTTCCGTTGGATCTCTACAACAACGATGTCGCGCGTTCTGCCCGGCTGTGTGATGTGTTAGGCTGCCAGCGCGATGAATTGATCGACATCGCCTTGCGATATGCACTTTCCCATGCCGACATTTCCGCGGCCATCGTCGGGATGGGGGAACCCCCGCATGTTGATCAAGCTGTGAACGCCATGGAAGCTGGCCCCCTGTCTTCCGAAACGATCGATCGCATTCATCACGCGTTGCACCCAGCCAGTCGTACCTCGCAAGACGAGTCGCCATGAGTTCCAATGCCCCTTCGATACCGGAGCTGACTACCGGCGGACGGATTGCAATTTTGGCCACGGCGTTCTTCGGCTGGATGTTTGCCGGCACGATCATGGTCATCGTGCCACTGGCAGGTCGAGCCGCATTGATCTCGATGGGCATCACCGACGAAGGCGAGGTCGGGAAATGGTTCGCGTGGTACATCTGCGCATTCTTGTTGGGCGCGGCAGCCGGCGGTTGGATCTTTGGCTCCCTCGGCGATCGAATCGGGCGTGCCAAGGCGATGGGGCTGAGCATCCTCTGGTATTCGCTGTTCACCGGCGCGATGGTGTGGGTGCAAAGCCCGACGCAGTTTCTGTTGTTGCGGTTCGTGGCCTGCATGGGCGTTGGTGGAATGTGGCCCAACGGCGTCGCGCTGGCCTCGGAAAGCTGGTCGAATGTATCGCGCCCCCTGCTTGCCGGCCTGATTGGCACGTCGGCCAACTTGGGCTTTGTGCTATTGGGAGTGCTCAGTTCCGAGAGCTGGTTCACGGCGCATCTGAGTTCGATGCTGGACATCGACCTGGCGATTCGAGCAGACAATTGGCGATGGGTCATGATCGTGGGAGCGCTGCCCGCCCCGTTAGGCTTGCTCGCCCTTACGGTGTTGCCCGAATCGCCACGTTGGTTGGCACAGCGAAATGCCGTGGCGGAAAGCACGACGGACCACCGGAGGTTCGAAGTCTTTCGCCCTCCGCTGCTGCGGTTCACCTTGATCGGTATTGTGCTGGGAACGGTTCCGCTGTTAGGCAACTGGGGCGGTGCCAATTGGCTCGTGCCTTGGGCCGATCAAGTCGGCGGCGAGGAGGATGCCTACCTCAAGAGCCAGACACAAACGATCCGTTCGACCGGGGCTGCACTGGGCAGTTTGCTCGGGGGCTGGTTGGCGGCTGTCTTCGGTCGCCGCTCGACGTACTTCTTCATTAGCCTGTTTTCGTTGGCGTCCAGCGCCTATCTGTTTTGGTTCCTCACCCCCAACGATCCCGGCTTTCTGCGATGGGTCTTCATCCTAGGCTTCTTCGGCACGGTCTACTTTGGCTGGCTTCCTCTCTATCTGCCGGAGCTGTTTCCCACGCACGTGCGCTCGACCGGCAGCGGTGTCACGTTCAATTTCGGGCGAATCTTCACCGCCATGGGGGTACTGGGAGTTGGAGAAATCATTCGACAATTCAGCGGCGACTATGCCCGGGTTGGGCAAGTCACCAGCTTGGTCTACTTGGCGGGCATGATTTTCATCTGCTTTGCCCCCGACACCTCACGGCGGCAGCTCGACGACGCATAGCCTTGGCCGTTGTTTGACTTCACGAGCGCCGCGTGTTGAGATCAGACCCAGCAGCACTATTGAACAGCATGCCACACTTGATTGACGGGAGGCATCTTGAATGGCCGACGTACGGAATTTCGGTGCGGTGGGAGATGGAAAGAACGACGATACCGAAGCGATTCGTCACGCGGTTGATGACGGCGACGGCCTGATCGAGTTTCCCTCGGGCACCTACCGCATTACCGAACCGATCGAAGTCCCGCTTGATCGTGGGCGGTATACCGCGATTGTCGGCTCTCACGGAACGTCGCGGATCGTGATGGCGGGCAATGGACCTGCCATCCGGCTCGTGGGCAATCACCAGGGCACGGCCGATCCGACAAGTGTCAAACCGGTCATTTGGCAGCGAGAACGGTTTCCCATGGTCAGTGCGATCGAGATTATTGGCGACCATCCGCAGGCCGATGGAATTCAACTCGTGCGGACGATGCAAGCCACCATCGAGCGAGTGCTTATCCGTCGGGTGCGGCACGCGATTCATCTACCCGAGCGCAATCGCAATGTGCTGATCTCGGCATGTCATCTATACGACAACTCCGGCATCGGGGTGTTCATCGACCGCTGTAATCTACATCAGGCGATCATCACGGGCTGCCACATTAGCTACAACCGCCAAGCCGGCATCAAGTCGCTGGCGGGCGATCTTCACAATCTACAGATCACGGGCAACGACATCGAATACAACTACGACGATCAGGGGCTCGCCGCTGCCGAACTCTGGTTCGATGCCACCGAGGGTACCGCCAGCGAAATCACGATCGCCAGCAACACCATCCAAGCCAAACCTTCAAAGGAAGGAGCCAACATTCGTGTCCATGGCCACCTGGACGATAACGGGCGCCTCTCCGCGCGACTTGTCACCATCTCGGGCAATGTCGTGGGTAGCCAGAGCACGAACATCGACGTCCGGTGGGCCGAACGTGTAGCTGTAACAGGGAACACCATATACGATGGCCACACACTGGGCATTCTGATGGAAGATAGCTCGCTGCTCAGCATCTCAGGCAATACGTTTGGCTGGTCATACGGACCACAGCGCAGCACGATCGACAGCATCGTGATGCGTCGGTGTTGGGGCAGCAGCATCTCCGGTGCCGTGCTCCACGCGGCCAACTACGGCGATGCCAAGTCCGGCGGCTCAATCACGCTGGAGCAATGCGAAGACTGTTCTGTAAGCGACTGTCAAGTTCTCTCACCTCGGTGGCGTGGCATCTATCTCGATGCGTGTCAACGATGCCGGGTGGATGGCAACTCGGTCGTCGATCGGCACGAACCGGCAAGAAGTACCGCCGGAATCGAAGTCGCCGGGGGATCGAACAATCTCGTTCAAAACAATCTGCTCCGCTGTCCCGATGGCCAGCCGCTGAACTGCCCTGAAGATGTGGCGAGAACGGCCAACAATACAGTCGTTCCTTAGACATGGGATGACGTGTCCATCTCGCCCGATTCGTTTGAACCAACCGTTTCCCATTTTGGCAGCTACGCGAATTCAATACCTTCTTTCAATGCGAACAATCACATGACACCTCATCACACGAAACACCGCCAGGGGCCGATACGAATTATCGTCCTGCTCCAGTTCGTGTTGCTCGCCTGCGTTGTAACCTCGCCTTGTTTCGTAGAGGCGGCGGAACACCTTGCGAAGGCGACGACTGGCGAACATGCAATGGTCGTTACGGTCTCGCCAGCAGCCACCGACGTGGGCGTCGCGGTGCTTCGCGATGGTGGAAATGCGGTCGATGCGGCCGTGGCTGTTGGTTTCGCATTAGCGGTCACTTGGCCCGAGGCGGGCAACATTGGCGGCGGTGGATTCATGATGATCGCACCCGGGCCAGACATCGCTCCTGTGTGTATCGACTATCGCGAAACGGCCCCCGCCGCGGCCACTATCGACATGTTCAGCGAAAGCACCAATTACAAGGGCCACAAGGTCGTGGGCACACCGGGAACCGTCGCCGGGTTTGCGTTGGCACATGCTCGGTATGGCCGGTTGCCGTGGCAGCGGCTTGTTGAACCGGCCGCCCGGTTAGCGGAAACAGGGTTCACCATCGATGCAGCTTTGGCCCAAGGGCTTAACACACTGCTTTCCGACTCGCCAGAGTTTTCAGAACTAGGACGCGTCTTCGGTCGCACCGACAATCGAGATTGGAAACCGGGCGACACCCTTATTCAAAGCGATTTGGCCAACACATTGCGTCGTGTCGCGAACGACGGTCCCCAGGCGTTCTATCGCGGGCCGGTTGCTAAATTGCTGGCCGAGGAAATGAAGGCCGGCGGCGGGCTTATCACGTTGGAAGACCTGGCCAGCTATCGTGCAAAAATTCGTCATCCTATTCATGGCACGTTTCGTGGTTACGACATCTACGGTGCGCCGCCTCCCAGTTCCGGCGGCATTGTTGTCGTCGAAACGCTGAACATTCTGGAGAACTTCGATCTCACGGTACACGATCGCTGGGCGCCCCGGGCAGTGCATCTTGTGATCGAGTCGATGCGAAGGGCCTATCTCGATCGGGCACGCTTCTTGGGCGACCCCGATTTCGTGCGGATTCCCGATCGCCTGACCAGCAAGGACTATGCCAGAAAACTGTCTGAGGGGATTACTCGCGTGCGAGCAACACCCAGCGGTGAGTTGGCCCCAGAGATCAAGATTGCCGGCGAGGGAAACAGCACGACGCATTTCAGTATCGTCGACAGCTCCGGCATGGGAGTCTCCAACACCTACACCATCGAAAGCAGTTGGGGATCGAGGGTTGTCGTCCGCGGGGCCGGCTTTCTGCTCAATAATGAAATGACCGACTTCAATCACCGTCCCGGCCACACCAACCGTCGCGGCGCGATCGGAACACGGCCCAACATCGTCGAACCTGGCAAACGCATGCTCAGTTCGCAATGCCCTGTGATTGTGCTTCGTGACGGAAAACTGTTCTTGCTCACCGGCAGCCCCGGCGGGCGGACAATCCCCAACACCGTGCTGTGCGTGCTTTTGGGAATGTTGCAATACGAAGAGGATCTGGTCACAGCCATCGAACAGCCACGCATCCATCATCAGTGGCTGCCCGATCAAGTGTTCTTTGAAGGGACCAAGCGTCCAGAATTCCAAGACCTCGTCGAACAGTTGCGCAACATGAGACACAACGTCAGCCCCAAGGCACGCCGCCAAGGCGATGCCCACTCCATTCACATCGACGGTGTCCGCCTCATCGGTGTTGCCGACCAGCGTCGAACCACCGCCAAAGCCGCCGGCTGGTGAAACAGCACGACTTCAGACTTTTTGTAGGGTTGGTAGTTCTGCTGGCGCATGGTATGTCGCCATTGCACAAGCTCAATTCGCCAGCAGGTTTACCTACCACCTTTGGGCGGATCGTAAGGTAGGTGAATCTGTCGGCGGCGGAGCAAATCGAAGCGGTTCGCTTGTTCCGTCGCCAGAACCTCCCACCCTACACAAAAATGTAAAACCTAAAGGACTCGCCTGAAGCGAAGGTTTTGGACCCATCGTGGAGACAACAATAAATAGGATTTGCTAATCCTTTGAAACTGCTTCCGACGTTCTGCGGCTGCGGGCTCCAAGGGGGGCGATGACGGGGCCGACCAGGATCGTGTCCTCGGGTTGTTTGAGGAGGAACATGATCAGGTCGGCCACGCGCTGCGGTGGCAGTGAGTCGCTGGGGGGTGGAATAGGATGGTTCTGCTTCCACATGGGCGTGTCGATGGCGTCGGGCAAGACCGACATGACCTTGACGCCGTAACTGCGGACTTCCTCGGCTACGGATTGCGTTAGGCCGATCACACCGAACTTCGACGCACAATACGGTCCGTCGTGTGCGCGGCCACGTAGGCCCGAGACCGACGAGATGTTGATGACCGTGCCGGAGCGCTGTGCGATCATTGTGGGGAGCACGGCACGGTTGGTGAGAAAGATGCCCTTGAGGTTGATCTCAAGTACCTCGTCCCATTCGTCGGCGGTGACCTTGACCAGCGGCTTGGGGGGCGTGCCCCGCTTGCGGAGGATGCCTGCCGTGGCCACGAGACCGTCGATTCGACCGAAACGATCGAGCGTCTCGGCGGCCATTCGCTTGGCGTCGGCCTCGCTGCGCACGTCGATTTGTACGCTGTGTACGCGGTCAGGCGATGAAGCCTGACCGACGGCCTCGACACATTCCGCGATTCGCTCGCCGTTCACATCGCAGATGACAACCGAGCCTCCCTCGGCCGCCACGGCGTGCGCGGTGGCCAGGCCGATGCCGCCGGTTCCCCCGGTGATGACAATCACTTTGCCGGCCAAGGACTCCTCGTCGGATGAGATACTCGACATAAGACTTTGCTCCGTTACGGCGCTGCGGGCCGCGGTTGGGGTTGTTTTGGTTGCCGAAGAAGTACGAGCGGCGCGCTTCGCGCGCGAGGTGCCCGATCGCCAGCCGGACTGAGCTTCGATGAACAGCGGCTCGGTGACCGGCGTGCCTAGCGACACATCCTCAGGCAGCGCGATCAGTTGCACGATGGTGTCCGCCACGCGGCTGGCCGGGGTCAGGTTTTGCGGGGCCGGAATCCCGGACTGGCTCCAGACGCCCCCCGCAAACATGCCTGGTAGTAAGGCTTGCACACGCACGCCGCGGCCGCGAACCTCGTCGGCAATCGATTCGGTTAGGCCGATGACGCCGAACTTGGAAGCACAGTAGGGCGCGTCATACGCTAGCCCGATGCGTCCGGAGAGAGACGAGAGGTTCACAATGTTGCCCGAGCGCTGGCGCAACATGACCGGGAGCACGGCACGATTGGCCAGAAACGTTCCGCGCAGGTTCGTTTGCAGCACCTCGTCCCAGTCGTCCTCGGGCATTTGGGCGACCATACTCAGCCGCGCGCTGGGGGGCCGCAACACACCGGCCGCATGGACGAGAATGTCGATTTGCCCACACGCGGCGAGCGCTTCTTCGGCCATCCGCCGCATGTCATCTTCGGACCGTACGTCGAGCTGCAAGCTCATCGGTGGCGGTGTCCCTGGCGGGGAGAGTACCGCGGCCGCTTGCACGGCCTGAGCAAGCCGCGGAGCATCGCGACCGACGATCACCAATCGGGCCCCTTCGCGCGCCAAGGCCAGGCACGTTTCATAGCCGATGCCCGCGCTGCCGCCGGTGACGATCGCCGACAGATCCTTCAGGCGCGGTTGGCGTTGGATCATCGCGCAACCTCCGCGCTCATGAACGAAAGATCATCGCCTGAGTGTGGAGGCATACTCATGGTCCCCCGGCCAGCGACGACGGCAATTGTTGGTTTAGGAACGCGACGACATCGTTCACCGTCAACTCCTCGACGTAGCGGCCGTCTACCATCAGAAGCTGCTCGAAGGGGAGATTGTGGCGGTCAAAGCGTTCTTCGATCGCCACGATGAACTGCACGATGTCGATCGATTCAAACGACAGATCGCCGATCAGCCGCGTGTCGCACGTCACGCCATCGGTACAAGCGGTGTCCCAGTCGGCGGTCATCGATTGCAAGATTGCGGAGATTTCCGTAAGCAGGGCTTCTTCGTCATACAGGGCGTTCGTCAAGGTACTAACCTCCATCCGCGGGTAAACAAGACACGTCGTAATTTTGATTTCTGCATCGTCGAGACAGCATCGTCACTTGTCAGTCAACTCTGCCGGCTCTTGTTCTTGGCCTCTTACGTGGACTTCTTTTGCCCCCAAATTTCCAGCCATTGGCGGGGCAAGGCGTTGGTGCCCAAAAGCTCCAGTGCCTTGGGGGCTGTCGATTGAAGAGCGATGCTGGCCGCTTCGATCGGGTAGCCACTCATCACCACCTCGACCAATCCGCCATAGGCGACCAAGGCTTGCAGGCAGCGGACGTCCATCAAGAGCGTCCGCTCGTTGATGTCGATTAAATCGAACCCGTGCTCGCGGAGTTGCCCGCTCCATTCCTCGGCACTCAGCCAGCGGTTCTGAAAGGCGGCGCGGGTTGTGCCATGCTGTCGCCGGATCGG
>CAZNXE010000087.1:18005-19450 GCA_964576465.1 uncultured Planctomycetaceae bacterium
CCATTCGTCGATGTAGTACGTGGCCTCGCGAAGCCATTGATACATGTGCCGTTCGGTTCCGGCAGGGTTGCAGCCGGCGTAGAAACCCGAATTGAAGCCGAACACGCCTCCCGGCTTGAGCACCCGCGACACTTCGGCAAAGAACTTTTGCGTGTCCGGAAGCATGTGGAGCGCGTTGGCGATCGTCACGCAATCGAACGTCTCGTCGGGGAATTGCAGGTCGTCGCAGCTCCCTCCACCCAGGACGACCACCGGCTTGTCGTTCTCGTAGTCGTCGGTCAAGTCGTAGCCGCCGCGAACGGTGTGCCCGAGTGTGGTCCACGTATCGGTGGCCAATTCGATCTGAACCGGGTCGTGGTCGATGCCGTTGAGATGCGCCTGCGGGTATCTTTCCAAGAGCAACGCGCTGACCGTGCCGGTCCCGCAGGCTAGGTCGAGGAAGCGGTCGACATGATCCAGCGGCAAACGTTCGACGAATGCACGGTTACACTCGATGTACTCAGGCTCTTTGCTAAAGGGCTCGTACGTCGTGCTAACAGCTCGCAGTTGAGTCATCGTGCGCACTCCAGGAACAGCGTGGTTGCGTGTTACGTCGGGACGACCGTAGCCCTGCATGCCGACGTTCAACACGCCGTCCCTCTGTATAAAAATCAACATTCCCCAATAGCAGCGGACATGCGCAAGCGGCTTTTTGGAAAAAAGTTCACGAGAATGGCGCACAACACGCCGTCCCTAGCTATAAAATCAACGTCCGCCATGAAGACCGGACACGAGAAGGCTATTTTTCTGTAAAAAGTTCGCCGGAATGGCGCACTTCAGAAAGGATGCCCGGGAAAGAAGGATGATCTCGCTGTCTATCCTTCGTCAGACACCTGATACGGGTGTACCAGTAGACTCTCGAAAGTTCTCGCGAACATGATCGGGGGCAAACAACACTGCTCCGCCAGGTTTGCAGTGCATGTAGGCAGTTTCAATTGCCCTGCGCAGGTCGACCTCTGTCGTCATGTACGAGATTGCATCGTGAATGAAGACAAAATCGAACTGACGCCCAAGC
Source organism: uncultured Planctomycetaceae bacterium (assembly GCA_964576465.1). Classification (GTDB taxonomy): domain Bacteria; phylum Planctomycetota; class Planctomycetia; order Pirellulales; family JAEUIK01; genus CAZNXE01. The sequence goes on from CAZNXE010000087.1 coordinate 19,060, forward strand.
CGGACCGTGCGCATATCACCTTCAGCATGTTCGCACTCCGGGTTCAGTGCGCGGCTCACATCGAGCATGCCAGACGATCGATCCACGAGAACCATGCGGAATTGTGCCTTGAGATGCGACGCATTGTTGCCGCCACCGCTGCCAAGCTCCAGAAGTGTGTGCGAAGATTGTTCGCTCGTCTCCAAGAGGATTCGCTGATAGGTCGCGGCCTCTTCCGCATATTCGTCCGGAGCGGACAACAACGGCCACCAAGCCGCCAGCTCGCCGTAGAGTTTTGGTGAATTTGCTTCTGAATCAGTTGGCATTGCGCCTCTCGTGCATTGCAGAACTCCAACTCCAATGATGCACAATGGAGGATTTGAGGTTTCCCTATTACGGCAAACCTAACGTT
>CAZNXE010000088.1:0-15390 GCA_964576465.1 uncultured Planctomycetaceae bacterium
GCATCTTGTCGCTACGCGACCCAGCCGACTACGCGGCTGGGCCACCCGTCCACCTCGACACTGGAAGACTGCACCGTCTTGGCACAACTGCGCGACGATGAGTGATGGTTAACCAGAAATGGTGCGTCCGCGCTTCGCTTGACGGCACCCTACAGGTTGTCGTGTGCCTTGCGAATCAAGTCGGCCAGCACCGCACGATGACATTGTGATGCGTCTTTGCAGAAGCAGCCCACGGCCACGGGTGACTGCCCCGCGACCGTGGCCAGCAGTTCGATGACGTGTCGCGGATCGGGGCGTTTCATTTCGGTTCGATAGCGACTGAAGAATGTCGCCTCTTTGATTTTTCCCTGTTTGAATTGCGACAAGAGCGCGGCCGAGGGTGCCACGATTGGCAGCCATGAGTCGAACAGCCACTCGTCCTTCGGCACGCCCCGCGGCAAATGACGGACAACCGCGATCCGCAATCCCTCACCATCACAGCGCGGATCGTAGAGATTGAAGGTCTTTAAGCCCAGTGGCATGCTTGTACTCGCTTCGAGATTCTTGATGCGACAAGGCCGCGGTTAGATGTTCCGCGGAAGGATTGAGTGCGCGACCGAAACAGACGACAAACATGGCCCCCCCGGGCGCGACGAGCACAAAGAATTCCCGCGCCCGACCGTGCCCCCATCACTTTCCAGGGTCGTGGCCATCGTGCGATGGGTGATCATCTCCGATGAACGGTTCGGAGATTACTCCGGGAACAGTTTTGTCGACAAGTACCGTTCGCCGAGATCGGGCAACACGACAACGATCAGCTTGCCCGCGTTTTCTGCCCGGCGCGCGAGTTCGATTGCTGCCCAGGCGGCGGCACCGGAGCTGATGCCGCACATCAGGGACTCTTGTTTCGACAGTTGTCGCCCGGTCTCCATGGCGTCGTCATCGGCCACTTGAACCACTTCGTCGATGATGTCGACATTGAGCACGTCGGGAATGAAACCGGCCCCGATCCCTTGAATAGTGTGTTTGCCCGGCTTGAGGTCTTGTCCCGCCTTGCGTTGGCTAATCACAGGGCTGGCCACCGGTTCGACGGCGACAATGCGCACATCGGGTTTTTTGGATTTGAGCACTTCACCCACTCCGGTGATGGTTCCGCCGGTGCCCACGCCGGCGACAAAGATATCGACCTTGCCGTCGGTGTCTCGCCAGATCTCTTCAGCGGTGGTCTTGCGGTGAATTTCGGCGTTCGCCGGATTCTTGAATTGTTGCGGAATGAAGTAGTTTGAATTTTGCGAGGCCAACTCTTCGGCCTTGCGAACCGCGCCTGGCATGCCTTCGGCAGCGGGGGTTAAGACCAACTCCGCACCCAGCGCCCGCAACATGCGGCGGCGCTCGATACTCATGCTCTCAGGCATCGTCACCATGAGTTTGTACCCTCGCGCGGAGCAGACATAGGCCAAGCCGATGCCTGTGTTGCCGCTGGTGGGTTCGACAACGACCGTATCAGACTTGATCAGACCGTCGCGTTCGGCCGCATCGATCATGGCCACGGCCAGACGATCTTTAACGCTCCACAAGGGGTTGAGGTTTTCCATTTTGGCCACAACGGTGGCACCGCAACCTTCAGTTAGCCGCCGCAGCCGCACAAGCGGCGTGTTGCCAATACACTGAGTGATATCATCGTAGATGCCGCTATTGGTTGTCGTGCTCATGGTTCCCTCGCAATCATCGGATTACCACCGGTCTAGCGCAGGAGTATAGGACAAACCGCAAAGGAGGGTCAACGCTGGGCTGCTCACAACAATCCAGATGAAAGCTCGACGCGGCCTTCTTGAGAGGCTCAACTGGGGCGGTTCAAACCTGCCAGGGAGCCCGGCATTTTTGGAACTTTGAGCCGCCCGCCGTCGGAGGTTTCGATCTCTCGGAAGCTGTCCCGCGAATTCCAATGTTCGTGCGCGGTGACCTCTGAAAACGTCAGCACCGGTTCACAACAGGCGTCGGTCTCCGCGAAGATCGTGGCCCACTCGGCGGCCGTCTTCGTGGCAAATACCTCGGAAAGCCGCCCGGTGATGGCGTCTGACTGATCGGTGACCAGGTGCGGCGTGGTGGCAAGTTCCGGCATATCGAGCGCCGAGGCCAGGGCCTCCCAGAACTTTGGCTCGAGCGAGCCGACACTGATGAATTGACCATCGGCGGTGCGGTAAATCCGATAGCACGGGGCACCTCCGGAGAGCAGTTCGCCATCGCGCAGCGGATCGCGCCCTTCGGCCGCGGCATTCGCAAACGAGGTCGTCATCAGCGGCAACAGTTGCTCCGACATGCTCACGTCGATGTGGCGTCCTTGGTTGCTGGTTGCCCGTTGGAGAAGCGCCGCAAGAATGAGCATCGCCGCGGCATACGATCCGCCGCATGTGTCGGCAACTTGCAACGCCGGGTTTGGCGGCGTAGCGCCTTCACCGCCACAGATCGATAGCACGCCGGCCAACGCCTGATAGTTCAAGTCGTGTCCCGCGCGTTGCGAAAGCGGGCCCTGCTGACCGTAGCCGGAAATGCTACACAAAATGATACGAGGATTGACCTCGCTCAACTGCTTGTATCCGACTTCGAGTCGATCGAGCACGCCGGGGCGAAAGCCTTCAACCACCACATCGGCTTTGGCGACCATTTCGAGAAAGCGTTCGCGATCACCGGTGTCTTTGAGATTGAGTGTGATGCGCTGCTTGCCATGGTTCAGCGCGAGATACATGGCCGATACGTCGCCGGCCATGGGTGGCCACAGCGACATGTAATCGCCAGGGGCGGGCGGTTCGACCTTGGTGACATTGGCCCCAAGATCCAAGAGTATTTGCGTACACAGAGGTCCCGGAAGTAGTAGTGTGAGATCCAGAACGTCGACGCCGTCCAGCGCCGCCATGGCAACCCCTCGTGCATGGTGAGCAACAATCCGTAACCGCGTCGTCAACGTAACAGGTTCGCTGCGGTCTGCAAGCCGGTGTTCGGCGGCGATGGTACTGCGTTGGCAACGCGAACACCACGAACATATTTATGACAACTGACACACTTCACGGTCATTTCGACGTAGGCGAGTGTCGCACCATCAAGGTTCTGGTCTTCCGCCGCGGCGGACAGGTCTCTCACGATCCGACGGAATTCAGCACTGTGGATAGCGTACTCAGGGGTCTGGTAGACGTTCCACGATGCGGCCTTGCTAATGGCGTTCAACTTCTCGGCATGTTTAGCAATGATTTCAAAGTCTTCGATACAAAGCCCTTCGAGGACATGTTGCGAGTGCTTAAGTTTTTCCGCCATGAGTTCGTCAACGTCGCCTGGCGGTTGACTAATCCCACGTGAGGGAATCGCGAACACCGCGGCGATGACGACGATCGCTATGACAAACCCGATCTTTTTCATCGTTTCTACTCCATGGTTGAATGCCAGCGAAGCGTGGAACTCCTCGCAGGCCGATGGTCGTCAAGTCGCGAGATCAAGCCGAGTTCTCTGCCTGTTCGTCGACGGCGGTGAGCAAGGCCGACACGATATCCAGTGAACTGATCAGCCCCGACGGATGACCGTCTTCATCGAGGACGGGCAGGCGGTGAATGTGGGTCGCACACATTTCTCTTGCTGCTTGTAGCAGCGATGTGTCGGCCGAAATCGCTTGCACGGCTTTCGTCATATTAGTCGAAACCAAAGTGTCATTCACTTCGCTCAACTCCAAGGGGCTATCGCTTCCGTGACGAACCACTCGATGTGACGCGACATCCAACTCTTTGGCGTCTAGTCGCTGTCGCGCCTCGCGTTTTACAAAATCAAACGCACTAAGCAACCCAACACACTTCCCTTGTTCGTCAATCACCGGCGCGCCCGATATGGAGTGCTTCAGCATGGCCACCGCGGCAGCATCCATCGTTTCGTGGGCTGAAACGTGAATGACTGGCGCCGACATTGCGTCTCGCACTTTCAACGTTTGCAATCGCTGGAAAAATCTTTCCGCATTCATGGTCGGATCCTCCATATGCTTAGCGGTGCATCCCAATTCGCACGACGATCGCGCGGCGGGAATGACTCCTGCTTGCGCCGACCGTGCAACCCTGGGGGTCGTCCGCGGGGTGCCTATTCGCCGACCGTCTTCTTGTTCTCCAAGGCAACATGATGCGGCTGTTTGAATGTAAACACCGGGCACTCCGCGCGCCGTACCACGGCTTCAGCCACACTCCCCATCAGCAACCGGCTCAGGCCCGTGCGGCCGTGTGTCCCCATGACAATCATGTCGACATGCTCATCGTTGGCGAGCCGCACAATTTCGGTCGCCGGATCACCGATGATGAGCCGGTGTTCGTAAGACACATCCGGGTCCGTTGGCACGACCGCTTCAAGCATTCGCTGCAAAGCGGCTGTGTCGGGCTCTGGAATTCCGTAGTACATCTCACCACCGCCATAGGCGGTTGGGGGTTCCTCGATATGCACAATCATCAACGTTGCGCCCGTGTCGCGAGCTAGCGAAGTTGCGTGCGCGAGCCCCGCATCGCTGGGGGTCGAGAAATCCGTCGGGAACAGAATCTTCTTGGCCTTCATTTTGCCGCCCTCCTGTTGAGACCGCGTTACCTTGGCGAAAACCGCCGTTGGCCGAACAATGGTAGTGCAAGTTAAGTGCCGAATGCCGAAACGTTTGGCTCCGGAAGAGAACTCGAATTCTAGGCAAGGTATTTTGCCATGTACCATCCATTTCACAATCAAAGTGTGCAGTTCGGAGCGTAGAACGGTACACTACAGTAGCGCGCGTTATAGCACACTTTCCCGCTTAGAGCACATCATGGGACCTTGCGACGGTCCGTGAAATCTGACGAAAAGGGCTGTCTCTCCCGAGGCTTTAGGGCATTCGGGGGGTGGGAATCGCCTTAATTGAACACTTGGCATAAGCATTGCAGCTTACTGCGGGGTTGAGAGGTTTCGAGCACGAGCGTTTGTGTATGTCCAGAGAGTTTGCACCCGGAGCCGATGATGAGCGAACCCGGAAAAATCGACCTGCTAATTGTCGACGACGACGTTGACTTTCGCAGTACGATCGTCAGGCGATTCTTGCGTCGCGGCTATGAGGTGCACGAAGCTTCGGATGCCGAAGAGGCACTCGGAATGATTCAGCGTCGTCAATTCGACGTGGCAGTGCTTGATATGGTGATGCCGGGGATGTCGGGGCTGGAACTGATGGAAAAGTTCAACGAAATCGGCGCCGAATGCGAGACGATCATGTTGACCGGGCAAGGCACGATTGAATCGGCTGTCGAGGCCATGAAACTTGGCGCGTTTGACTACCTGACCAAGCCGTTTCCCTTATCGGAACTCGAAGTCGTCATTACGAAGGCGAACGAACGAAGGCGGCTTTGCAAGGAGAACAGTCAGCTCAAAACTGTGATTTCCCGAGGCGCGAAGCCGCCCGACATCATCGGAGAGTCGTCCGCGATGCAGGAGGTCTTTCGGCTGATCAAACGTGCTGGTCCCACGGACAAAGCGATCTTGATCCAGGGTGAAAGCGGCACGGGAAAAGAGCTCGTCGCCCGCGCATTGCACAAAGCCAACGCGCGAGCGGAAATGCCGTTGGTGGTAATCAACTGTGCGGCGCTCCCAGAGACGCTACTGGAAAGCGAGTTGTTCGGCCACGAGAAAGGGGCGTTCACGGGCGCGATCGGAACGAAACAAGGTCTGTTTGAAGTGGCCGATCATGGAACGTTGATGATCGACGAAATTGGCGAAATGTCGGGAGCGATCCAGGCCAAGTTGCTACGGGTTCTGGAAGACGGATCGATGCGACGAATTGGATCGATCAAGGAACGTCGAGTCGATGTGCGATTGTTGGCTGCCACGAACCGCGATTTGGCCGAGGAGGTTCGGGCGGGCCGCTTTCGCGAGGATCTCTATTATCGCATCAACGTCCTGTCTCTCGAACTGCCTCCACTGCGTGAACGAGACGGTGACATTCGGCTGTTAGTCGAGCGATTCCTAGGCCCTGATTGGAAGATCGATGCCGAGACCATGCGACGTCTCGAGGGCTACGATTGGCCGGGAAATGTTCGTCAACTGATGAACGCGCTTGATCGGGCCAAAATCATGGCCGACGATGGGCAGATCCACTGGCAAGATCTCCCGGCAGCCGTTGTCGGCGGGCGCGCCATCTCTGCCGTGCCGCGAACGGTTGCCGACGGCGATGCCTTGGCGGAGGTCGAACGGGCACACATCGTCGATGTTCTCAACCGAGAAGGTGGTAACAAGGCGCGGACCGCGCGCATGCTGGGGATCAATCGCCGCAGCCTGTACCGTCTGCTCGACAAGTACAGCATTCGCTGGCAACCAGAAGGAGCCACGGTGGGCCACGAAACGGTCAGCGGCGTTTGACAATATCCCAACCCGACGCGTGAGCGAGGGACCACCCGGTAATACACTGCGTTCCCTCGCTTACGCGTCGGGTTGTGATTGGTACGTTCTTATCTGCCGCTCGCCTTAGTTCGAGATCTGTCCGCCGCTGCAAGCCGGTCGTTCTACGAAAGCTTTGGCGCACTGGGCAATTCAATAAAAAACGTGGCCCCTTCCTTGCTGCTCGATTCGGCCCACAGGCGGCCGCGATGCTCTTCGATAATGTTCTTCGTGAAGTAAAGCCCCAAACCTGATCCCGGCAACGAGCGGTGTTCCGGCAATCTGCGGAATGGGACGAAGATCCGATCGAGTTCTGCTTCAGGAATGCCGGGCCCGTTGTCGCGCACACCGATCACCGTCCGCGAATCCAGAACCTCACCGAAGATATCGATGCGGCCAGGTTCTTTGTCGATGAATTTCACGGCGTTTGAAAGGAGATTTGAAAACACCTCACGCAGCCGAACCTTGTCGCCCCAGACATCCGGGAGCGGCTTGTCGATGTGGACCGTGATTCCCCTTTTCTCCATCTGCGGGCGAACTCGATCGATGGCTTCAAACACCAGCGGTTCCGTCTCCACGCGTCGCGGCTCGATGCCCTCGAATGTCGATGTCGCCACGGAGAGCAACTCGTCGATCATGGTGCTCATGCGATAGATTCGCGTGGTGGCCGATTTGATCAGTGCGCGGGCCTCTTCGGGCATCGAGTCGCCAAACTCGTCTAGTGCCTCATCGCAAAGATTGGCCACCGTTGCCAGCGGTGTCTTTAGGTCGTGCGAGGTGAGTTGCGCGAACCGACGCAACTCGGTGTTTGTTCGCCAGAACAGGTCGAGCGCCTCGCGCATCTGACGGGTCAATTGGTCGAAGTAGGCTTCCAGCGATAGCCCGAGATCGAGAAAGATGGCCTTTACCAGTGACAACAAGTGGTTGATATCGTCTTCCGCGATTCCCTGCGCTTGAGCGAAGCTGCGGAACGAATGTTGTACGTATTGGCTGTAGCCGCCAAGGAATACCCGTGGCTCGATGCCCACTTCCGCATGCGTGCTACCGACCTGACGGCGTTCTATGGCGAAACGTTCGTCCCATTGGGCATCCAAAAGCGACTCGAAGTGCCGCTGTTGCGTTTGCTTAAGTGCCGCAACACGATCCGCATCTTGAAGAAAACGCGCCGTTTCGGGAAACGCAAGAAGATGCTCGTAGAACGTCTCGATGAATTGCGACATACACGACGAAAACAGCGGGCGGAGACTCCGAAGTCGCTCGGCATCTGCCGAGGTTAGCTCCAGAAAATCAACCCACTGCTGTAGCTCCTCACCCGGGCTAACAGGTGCTGGTCCGTTGCGAGGAACGAGCGGGGGAAGATCGTTGGGGTTCATAACGAGATCCACGGGGCGAGATGGTTCAATTCAAACGCAATGGTCAAGTTTTCAGTGTATCGCTACCAGCACGCAGCAAAAGGTGTGCTACGGTCCAATTCAATGCCGGATGGTTTTTTCTTGACCTGGTCCCCCTGCATATGAGAGATTGATCGCTAGGCGATTCCGCCATCAGGAACAATGGCAACAGAGGAGACTATCATGGCAACTCGAAGCGTTCGCGCATGCGCGCTGTCCAACGTTTATCGATCGATGAACGCAGGGGCCTATCGAATTCCGGCACCCATCACGCTCGTCTTGGCGATCGTATTCATCACTCTGAACGGTGTCGAAGTTGTTGCTCAGACGGCGACTGTTTCGACTAGCGAACTCGACGACGGGCAATTGTTGAGGTCGCGGCTCGAATGCGGAGAATTCGCCACGGCCGTGCAACAAGCACTCAGTGCCCCCCGTGGAACGCAACGTGACGAGCAATTGGCCGAAGTTGCCACGGCTCAGGCTGCTGCGGGGGTCGTCGAGGGGTTTGTCTCGGCATTGTCGAACATCGACAGCGATGTAATTCGAGGACGCGTCGTACGAACATCGCCGCTAGACCTGCTGGCACAATTCAACAATGGGTTCGACCCCGCAGGGAATGGCCCCGGCGATGGGGAGGCTCCAGCGGCGAACGGTCCTAATCAAGGGCAACCGCGTCCCAATTTTGGGCCCGGCAACTCCGGGGGTGGATCGCAGGCAGACTTTGACGAATTGATCGAGCTGATTGTTTCCACCGTGGAACCTACATCGTGGGAAGACGTTGGCGGCCCCGGTTCGATCAAGGAGTATTCTGGCGGAGTTCATGTCGATGTCGACGGGATGTTGACCCGGTTGGAGGAGGTCGAACGTGGCGGACAGCTCGAAAGGCTGCGATTGACCGCGCGCGTTCCTGTTGTTGAAGACTCGAGTGGTCGCTGTGTGCGGCGGCGTTCTGAGTTGCGAATGGTCTCGCTCACCCGACTGGAAAAGGCCGTTCAACTTCGGCTTGCCACCGGGCGACGCATCGACAGCACCATGCGGACGTTGGCCGGATTGCAACGTGTGAAGTATGTGTTGGTCTATCCAGACACCGGCGATCTTGTCCTAGCGGGGCCGGCGGGCGACTGGACCGTGGATCGCGCGGGACGGCGTGTTAGTACCGAATCGGGGCGTCCGGTCGTTCAGTTGGATGACTTGGTTGTGATCCTCCGCCACATCGCCACCGGGCCCGGGGCTGAGTTCGGCTGTTCGATCACGCCGCGGACCCAGCAGCTTGCACAAGCCAAGGCATTCATCGAAGCATCGTCCGCACAGCCGATTAAGACTCGAGGGCGTTCGCGATGGCTGGAGGCATTGCGATCGCAACTGGGCCTGCAAGATGTTGATACGTTTGGTATCCCGGCCAACACGCATGTCGCCCGAGTGCTCGTCGAGGCCGACTATCACATGAAGTTGATTGGAATTGGATTGGCCGCTGGGACGCACAACGTGCCGAGTTACTTGGACCTGATTTCGATCCCCAAGGGCGAGGCCCCGCCGCCGATGGATGTGTTGCGGTGGTGGTTCACCCTCAACTACGACGCATTGTTGGCCACGCCCGACCATCTCGCGTTCGAGCTGCGTGGTCAGGCGGTTCAGGTGCAAAGCGAGAACGAACTGCTTACCGCACAAGGCCACCGTGTTCATACCGGCGCGGCCGAACCGCTCAATCGCGAGTTTGCCCGACAGTTTACCGAGCATTTCGAGGATCTATGCACGATTTATCCGGTCTACGCCGAATTGCAAAACACGTTCGATTTGGCTCTCGCCGCGGCCATTATCATGCGGCAAGGACTTGCGGACCAAGTCGACTGGCACATGACCTGCTTCGGCGATCCACAACAATATGCCCCAGCCCACGGCATCTCGCCAAGGGCGGTCGAAACCGTGATCAATCATCGCGTCATCAATCGAAAGCACGTCATCGCCGCCGTAAGCGGAGGCGTTCGAGTCAACCCCTGGGAGATAGTAGAAACCGAATCCGTCGAAGTCGACCAAGACGGACACCTAGACAGCAAGTACCAACGCGGACGCCCCAACCAACAGTTGGATGAAGCTTGGTGGTGGGACTAGTAATACTAATGCAGCCACGGCAGGCTGTGGCTGACGCCCGATCCTGTTGGCAGGCACAACCTGACCTACGTCTACCTCTCAGGCGAGGCATCAATAGTGTAGCATGACGGACCGGCAGGCAGGTGACCGTCGTGTGCTTTACGCGAAGGACCGGTCGTTCCAGTATTCGATTATGGCAGCCAACTGCCGATGCCGTGCCTTGTCAATCGATGTTCTGACCTAAACGTCGGAGTTTACGCACATGTCGGAACCGTTAGTCTTGCAGCTGCAAAACCTCGCGTCCGGATCTAATACGCAGGTTCCGGAACTTCTACGCAAGTCTCTTATAGTCTCGACCAAACTCAGATTGGACGAATTCCGCGCATGGGTTCGGAAAGAGCTTGGTGGCTACGAGCACTCAGATGATGTTCCCCCGTATCGAAATGCACGTACTGAAATCAGGGCACTCAATCCTTATCATGGGTTAATCCCTTTTGTGATCGCAGACAAACAGCTCGCCGATGCTGTGCAGAACGTCCAGATCTGCGATCCAATTAGCTCATTAATCCACCTTCTCGAATCCCGAGAAGACGGAAGCGGCAGCCTTCATTATCCGCTCTCGGACCAACAAACAACAACTCTTATGGAATGGCAATCAAATCCTGTACCTCTCACACCTGTGAGATTGATTGGAACGGGACAGGTTACAAAAGTGATCGACGCGGTAAGGACACAAATATTGGATTGGTCCTTAGATTTGGAGCGAAATGGCATCTTGGGAGAAGGCCTACAATTCACTCCAGATGAACAACAACTCGCTGTCGAAAACAGCAGCATCAATATCCACAATTTCCAGGGCATTTTTGGCAACGTTCATGGACAGAACACGATTACACAGAGCTTGAAGCAGGACATAAAAACTGGCAATTTTCAGTCTCTTGCAGAATGCCTCCGAGAGCACGGTGTACGTACATCTGATGTTTCGGAACTTGAAGAGGCTTTGGAATCTGATCCAAAACCAGCCGATTCCAAATCATTGGGACCGCAAACAAGCGGATGGATTGGCAAGATGATCGCGAAAGCCGCGCAAGGGACATGGGACATCTCCGTCGAAACAGCAAGCAACTTGCTACATACGGCCATTCTCATGTACTACGGGATCGTGTGATCTACTGTTGTGATGCGTGGTAACCGTTCACGGGCTGGTGGAAGAATTGTGGACTCAGGCGGCTGGGAGGGCGTCGTTCGGAAGCAGCGATGGGGCGCGGTGACCTGCGAATGTCGATTCCATCGCTTCGATCAGGTACTGATAGGCGTTTCGATTCTGTAACCGGCAGGTTTCCGAGACGCTCAGTATTCGCTCCAGGTAGCGACTGCCCGACGCACTCTGCGTACCAAAGCTCAGCTTGCGATAAATCACCGCCGGACGTAGCGCGCGCTCGGCCGTGTTGTTGGTCGGTTCAATGCCTTCGATCCGGGTAAAGGTCCACAGATGCTGACGACGCGGATACAGCTCGTCGCAAAAACCTACCAACTTCGCATTGCCGCTGAAACGACCGCGCAGCAGCAAGCCGTTGAACTCATTGCGAATGGGCCGAGCCAAAGACTGAAACGTCGTCCACTTGATGTTGCCCGCTTTGTATCGCCTCCAGTGCTCAAACAGCAGCTTTTGCTGTCGCATCAAGTCATGACCCAAGCGCCGGACGTGGTTGTCGGGAGAATCGATCAGCTTTTGAATGTCTCGTTTGAGATGAGCCCAACACCACTGCAGTCGCTTGCCGTCGAGATACATTTTCGCCCGGTCGCAGTTCAGGATGATCCCCCGGTAACCGCCGATGAGTGACAGCAGTGATTCGCGTTTTCGATTCCCAAAGATTCCAAAGACCGTGAACAGCGGTGCCACGGCGACCCACAGCCAAGCCTTGGTGTTTTTCTCTTTCGTCGGTGACTCATCGACGTACAGTTGTTTTTGCGAAGCAAGTGTCGTGCGCAGTTCTTCGTAAGGCGCCGCCACCGCATCACTGACAAGATTCTGAATCTTTACGGTCCATGCCGGGCTACAGGGGATGTTCAACAAGTCACCCAAAAACGAAGTCCAGTAGGTCAGGCTGTGCCTGACGCCCGATCGTGTTGGCACTCCGTCGTCAGGCACAGCCTGGGCTACGACTTGGTGGTGGGATCAGTAATGCGAATGCAGCCACGGTAAGTCACCGCACTCCGTGCGTGACAATGAACCTGATCGGGCGGCGAAGCGATATATGTCGCTCATGCCGAAATGAGGATAGGTGAATTTGAATTTATTGTCACGCACGGGGTGCGGTGACCTACAGCCCCGGGATCGCACTCCGTAGCCGTTCGATTTGGGCTTGTCTGCTTGATTCATCCGCGGTGGGGTTGAATTCGATGGGATGACCGAGGAGCAACTGTAGTTGCTGGGCTGCGTGGCTGCGGATTGATTCGTCGTTGCGATTTAGCAGTGCCAGCCATGTGGTTGGATCGCTGGCAAGCCAGGCGACGACGGAATCCACGGTATCGACTGACTCCGCGGCAGCGAGGGCGTTGACGATTCTTCGGATGCGGAAACGCTGTTCGGCGTCGAGCCCCTTGGAACCCAAACGTCGCAGCAACGGCAGCACCGCCGGTCCCGCTTCGCGCAGCTGACGGTCGGCAGCTTCTCGAACGGCGAACTTGTCGTTGGCAAGGTCGCCGACCAGCTTCGACCAATGCTCTTGTTGGTTTACCCGGCTGAGGGCTGCCTGGTGGATCAACGCATGCTCGATCTCGGCAGATACCGAAGCAAGATCCCAGTTCGGACGCAGGATTTGAAGCAGCGGGACCAGTTCATTGCCGAAGGCGTCTGGTGCGACCAACATCAGGTGCCACACGCTGGAGGCGCGAAAGGTGCGACGTTCCGTGCCTTCGCCTACGGTTAGCTTCAACGGGTTGCCGCGGGTTTGTTCAAACGACAAGGGCGTCACGGGGGCAGCACCTTCGGCAGGGGCAGCGGTGGATGTCCGCTCGATCAAAAAGTGATCGCCATGCTCGGCGGTGATTTGCAACTCGAAGTGGGGCGCGGTTACTTGATAGCTGACCGACGATGAAGGTGGGCGCGAATCGATCTTCAGCGCGTATCGAACGCCCGCATCCTCGACGACCTGATCCGTTCGGTGGCCAATGCGCTGCGGAAACGAGATGAGCCGGCCGCCGGAAACCTCGAACTGCACCAATTGCACCATCCGGGCAAACTGCGGCGGCATGGCAACCGGTTCGGCGGCGAGAGTCGGGGAACAACTCGCCGCCAGCAAGACCCACGCACATGAAGCTGCCAGAACCTTGAATCTTTGTCCGTCCGCGATCATCAACTGCCTCCGTACATCTCCGGCGCGGCCTCACGCGGCTGCTACAGCTTTGGCAGATTCACCTTGGGGCCACGATCGAGCTTCCGCTCTTTTTCGGTTCGGCTGCCTTGCGGATTATTAGGATTGTTGCCCGACATGGCCTCGGGCTTTGGCGGCGGAACGTAGGTTTCGTCGATCGCGAAGCCGAACGGATAAAACAGTTCGCGCTTTGCCAACCGCTCCCAGGGAGTTCCCGGATTGTTGGAGACGCATCTCTGAAGAAGCCGAATGGCCTCGGCATTGGCGCGCTCGGCGGCCGTTCCCGAAGTGATTGTTTTCGATGGCTTGAATCGCCACCGGTTCGATTTCTTGTCGACGAAAGCTGATCCCTTGCCCTTCATCGCGGCGCAGGTCCAGTTGTACTCGTTGCAACGCACCTGCATGGCCAACAGCCGTCCATAGGTCAAGTCATACCAGGCGCGCCATCGGGCCGAAGGCTCGTTTTGGTATTCGGCTTCAAAGCCCTTGGCACCGAAGAAATTCAACGCGCGGGAGAGAATCACTGTGTTATAGGCGACGGTCTGCTGCGCCTCACGAAGTTGTTGCTGGAAATTCGCGCCGGTCGGGGCGAACTGCAACTCAGGGGTTCCTTTCAACGGTCGCTCGTATGTGGCATCGACCGCCTGCAGGATCGCTTGCCGGAGCCGACTTCCCCGAACTTGGGCCGTGTACTCTTCCGGCGAACCGTAGTCGGGCATGTAGTTTCGCATCGTGCCCAATGTAAACGGCGAACGATCGGCATCATGGTCGCTAATGAAATAGGCGCCGCCGCTTTCACGTGCCAAACGGGTCAAGGCGTAAGGAGCGACCCCCGCCCGCAAGTTGGTCAATTGCGGACCGGCGAACCAATACGGCACGCGCATCCGCTCGCGGCGCACGGTGTCTGGTCCCCGGGTTACGTCCAGTTGATATATTTTGCCATCTTTGGGATGGGTATAAGCATGCTTTCCCATCTCACGACCGAACATCGACGATGGACCGACGGTGAACACAGGAACTGCCATGCGTTGGCATGTTCGCACCACGTCTTCCAGTTGCGCAAGGTCATCACCCGACTCATCGGTCCAGACAACCACCATCACTTTGCGACCGTCCCGAATGTGCGGTCGGTATTGTATGATCGACTTGCCGATGGCTCCGAATACGTTTTCGATGCCCGAGGAGTCGACAGGCACGTTGCGAATTGCCTTGACGATTGCTGCTCCATCGGAAGTGGGCGCGACGAGATCTTGTACCGACTTCCCATAGGAAACGACCGCGCTTAGCAAAGCATCGTCGCGCAGGTTGTCGAACTGTTCGATCTCGCGATAAACGCGGCTCAGCCGTTCGGCCACGGCTTCACGTTCTTTGACCAAGCTAATCGAGGCATCCATCAGCCAAACGACCAGCACGTCGCTGCGTTCTAGATTCGTGGCGATTTCATGGGTGATCCTGTCGACGGCGCCTTCTACATGCTCGACTTCTTCGCCGATGCTCCCAACGGTGACCACGATGTCGCTTTGTTGAAAAGCCCGATTCTCGATGATGGGGGGAATCTCGATGGTGTGCTCTTCCATATCGAGTGGCTTGACGTCCGATTCGACTTCCGGAACGTCGCTCACCTCGATTGCCGTCGCCATGGCCAACGAACTGAGAACACTTTCGGCTTCAGACTCATTCGGTTCCGCAAGCGTAACGAACGACTCTTCGATTTCCTCGAATGGTTCCGGTTCTTCGGTCACCCACGCCGACAGCTCGCGAACGAAGTCGCGGGCGTGCCCCGGCACCATAATCTGCGCGAACAGAAAGAAGAACAGTACATGGACCGTCACGCTCACCAGTAAGGCGTAGCTCGATCGCGGACGATACGCCCCGGCGTTAGGAATAATTTCGCGAAGACGGGCCCAAGGCGACGTCGTCCACGGCCCGGTGTGCGAATCACCAGCGTTGCGAAACTCTGCAAGACGGGAAAGAATTGCCTGCATGTTTTTGGTCCGGTTCAGATCGTTGGCGATCGTCTAGGAAGAGCTGTCCCCAAGCTTTGATGCTACCAAGATCCAACCGCCGATGCGACGCGAAGCTACGCCGATTGCCTCAATTGGGGGGGCAAAGAATCGCCGTATCACTTGTTTCTACCGCGGGTGACG
>CAZNXE010000088.1:15400-18967 GCA_964576465.1 uncultured Planctomycetaceae bacterium
CCCCCCCCCCCCCCCCCCCCCCCCCCCGCCCCCCCCCCCCATGCTCAGCGAACCGTATCGGTCGCCTTGAGGGGCTTCTCGGGCTGTCGGGCGGTTGCCTTGGAGAGCCGCGCCGAACGTTGTGAGCGTCGCAATTCGAGCCGGGCACGTCGTTTGCGAACTCGCATGATGTACCACACAACAACTCCGATGACGCACAACAGAACGGCCCCCGACAGGGCGTATTCTGCTCCGCGAATGTACTTCCACCAGTCTTGGATTCGATCACCATAGCGATAGGCGAGCGCAAAGAACACGCTCACCACGACGGTTGCCGAAAGCCCGTCGTAGAGAAGAAATTTGCGAACCGGCATCCGCAAAATGCCGGCGGTCAAAAACACAGGCGTACGAAACCCGACCAGGAATCGCGAGACGAACAAGACCTTGAATCCGTGCTGACTGATCATCTCCTCGATCTGTCGCTCGCGTTCGGGAGTTAAGTGCCGCGAGAGGATCCGATGCTCTAGCAATACGCTGCGGCCGAAGTGATACCCGATTGCGTACATCAAGCAGTCGCCCAGCAAGGCCCCGATTAGGCAAGAGGCATACGCCGGCCACGGAAGCAGGATGCCGGTCTTCGCCGCGACCCCCGCGATGATAACCGGCACCTCTTCGGGAATTGGAATCCCGGCACCGGTTAGCACCAGCACGATGACGATTCCCAGATAGGAGACATGTTCGAGGGGATTGAACATGGGCAGGTCGGGTTCAGGTGGAGTAATTGCGTTTTGCCGCACGCCGATGCGGGAACGGCATCCCCGCAATTCTAGCCGATAACGTCTTCGGCCTTCCCGAATTCGTTGCCAAGCTAGCGAAACTGTGGTGCCGTGAGCGGTTGTACAGCGCGCCGCAAACCTGCCGTCCGATGCACAACCGCCATAAACCAGTCGATCGAATCCGTAAACCTTGTCATGAAGGTTTACTGCCCCACATAAGTTCTATCGGCGGGATGTTCTGCCGGAATTCGGTCGAATGCCGAGCGCTTTCCCATCATCGGTCGGCTACGAGCATGTCGCAAGGGCGCTGCAATCTGGAAAACCATGGGATCGATGCCCGGAAAGATGACGGTTTTCGTGCGACGAAGGGCGCCGAATGGTCGGAGGAAATGCCCCCTTTTCAGGGGTGTGCCTTGTCGGCAGGCGATGGAGACCGACTCGATTCGGTCGTTGCGCTGCCAGATTCCGGCATGAATAGCGATTCGGCCCGACCGAGGGTCCGCACGGTCATCCCCCCGACATCGCCGCCTGGTGTTACCAAGATGGCCGAAACACCAGGGTGTTGTTCGCAGTAACTCGCAGCCTTCTCGGGCCCCAACACGTAAAACGCCGTCGAGAGGGCATCGGCTTCCGCAGCCATCGGGCTGATTACGGTCGCCGATAGCAGTCCTTCGGCCGGCTGACCGGTTCGCGGATCGATGATGTGTCCGTATCGTTTGCCTGCATGTCTGAAAAACTGGCTTCCGGTTCCAGAGGTCGACAACGCGGCATTGGTGAGCATGACTTGCCCGAGTCGCTTTCCTGGCCGCAACGGGTCGCGAATGCCGACGCTCCATCCCTCGTCGCCGGCCCGTTTTCCTCTGGCGATGACGCTGCTGCGCCCACCATGCATTAGAAAGTCGTTCACCCCGGCGTCAAGCAGGTGCATCGTTACAAGATCGAGTGCGTAACCTTTACCGATGCCGCCAAAATCAACTTCTAGTCCGTTCTTGTCGAACGAGACAGTACCCTTCTCGTCATCAAGTTGAATGTGGCAGCTTCCCACTTTACTTCGAGCGGCTACCAACGCTTCGTCCGATGGAATGCGTCCCTGCCGGCGATAGAACCCCCAGGCCTTACCAAGCGGTGTCGAAGTAGCGTCGAACGCACCGTCGGTTCGCTCATGCAATTCCAAACACAGCTTGAACAACTCGAACAGCCGCCGATCAACCACCACGGGCGATCGACTTGCACGACGGTTCACATGCACGATCTCGCTCTCTTCACGATACACACTCAGTTGGTCTTCCAGCTCATCGACCCCATCCAGAGCAGCCATCGCGGCCTCCTGCCCGCGCGCATATTCCCCCGCATTCAAGAGCACCGCAAAATCACACGCCATCGCCCGACGCGCAACCTGCACCAGATACGCCTGAGAAAAAGGGGATAAGTCCAATTATCGCTCCGTCAATCGAGCTGTGACACGGGCGACCTGCCTTTCATAGCCACCCGACGAACGGTCGAGCATCCCTTCCAGCCTACCGGTCTGCAGCCCAACAGTAAATATTCGGCACCCCCAGTGGAAAGCCTCGCCTATGGATAGTTATGACCTGTCTTTGTTGCGACAGTGTCAACTAATTGGACTTACTCCCCTTTTTGCGCCCAACTCATTAGTGGTCGTGAGCCTCGTGTGGCTCTTCCTTGAAGTCGCCCGAGTAGGGCGTGTCGTCAACGACGCCTGAGATCGTGCCGGCGTACTCCTGGACCACGCCAAGACTCTCGTGATTGCCGACGAAACGTGAGGCGGAGCCTTCCGGATCGCCTTCTTGGGGCGCGGCCTTCAGTGTGACTTGCATCATGGGGTCGCTGATGCTGAGCTGGATTTCTTCGGCCTCGATGGGCGAAGGAGTCTTCTCATCGTCGCCCAAAATGAAGATCGTGGCTTCTTGCTTGTCGTGGTCGACCGTGAATTCAACGTGGTATTTGCCGCCGCCCCAATCGGCAAGCGTTCCGTCATGCGGCCCGGCGCCGTGGCCGTGACCGTCCGCGTGTTCGGCGGATGACTCTCCATCTGCCTGTGCTTCGGGATTCGCAGTCTGCTGTGAGTCGCCGCAGCCGACTACGAACGTGAGCGTGCCAACGGCAACCAGTAGGGTCAGTGTCAGTTCCAACTTTTTCATGGGTCCGAACTCCTTTCAACGAGTGATGCCAGTTCATGCCGCGCGGCATGAGTTGATTGCTGGCAAGGGTCAGGTTTAGGCAAATACGTGTTCCGAGTTGTCTTCCAATTCATGCAGTCGAGCGACGTGTGCTGCATCTTTACCGCTGAACTTCCAGAACAGGCCGGGGTGAATCAGGAATTCACAAAACGTCGACGTAATCAGGCCGCCAAGAATCACCGTAGCGACGGGGTATAGAATCTCGCGTCCGGGTTCTTGGCCGCCGAGCACGAGCGGTAAGAGCCCAAAGCCGGCGGTTAGTGCCGTCATCAGCACCGGTGCCAGCCGCTCCAGACTGCCGCGCAAGACCATCTGTTGCGTGAACTCCTCGCCCTCTTCCTTCATTAGGTGGATGTAGTGTGTCACTAACAAAATGCCGTTGCGGACTGAGATACCGCCGAGCGAGATAAAGCCCACAAGGCTGGCCACCGTCAAATCCTGTTGCGAGATCACCAGCGCCGTCACGCCACCGATGAATGCGGTGGGGAGCGAATTGAGGATTTGCAGCACAATTCGCACGGACGGAAACAGGATCATCAGCACCAAAAATATGCCAATCACCGAGACTCCCGCCAGAATCAGAATAAGTCTCGTGGCTCGCTGCTGGCTCTCAA
>CAZNXE010000089.1:0-15889 GCA_964576465.1 uncultured Planctomycetaceae bacterium
ACGGGCAGCCCGCCCGGGTCGGTCAGCACGACGAAAGCTGGCAATTCTTGGCTTTCGGTGCCAAGCCCATAGGTGAGCCAGCTTCCTAGCGATGGCCGCCCCTTGAAGATTCGCCCCGTGTTCAGGGCATCGATCGATTGCACGTGATTGTTCACGCTGGTTTGTGTCGAACGGACCAGCGTGATCTCGTCGGCCACATCGCCCAAGTGAGGCAGCAACTCCGAGAGTTCCATACCGCACTCACCGCGCGGCGAAAACTTCCACGGGCTGGCGAACACTTTCGAGCTGGCCTGCGCGGCATTGTCATACTTAATGCTGCCTGGGAACGGCTTGCCATCCCAGCGCTGCATCTCGGGTTTGGGGTCGAACAAATCGATATGGCTGGGCCCACCCTGCATGAACAGCGAAATCATCGCCCGCGCCTGTGGCTCGGCATGGGGCACCTTGGGGCTCAGATCGAAGCGTTGTTTTTCAAACGGTGGCTTCAAGGGCGCGGCAAGCAGCTTTTCTTCGTTCAGCAGCCACGACAGGGCAACGCCGCCAAGTCCCATGGCTCCGGTTGCCATGAAGTGTCGCCGTGTCGATGCGTTGTTAAAAGCGTGATTCATGTTGGCCATGGGTCGGTCAGTCGACGTAAAGGAACCGATTTGAACTGATCAGGGCGTGACATAGGCTGGCCAGCGCATGGAGTTCGGCACTGGACGAATCGTCCGCCACCGGTTCGTCAGATTCTTCTGAATCGGCCACAGGATTTTCGGCCAGCGCTTCGGTTTGCTGTTCGAGATATTGGAGTGCCTCGTCAAGCTCAAGCTGCGTTGGCTCGTGGCTAAAAACAAGCCGCCAAGCCAACGAGATTTGCGCCGCGGCGTCATTCCCGGCTCGCGCTCGCAAGCTGTGGGCGAATTTCTCTGACTGCTCCATCGCGAAGTTGCTGTTCATCAACAGCAAGGCTTGCGGCGTAACGGTCGATGCGGATCGGAACTCACAATTAGGCTCCATGATCGGGGCGTCGAAGGTCTCCAAGACCGCCAGCGGCATGCTACGCCGCGCTTGGATGTAGATGCTGCGTCGATATTCTTGCCCGTTCAGAGGAATTTTTTCTCCCGTTGGGCGGCCTGCACTGTCGGTCGTATCGATGCCCACGACAACTTGTCCTACTTCGTCGGGCATGACCGGGACGGCGGGGCCAAACATTTGCAGATTCAAAGCATCGCCGACGGCCAGCACGGCATCGCGAACCGCTTCGGCTTCAAGACGTCGCACGCTCATGCGGCCGTACAGACGGTTGTCGGGATCCTGCTCGTCGAGCGCTGCGGTTCGGCGGGAAACTTGGCGATAGGCTGTCGACGTCATGATCAACTTGTGCAGATGTTTCCAGCTCCACCCACTGGCAACAAATTCTCGGGCTAGCCAGTCGAGCAATTCTGGATGCGAGGGCCGCTCGCCCAAGACGCCAAAGTCGCCGGGCGTGCCGACAATGCCGCGACCAAAGTGATGCATCCAGACGCGATTCACGATCACGCGTGCCGTCAACGGGTGCGCGTCATCAGTCAACCAGCGGGCATAGGCCAGACGGCGGCCCGTTGTCGATCGATCGGGGTCGTCGGCAGGAAACTCCGGGGCCACGTTGGCCAGAATAGAAAGGCTGCTTGCCTCGACCGCCTGCTTCGGCTGCTCGTGGTCGCCGCGGGCAAAGACATACGTCACGGGTATCTGCCCTGGAATTTCGGTCAACGCGCGAACGAACTCTTCGACAGGCTTCTTGTCGCGAACTTCAGCCGCCTGGGCACTCAAGGCTTTGAGTTCGTCGGCAGCCTTGCGGTCGTATAAGTACAACGATCCGGCCGTCACGTTCACACTGGGAAAATCTTGCAGCAGCGACTTTTGCAACGCGGTTCGCATCGCCTCGGGCGTATCTCTTGCATCGCGGACTGCCTCACGCATTTCCGGATCAAGCTTGGCTAGCTCGATTTCAAGCGTACGGGAGATATACTCCTGCTGCTTTTCCAGTCGCTGCTGTTCGACCTGTGCGGCTTCGCGCTCGAGTTCGGCCGCTTGCTCGCGTTGTTCATCGGTATAGAGCGACAGGAGCCGTTGCGTCGGATTTCGCCACTTCTTCCAATCCAAGGCCGGTTCGAAGATGGCGCGGAGCCGATAGTAATCGTCCTGCGGAATCGGATCGTACCGATGGTCATGGCACTGCGCGCAGCCGACGGTTAGCCCTAAGAAAGCCGTACTGACGATCTTGATCGTTTCGGCAGTGACCGCGTTGCGAGCCACACCTTGATCGACGCCGCCGACGCCCGTGCCGTCGGGCGCCATGCGCAACAGCCCGGTAGCTACGAGTTTTTCGATGCTTGCAGCTTCGAGATTCTTATACGGTTGGTCAACCATTTCGTCGCCGGCCAGTTGCTCTCGAATGAAGACGTCGAACGGCTTGTCGGCGTTGACCGCGGCGACGACATAGTCGCGAAACTTGTAGGCATGGTTCCGCAGCGGATCTTCGTTGGCATAGCCTTCTGAATCGGCATAGCCCGCCACGTCGAGCCAATGGCGACCCCAGCGTTCGCCA
Source organism: uncultured Planctomycetaceae bacterium (assembly GCA_964576465.1). Lineage (GTDB taxonomy): Bacteria > Planctomycetota > Planctomycetia > Pirellulales > JAEUIK01 > CAZNXE01. The sequence goes on from CAZNXE010000089.1 coordinate 2,573, forward strand.
TATTGTGGAGAAGCCAGCAGCCGATCGATCAACGTTTCGTAGGCATCGACTGCCGTGTCGGCGAGAAATCGTTCGATCTGATTCTCGTTGGGCGGCAGACCCGTCAGGTCGAAGCATGCGCGTCGCAAGATCGTGCGTTTGAGAGCTTCGGGCGAAAACCCCAGCCCCTGCTCTTCGAGCCGTGCGAGCAGGAAGCGATCGATCGGGGTGCGTACCTGATCGGCAGCGGCGACCAAGGGAACGTCGGGCCGCTGGATAGGCTGGAAGGCCCAGTAAGTGCGTTCTTTCTCGGTGAAGTAATGTTCGTCGGTCAGCTCCGTCGGCTCTGGGCGAGCTGTGGGAGCGCCGGCGTCGAGCCAACGGCCAATTGTTTCGCGGTCTTCGTCGGGCAGCGTCTTATCTTCCGGCGGCATCTCGCCATCGACGATTCGCTGATAGAGCAGGCTCTCGCTGCGATTGCCCGGCACGATCGAAGTTCCGGAGTCACCGCCGGCTGCGATGAACCTGCGCAACCGCAAGTCGAGACCACCGCTAAGTTCGTCCTCCTCACCGTGACACTGAAAGCAATGCGCCTTGAGCAGCGGGCGGACGTCGTTTTCAAACGACACACCAGTCTCGTTCGACTCGATATCAACGGCATAGCCCAACGTTGAGCTACACAGCAACAGCGGCAACAACCACAGCGATCGGATCATGGCGGGACTCGCGAAATCGGCCGTTGGCCAATCGTCAGTACGAGGTGATACACAACCGGGAGGGAAACGATCGTCGCCGCGATCATCCGTCGGACACAGCCCCCCGTCCGACAGCGTCGGGCAACGCCTCTATTGTGAGCCATCACGCCACTGGCTGCAAGTTTCGCGTGTTTGGCTACGTAGCGAAACAGACCATACTCTCGAATGACGTGTTTTCGACGAACCCTTCTCAGCCCTGCGATTCCATGTTCGACAATGTAGGCGCGGTATGGTCGTATAGTATTTTGGTGGCTGAATGAGTGTATTACCGGAGGAATCGATGACGTTCGATCAGACGGAAGAGACGAAAGCGTTCTGGAATCGCGTTGCGGAAGACTGGGATCTTCAGGTGGGAGATGAGGGTGACAGTAACCGCATCTTGAATTCTGATCCTGTTCTTTGGGATTTCGCGGGCCATGTTGCTGGCCTAAATGTGCTCGATGCAGGATGCGGGACGGGCTACCTCGCGCGCAAACTTCATGAGCGCGAAGCGCGAGTCATCGGCATCGAGTTCTCAGAGAAGAGGCCATGATTCAGATCGCCATAATCCGCTTGATGCTGCAACGATTCTGCCGACCAACAAAATCCAAAAACCGGTGACGGCGTTTCATCAACACGTTGTTTCACAAACACCTTCGAACAGATTCAACTACTCGCACTGCGATAACTCAACAGCGATCGGGTGAAGACCCATCGCGAGACCATGAGGCTGCCGGCGGTTGCCAATAGGGCGAACAGGGCTAGTGGCCAGTTTTGGGCATCCAACGGTTTGGCCATCAACGCGGCGGGAACGTTGATTACCACCAGCACGGGAACGAAGAAAGTGAAAGTGTACCGAAGTGGGGTGCCGAAGCGACCTTCGTAGATCTCCATCGGATAACGGGAAAAAGTTGTGATGTAGAACCAAAAATCGTACAGAGTTTGGTTGCGACCCATCCACACGCTCATGCTGGCCAAAGTAATCATCAGGCTGTACAGAATCGCGATGCCGCACAAGACATACACCGGATAGAGCAGGCACTGGACCAACGTCGGGTGGCTGTCTAGTTGTGCCAGCGAATAAAACAACAGCCCGATGCCGAACAAGAAATTGGCCAGCGATGCCCATTCGATCTTTCTCAGCGAGACCAAGAACTGGGTGTCGATCGGCTTGAGCAGGGCGAAATCGAGCCCTCCCATGCGAATTAACTCGCCAAACTCATTGGCGTTGGGCATGAAAAAGGCCTGCACCGTGCTGTTGACCAAAAGCGAGGTGGCGAGAAAGACAAAGAACTCGAACTTCCCCCAGCCGCTGTCGGCGCCAATCATCGGAGTGTATTGAAAAATCAGTAGGTAGAAGCCCAGGTTCATCAGCACCCAGCCGACCGATGAGATGCTTTGAATGACGAAGTTCACGCGGAACGTCATGTCCCGCACGAGGCTATTTCGGGCGAACATGAGTAACACCCGGAGATAGGAAGGTCGTGTTCCGTTCATGGCCGATCAGCCCCCGAATCCGCTATAGCGTCGCACGCCGCGGTGAAACATGAAGCGGCAGAACACAATGAAGAACACCAACCACGCAGCCTGGATGGCAAGCCGGAACGGAATTTCGTCCGGGGGCACCTTTCCCAAGAAGATGGCCGCCGGATAGTACGCCAAGTAGGGCAGCGGCAATAACTCAATGAACTGACGTCCGTATGCTGGCAAGATGTCGATCGGAAACATGTGCCCTGAACAGAAGAAATTGAACAGCATGTAAACGAACAGTAGCGAACTGACTTCGAGGAACCAGAACCCGATCATCCCGATCGCGGCTTCGAGGAAGAATCCCAGCAGAAAGCCCATGATTAGCGTTGCCACGAAGGCAACCATCACCAGCGGATCGGGCCAGCCGTCGACGAAATAACCACGGCACAGCCAGAACACCAGGGCGAACGGTCCGATTGCCACGCTGTAGTAGACCAGCTTGTGGGCCATGCGATTCAGCATCAAAAAGCCCACCATGTCGATCGGCTGGGTGAGATATTTCTTGATGGTTCCTTCGCGGATGTCCAGCGAGATTCCTGAAGCCAAACCCGGCATGCTGGAGAACGCCCGCCCGACCATTGTCAGCAGATAGTAGGCGATCATGTCGGGAAAGGTGTACTTTCCCGCGATCGACGTATTGTCGTTTGCCGCAAAGATGGCGCCCCACAGAAAGACCTGCGTGACGATCGGCAAGAATCGCATCAGCGTACCCAAGGCGAAGTCGGCCCGATACACGAGTCGTTCTTCAATGCAGATCCGCAGGATCGTCCACCAAGTTGTCACGCGCGCCATCATGTTGAGAGGACCTTGACCCCGAATTAGCGAGTTCGTGCCGTGACGATGGATTGATCTTGTTCCGTGGAATTGCCCGAGCGGTTGTCGAGCGAGGCCTGATTGAAGACGTCGGCGATCACATCTTCCAACGGTGGGTCTTCGACGCTGACATCTTCCAGCGAATAGGACGCGAGAATGGCCGACATCACCTCCGCCACGCGCGACCGTTGGATGCGGATCCGCACTTTAGGGGGCTGTACATCGAGCACATCGCCGAATCTTGCGAGATCGCCCGGCACGTTGTCGTCGACAAATTGCAGCGTGACGATTTTTTGCCCGCCGAAGCGATCGATGATTCCGGCAAGCGAGCCATCGTACATGATCGATCCGTCGGTGATGATCACCACGCGTTTGCACAGCGCGGCCACGTCTTTCATATAGTGACTGGTCAGCAGGATCGTGATCCGCCGCGTTTCCTGATAGTGTCGCAGGAAGGTTTGAACATTGTGTTGCGCGACGACGTCCAGCCCGATGGTCGGCTCATCAAGGAACAGAACTTCCGGCGAGTGCAGCAATGCCGCGATCAACTCCATTTTCATCCGTTCGCCCAACGACAGTTCTCGCACCGGGCGACCGAGCAATTGGGCAACGTCGAGCAACTCGACCAATTCGCCCAAGGAACGATCAAACTGGCTCGGCTCGATCGCATAAATCTCCTGGTGCAGCCGGAAGGACTCTTGCGCGGGAAGATCCCACCACAACTGGTTCTTTTGGCCCATGACCAACGCGAACCGGCGACGATAGGCATTTTCACGTTTCCAGGGCGTATGCCCCAGCACGCTGGCGGTTCCCGCGGTTGGCGTGATGACGCCCGAGAGAAGCTTCAAGGTGGTCGTTTTTCCGGCTCCGTTGGGGCCCAAAAACGCAACGAATTCGCCTTTGTCCACCGTAAGATCGATCGAGCGGACCGCATGCACGTCGCGATACTCGCGTCGAAACAGGCCTCGCACCGAGTGCCACAACCCCTCTGGCTTCTGATATACGCGATAGCTCTTGGTGAGCCCTTGGATTTCGATGATCGGCATGGTGCTGGATTATAGAGAGACCTCCACGCCTGGGAAGCGGTTCCGCGTTGTCGAAATTTGCGACATGATCTAAAATCACCCGACACACAGAGATGAACTCACACGAACGGAACCAGGGCCCAGGGCCGAGGAGATGCGATCACGCTGGACACGCGCGTAGGAATCGGGCACGACACGCACCGCCTGGAGGCTGGCAAGCCACTGGTGATTGGCGGCGTGACCATTCCCCACGACCGTGGGGCAGTTGGGCATAGCGATGCAGATGTGCTGTTGCACGCGGTCATCGATGCTCTGTTAGGCGCGGCTGCCTTGGGCGACATCGGCGAGATGTATCCCGATACCGACGAGGCCAACCGCGGACGCGATTCGGCGGAGATGCTCATCGAGGCTTATCATCGAGTGAAGGAACTTGGATATCAGGTCGTGAACCTCGATTGCATCGTGTTCGCCCAGCGACCGAAGCTGTCGCAGTACAAAGCCGCGATTCGCCATCGAATCGCCGAATTGCTTGAGATTGATCCGAACCGGGTTGGCACGAAAGCAAAGACCGGCGAAGGGGTTGGTCCGATCGGCAAGGAAGAGGCGATCGCGGCCGAATGTATCGTTTTATTGTCGAAGCCATTCACGGAAGATTAATCACATGTCCACAACAGTGACGACGAAGGACACGGTCGCCATGACCACCACCCAGGCAAGCATCCAGATTTACAACACGCTGAGCAAAGCAAAGGAGCCGCTGGTTCCGTTGGAGCCTGGCAAAATTGGTATGTATCTTTGCGGCCCCACGGTCTACAAGCCCAGCCACATTGGCCACATGGTCGGCCCGGTGATCTTTGACGCCGTGAAACGCTATCTGACCTACAGCGGGTTCGAGGTCACGTTTGTCATTAATGTTACCGACGTGGACGACAAGTTGATTGCCGAGTCGACGGCACGCGAGATGACCATGGCCGCGTTGGCCAGTGAGATGACCGACGATTACATGCGGAATCTCGAAGCGATGGGTGTCGACACCGTCGATCACTTCCCTCGGGCCACCGACAACATGGACGAGATTATCGAATTCACGCAAGAACTCATCGACAAGGGGTTCGCCTACGCCGCCGATGGCGACGTCTATTTTGAAGTTTGTCAAGACTCCGAATACGGCAAGCTCAGCCATCGATCGCTGGAAAGTCTGCAAGGTGCCGGCGGCGAAATGGCCGCCCGCAAACGCGCGGCGACCGACTTCGCCTTGTGGAAAAGCGCCAAAGCCGGCGAACCCTCTTGGGATAGCCCCTGGGGGCCCGGGCGACCTGGTTGGCATATCGAGTGTTCGGCAATGAGCCGGAAGCTGCTAGGGCCTTCGTTCGATATCCACGGCGGCGGACTCGATCTGGTGTTCCCGCATCACGAAAATGAAATCGCCCAAAGCGAATGCTGCCACGGCAAACCGCAGGCCAAATACTGGATGCACAACGGGCTGATGCAAGCCGCCGACGAGACCGGCAAAGTTGGCGGACGCCAAACCAAGGCCACCGACGAAAACGAACAAGACGCCGACGCGCAAGCCGCAACGAAAATCAGCAAATCGACCGGCGCGGGCGCGTTCAGCGAATTGCTCGATGTTCACCAGGCAGAAACCATCCGGCTGCTTCTGCTGTCGACCCACTATCGACGGCCCATCTACTTCAGCGAGCAACAACTGCGGAACATCGCCACGGGCCTCGACACGTTCTACCGCTTTTTCGATCGATTTGAACGCATTACGGGCGAGAGTTTCTACAGCTTGCCCTACCCCGCTACCCGCGAAGAAGGCGACCGGCACCTGGAAGCCTTTGCGGCAGTCGACGACAAGGCCGACCCACGAAATCAAATCCATGCCGCACGCCAGCGATACCTTGCCGCCATGGACGACGACTTCAACAGCGGGGCCGCGGTCGGCGATTTGTTTGAATTGGTGCGACTGCTCAATAAATTCGTCGATGCCGAAAAACTGGAGCGATCTGGCGGCGACGAACAATCGCTCGCGACGCTTAAACGGGGGGCAAGTGTACTTCGTGAGCTGGCCGCAACCCTGGGGCTGTTTCGCGAAGCCATCGTCGACGACAAAGCGGACGACTCCATGATCGCACCCTTGGTGGAGCTGCTGATCGAGGTGCGAAAAGATTCTCGTGATAGTAAAAACTTCGCGTTGGCTGATAAGATTCGCGATGCGCTCACCAAGTTAAACATCGTGCTCGAGGATCGGCCCGACGGCACGATCTGGCGGATCGAATCTTGATCCATCGGCGAAGGATTGCCATGCCCAACCAAAACTTCACATTGCGAATTCCCCAGCATCTCCTAGGGCGCTCCATCTCATGAGTTCCCCCTCGGCAGTGCGCCGCGTGTTGGGGGTCGACCCCGGGCTGAACATCACCGGGTATGGTGTGCTGGAGTGCGGTCACTCGGGCCCCATCCTGCGTGAGGCGGGCGTTGTTCGCGGACGGACTCGAGGATCGCTAACGGCTCGCATCGCGGAAATCCACGAGGGCATTCGCGACGCCATTGCGTCGTTGCAGCCCACCGAAATGGCATTGGAGCAGCTTTACGGGCACTATCGGCGACCGCGTACCGCAATCCTCATGGGGCATGCTCGAGGTGTGATTTGCTTGGCTGCCGCGCAGGCTGGTATCCCGGTGATTCACTACAGTGCGACGCAGGTCAAGAAAGTGCTTACCGGAAACGGTCGTGCTCCCAAGCATCAGATGCAGTTGGCCATTCAGACCGAGTTCAAGTTGGACCAGCCGCCAGACCCGCCCGATGTGGCGGACGCACTGGCGATTGCCCTGTGTCATTACTATCTGCAAATGCGGCATCCCGGGGGCTCAAAGAAGCTACGTGTATAGCCGCTTGGCACGGCTTGAAATTTCCTTCACCCCATTGAGAGACCATCGAGCAAGTGATTACGAAAATAACCGGACAACTAGTACACCTCGGCGACGACGCGCTTACGCTAGGCGTGGGCCCGTTGGAATACGAAGTTCTCATCCCGGAGTTCACGCGGCGACAGTTGCAAAGCCTGCGGGGCGAGGAGATCAGCCTGTTCACGATTGAATACCTCGAAGGCAACCCGATGCAAGGTCGGCTTACTCCGCGTCTGGTCGGTTTTCTTAGTGTGATCGAGCGGGAGTTCTTTGAATTGTTCTGTTCGGTTGACGGCGTCGGCGTGAAGAAGGCCCTCCGCGCGATGGTGCGGCCCGTAGCAGAAGTCGCCCGGGCGATTGAAGAGCAAGACACGAAGCAGCTTTCAACGCTTCCCGGCGTGGGGCCGGCAGTCTCCGAGCGAATTGTGGCCAAGCTCCGCCGCAAAGTGCCGAAATTCGCCTTGCTCGTGGCACGACAAGAATCGCATGAGGCCGAAGTCGAACAAGATGTTGTCAGCGAAACGTTCGAGGTACTTCGCTCTCTAGGGCACTCTGAAAGCGACGCCCGCCGGCTCATCGACGCCGCGCTTGGCGACAAGAAAAAATACGCCAACGTCGAAGCCCTGCTTCATGCCGTGTATCAACAAACCAACAAGGAGTGAAACGGCGTGCCACGGATCGTCACGACAAGGCTTCACAAACGCAGCGAACGTCGCTGGCATTTCGAGCAATCGCTCGGAGAGGCGCTTCGTTAGGCGTGCGGCAGATAGAAAACTACGTAGCATGGGACCCCGTCCCGTGTACTCCGTGGGTTCTACACGGGACGAGGTCCCATGCTACGGTAAAAACATTTCTGCCGCTTGCATTACAGCTCATCAAAGCCTGTCGACTTGTTTGAATTGTTGTCGAACCAGATGTGGATTCCGACGGTGTAACCCCCTGCCACTAGCGGAAGCGTGGCGCGAACCCGATTGTCGGGGTTCTTTATCAGCCAGTCGCTGAGAGCCTGGCTGAGTATGAAAGGAAGCTTATCAAGGTCGTGCTCGATTGTGGATGCTCTGATAAACACCCAACTGTCGGTCATCTCAAACGCGTTGATCGTGACATCGGTCTTGTCGTCGCCGTCGGTTGCCATACTATTCTCGCTTAACAGATATCATGGTTTTGTAGGGTGGGTAGTTCTGGCTGGCGCATGGGTACGTCGCCCTTGCACAAACTCAAATCGCCAGCAGGTTTACCCACCTTGTTCGGGCGGACTGACGATGTAACTCGAATGGTGCTCTGCGTGTCGACAGTGCAGTTGGATCCAATCATCGTTTGTCATCTTGCCTAATAACGGGCTGTCGGCGCGCTTCGTTTCATTTTGTAGCCGCGCCACGGCGTCTCGAAGATATTGAAGTCCATCTTCGAGACCGATCTCCGGCGGAAGCAGCTTGGTCGATTTCGGAAGCTTAAACCCCGCCGGCATGGGTTTCGTAAGAAATCGGCGCTTGATCAGTCGCCCCACGATTTTGATGTACCAAGGCGGGCTAATATCCAGCCCGTCGATCGATTGGTTCATCGTTTCGCCCTGATGGCGATAGATTTGCCCCTGCGACCAATTGCCAAGCGTTGTTGGGTTCGCGGCGGCCATTTGTTCTGCGTCCGTCAGAATCTCTTCCACGGTGTCGAAGTGCAGTTGTCGACGCCCAGTAACTTTCTTGGTGTCAACCTTGGTCGTCGTGGCCATCAAAGCACCTCCTGTTGTGCGTTACGTGCCAATCTCAACCCGACGCGTAAGCGAGGGATCGCAGTGTATTACCGGCTGGTCCCTCGCTCACGCGTCGGTATATTCTCATTCGCCGCTCGCCTTAGCATAGTGTTCGGCCACGAGACTGCCAAGAAGACGCGAGGGCGCCCGCCGTCCGCATTCGCCCGGTTCTTTGTGTGCGGTCAGCCGAATGACATGGCCGTTTCGATCGCGAGAACCTCAGCGACTTGCATCTCGAAATGACGTGACATGGACGCCGTTTCGATTCAACACGCAATGAACCGCTCCATCGCGCGCGGTGTGCAGCACGTTGGCTCCGCGTTGGGCATAGACCTGCCCTGCCCCGGCGAAGTCGACATTACGCCCGCCGCTAATCACAACCCATTCAGGGCGACACCACAGGGCGAATCGCAATGGGTCGCTACGCGGAGAGCCATGATGCGGCGCCAGTAGGATGTCGCAATCCCATGGCTCTTCCGCCGTCACGTCTTCCATGCCAGGCGTTTCCAAGTCACCGGTCAGCAGGATTCGCCGTTGATCGAATTCAATCGCCAGCACAATGCTATTGGCGTTATCACTTCCCAACACGCCACGTGGCGGCGGGTGCAAGACCTGGATCGTTGTGCCGTCGTTGGTCGCCAATCGCTCGCCCCCGGAGATTTCGACCACGCGTACCCCGGCTTGTGCAAGCGAATCGGCTAACGTCTCCAGCGCACGGGCGTTCTCCTCGAACATCACGTGTGAAACGTACACCACGCCGACGGAAAATCGTCGCAGCAACTCTGGCAGCGCATTGTAATGGTCGACATCGGCATGCGAGATCACCACCGCGTCGAGGTGCGTGATGCCCTGTTGCCACAGACAACCGGCGATCGTTCGCGCCCCAGAGGTCGGCGAACCAAGCTGCCCGCAATCGTAGAGCAGCGTTTGACCGCCGGGCAATTCAACAACAACCGAGCAGCCGTGCCCAACGGAGGTGAACGTACACCGCAGCTCTGGGGGACGCTGTCGCTGCCAAGTGGAGATGGATTCGCTGAGCGGGGCATTGCCGATGCCGACCGCGCACCACAGTGCCGTAATCGCCACGGTCCACCGTCGCGGTGGTTGCCAGCGTGGTACGAAAAGCCAGAACGCCAAGATGCCGTAAAACACGCCCAGCCACCAGTCACCAGGTCCGGCAACCCAGAAGTGTCCGTGGGGAATGGCCGCCGCTAGTTCGACGCCCGACTCCAAGAGCCAAAGGCTACCGTCGCACACCGCTGCGGGAATCGCGGCCAGCGGAGCCCACAACCAGCCACTGGCCAACACGGCAAACCCCGACATCAGTGCCGATGCAACCGGCAACCAGAGCAATGTGCTTAGCAGCGGGGCCGTGGTGGCGACGATATGAAATCGCGCGGCCACCAATGGCAACGTCACGAGCCACACCGCGAAGCTGAACAGCGTTAGCTCCCATAGCCAAACGGCAATGCGTCTCGCGGCCCGATCGGGCCATGTTCGCGATTGGTCGATTAGCCGCCGCAGTGGATCGACCGGCGAGGCATCTCGATGTCGACCCGAGAACCAGATCAACGTGGCGGCGGCGATGAACGACAGTTGTGGTCCGGTGCGAAACAAGTCCCCCGGATTGTTCCACAACACGACCGCACCGGCGGCGGCCAAAGCACCCAACGTGAGACCTCGCCGCCACAACAGCGCCGCCAGGCAAGAGATACAGACCAACACGCTGGCCCGAACCACCGGCGGTTGCGCGTCGGCCAGCAAGGCATAACCTATTGTGATCGCCGCCACACTCAGCAGCCCCGCCTTTCGTGGGAACCACCCCAGGCGGACAACCAACAGAACGATGCTGGCCACGATGCCCACGTGCATCCCTGAAATGGCCAGCAGGTGCATGGCACCGGTTTCGAGAAATGGTTCGGTCCGCTCGGCAACCACCTGTTCGCGCATTCCCAGCAACAGTGCCGCCGCCAATCCAGAGCGTTGATGGTCGAGCGATCGCCACAGGAGGCGATCGGTGCGGCCACGAATGCGATCGATCCAATTCCCAGGATGCCACCACTTGCCTGCTTGGACAACCGATACGCAGTCGGGATAGTTCGCCGAAAACCGGCTGAGGATCCGGTCCGCACGAAGATGGTGGGCGTAATCGAATTGGCCCGGATTGAGCGCTGGCGGCGGTGCGGACAATTGGGCATACACCCGCAGGCGATCCCCTGCTCGCACGCCCAGCAAATGGCCATCAACGAACAGTACACTTCGCCCCGCGGCTGCCCGCCACTGTCGACCATCGCGAACGCGAATCACGTCGATTTGAAGCCGGGACCCCTCGCCGCGCGGGATGGCACGTAGCGGATCGTGAGGCGGTGCCGGAACGCGCCGCGGCTGTTCAACGGCGATAGCATCAACACACACAGGGCCACCGGCCTCGCGCGCGTAGCGTCCAATGTCGTTGGGTGAGAAGAGTCGCCACTGCGCATGATGCGCCGCCGCGCCGCTCGCCGTCACCGCGGCTAGCAAGACCACTTCGCTGGCGTGCAACATGCCGCGTCGCCACAGCAACCACCACACGCACCAACCCACGACCGCAAAGATCCAAGCCCACAGCAACGACAGCGAGACAAAGCGGTCCAGTGCAATCCCCGCCGCGAATGCAAGGGTCACGTAAACCATTGGCTGTCGCGATCCATGCTGAATCACACCGGCACCGGGCGCGGACGTTCCGTCGGATTGCGGCGGTGCCAGATTATCAGATGCGTGACGCGACACGAGCTTGCTCGCAGATCGTGGGGCCGTGTCAAGGGGACCATGGTCGTGGCACCCATGATAGCGGATCGAACAACGTGATTTCCTGCGCAATGTTACCCTGACAAGACAATATCTGGTCAGTTTGCCGTGGCTCGGCTATGTTGATCGCAATGAAAATCACCCGGTGTCGCGCTCCCGACGCGATGCACCGGTTATCGAGCGGACAAAACTTCGACACGGAGGAGAGACATCATGCATCGTTTCGGCTTTCAGGCAGCCATGGGAAGAATTCGGATTGCGTTGATCTTTGCAGTTCCGGTGTTGCTGAGTGGCTTTCTTAACACCGCGGCATTTGGGCAAGACTCGCTTCCGGCGCCAAAACCAGTGGCTGCGGGGCCCGGAGCCGATAAGCCTGGACAGGCCGAGTTAATCCCTCGGACGACCTTGTTTGGGAACCCCGACAAGGCCAGCGCCCGCATTAGCCCCGATGGGAAACAGATGGCCTTTCTTGCCCCCGTGGACGGGGTGCTCAACGTTTGGGTTGGCCCGATTTCGGACCCCGACGCGGCCAAGCCCGTGACCCAAGACAAGAAGCGAGGCATTCGATCTTTTTTTTGGGCCTTTACCAACAAGCACATCATCTACCTTCAAGATATCGGCGGTGACGAAAACTGGCACGTCTATTCCACCAATCTCAAGACAAACAAAACGATCGACTTGACCCCTTTGAAGAAGGTCGCCGCCCAAATCCAAGAAGTCAGTCACAAGTTCCCCGGCGAGATTCTGGTCGGGCTTAACGATCGCAATCCGCAACTGCACGACATCCACCGTGTTGATATCGAGACCGGCACCCGCACCCTCGTGCAAGAGAATCCGGGCTTCATGGGCTTCTTGACCGACGATGATTACCAAGTGCGAATGGGCACGCGATTCAGCCCCGATGGCGGCACCGAGGTGCTGGAAGCGGATGGGAAAGATGGCTGGAAGCTCTATACCAAGATCCCACAAGAAGATTCGCTCACGACGAGCCCGGGTTCGACAAAACAGGACGCATCTTGTATTGGCTCGACAGTCGAGGTCGCGACACCGCGGCGCTGCGAAGTACGAACCTGGACAATGGTGAAACCAAGATCATCGCCTCGAACGATCGGGCAGACGTCGGAAGCGTGATGGCACATCCCACGGAAAAAACCATCGAGGCCGTGTCGTTCACCTACGCCCGACGCGAGTGGGACATTCTCGATTCGAGAATCGAGAAGGACTTCGACTATCTCGCCACCGTTGCCGACGGTGAACTGCAAGTCACAAGCCGGTCGCTGGACGACGAACACTGGATCGTGGCCTACATCATGGACGACGGTCCGGTTCGCTACTACTACTATGATCGCGAGGCCGGCAGCACACAGTTCCTGTTCTCCAACCGGCAGAGCTTGGAAGGTTTGCCGCTTGCTAAAATGCATTCCGAGGTGATTCAGGCACGCGATGGCCTCAACTTGGTCAGTTACCTTACCTTGCCCCTTGGCACTGACGGCGATGGCGACGCGCGGCCCGAGAAGCCCGTGGCGATGGTGCTGCTTGTTCACGGCGGACCATGGTCTCGCGATCGTTGGGGGTACAGCTCGACCGATCAACTGCTTGCCAACCGAGGCTACGCCGTGCTGTCGGTGAACTTTCGCGGATCGACCGGCTTTGGTAAGGGTTTCCTCAACGCCGGAAACAAAGAATGGGCCGGAAAGATGCACGATGACCTCATCGATGCCGTGCAATGGGCCGTCGAAGAAGGAATTGCCGAGCGGGACAAGATCGCCATCATGGGCGGCAGCTATGGC